>HF987897.1 GCA_000431835.1 Succinatimonas sp. CAG:777
GTAAAAGAGTACACTGACAACATTCTTTTAATCGGCATTAACTACGACTCTAAAACCAAGCAACACTCATGCGAAATTAAGGAATATCCAAAACAGGAAAGTACTTAGGAGTAATGCCTTACTTAACTTTACTTTTCTTTCAGCAACTTTTTTACAGAATAATCTCTCCTGTGTTGAAGTGATTTTATATTGAAAGCTCTGGATGCTAGGGGAGTTGTATGTGAGAGTTGTTTATGTGGTATGTTAATGTGATCTGTTTTTATGGTCTTTTTTAAACGATCTTATTGAGAACTATAAAATTAGATTTTATTAGAGTTGGTATATAGACTTTTTTGTGAGCAGATCTGATGACAAATTAACTAAGCTCTGACATTATGAGAGAGTTTGGGCGATCTGTCTTTAGTAAAGATTCAATGGCTGAGGCTGATTTATGATTGGTGGAACTCTTTAAAATCCATTGAATCTTTTTGCTATCATCCCTCTATCTTACCTGCTAATAAACAGTAGCGTTCAGCTTTAAGGATATGTAATTGAATATGGCCAGTTCATGATACCGCCCATATCAAGTACGTAGTAGTAACCTAAAGCTACTAATTTTTTAGCGGCATCTTTGGTTCTACGGCCTGTTCTGCAGTAGATGATGATAGGTTTAGCTACATCAGGTGCGATCTTTGAAACTGTTTCCTTATTGATGTCGTTTACAGACAGGTTCACAGCAGGAGGAATAAAACCATTGTCATATTCCTCTTTTTCTCTGACATCAATTAACAGACATTGTCCAGAATCAATTAGAGCACGAGCTGTAGGGTAGTTGATCTCGGTAATACCTGGATTTATGGTAAATGACTGTTCTGCCATTTTAAATTCCTGTTAATACTTAACTTTGAGCTTTGATCTTTTTAACAATTGAAGTAGTAGAGCAACCATCCACAAATGGAATGATGATAACTTTACCGCCGTTTGCTAATACTTCTTTATGTCCTGCAATCTCTTCGACCTTGTAGTCACCGCCTTTAACTAAGATATCAGGCAATACTCTTGAGATTAGTTTCTGTGGAGTATCCTCATCAAAAGAAACTACATAGTCAACACTGCCTAGTGCTGAAAGTACAGTCATTCTGTCTTGAAGCCTGTTAATAGGACGAGTAGGTCCTTTTAAGCGCGATACAGAAGCATCTGAGTTTACAGCTACAATAAGTTTATTTCCTAAGGCTTTAGCCTGCTTTAAGTAGGTTACATGGCCAGGGTGGATGATATCAAAGCAGCCATTAGTCATGACGATAGTCTGACCTTCACTCTGTAATCTGCGTACTAACTTGCACAGTTCTTCTTCAGAGACGATGCCTTCATCAGTATTAGAAGAGCTCTTACCTAAAGCACTCATTAACTCTTCAGGAGAGGCTGTAGAAGTTCCAATCTTACCTACGACGATACCTGCTGCACAGTTTGCATATTCACAGGCGGTAACGATATCCAAGCCTGCTGCTAAACAGGTACCTAGAGTACCGATTACAGTGTCACCAGCACCTGTTACATCGTAAACTTCACGCGCATAGGTAGGAAGATGTACTGCCTTTAAACCAGGTCTTACTAAAGACATACCATCTTCTGAACGGGTAACTAAGAGCATCTTTAGCTTACATTTTTCAATTAAAGCTAAAGCTTTTTGCTCTAGATCGTCATCGTTCTTTACTTTACCTACTACAGCTTCAAACTCTGACATATTAGGTGTTAATAAAGTAGCACCTGAATACTTTTCAAAGTCAGTGCCTTTAGGATCGATTAAAGTAGTAATACCTTTTTTATTTGCTATCTCAATCATTTTTGAGACGCTAGACAATGATCCTTTTCCATAGTCTGAGAAGATCACAACTTTAGAATCTTTAATTGAGTCTTCAAAAGACTTTAAGATCTTGCTTTCATCAAGATCAGAAAATGAGTCTTCAAAATCTAAACGCAGTAACTGCTGATTACGGCTTAAAACTCTAAGCTTGGTAATGGTAGGATGCTCATCAGTTAGTACAAAATCAGGGCTGATGCCATGATTACGTACAATCTTCTCTAAGATTTCTGCATTCTTATCTTCACCGACGATACCTACAAGGTTACAAGGAGCACCTAATGAAGCAATGTTAATTGCAACGTTAGCAGCACCACCTGCTCTTTCTTCTTTATCCTGAACTTTTACAACAGGAACTGGTGCTTCAGGGGAAATTCTGCTGCTTGGACCTTTCCAGTAGCTGTCGAGCATTACATCGCCTACAACAGTAACCTTTCCTGTAAATAAAGTCTTTAAATCTTGGCTCATAAAAGTTCCTTTGTAAGTTTATGTAATTAGATAATACCTGCACGCATTAAATCATGAAGGTTGAATGCACCGATTGGGTGGTTGTTATCATCAGTTACAACTAAAGAATTGATCTTAAGATTATGCATCATGGCAAGAGCATCAGCAGCTAATGTTTCCTGCTTTACGATACCACGGACATTTTTACTCATTAAAGTAGCAATACAATCTTTGATAGTAGCTCCTTTTTCAAGTGAGCGCCTTAAGTCACCATCTGTATAGACACCAACTAATTCATGGTTGTCGTTAACAATACAGATAAAGCCTAATGTCTTCTGAGTCATCTCAAATAAGGCATCTTTAAGGCTTACTCTTTCATTGACTACAGGGATCTCTGAACCTTTGTGCATAACATCCTGACAGTGAACCAGAAGACGGCGACCTAAAGCACCACCTGGGTGGCTCATGGCAAAATCACGCTCTGTAAAACCACGAGCTTCAATTAAAGCTACAGCTAAAGCATCGCCTATAGCAAGTTCTGCTGTAGAACTAGATGTTGGAGCCAAGTTTAATGGGCAGGCTTCACGTTCAACATGAGCAGATAAAGTGACATTGGCTGCTTTGCCTAAAGATGACTCGACATTACCTACAATAGCGATTAAAGGAATTTGACGGCGTTTTAGAATAGGAATTAAAACTTTTAATTCAGAGCCTTCGCCTGAATTTGAGATAGCAATTACAGTATCATCTTTGCCAATCATACCTAAATCACCGTGAGCAGCTTCTCCTGCCTGTACGAAGAAAGCTTGAGTACCGGTACTTGCTAAGGTAGATGCAATCTTGGTTGCTACATGACCTGATTTACCTACACCAGTTAAAATTACTTTGCCTTTGGTGTCCATCATGATTTGACAGGCTTTAACAAAACTGTCACCAATTGTTGGTACAAGATCTAAAAGAGCTTGAGCTTCTTCTTTTAAAACTCTAACTCCGGCATTGATACATGTCTGAGAAAACACTGTAATTCTCCATTAAAAATACTAGCTGTATTTTAAATCTCACAACCTTTTTATACAAGAAAAAAGGGCTATTAGGATCATTCTCAATGAGCTTTACTTTATATCCTGTAAACACTTTCTAAAAAGTCTTTCTTGCTTTTTTGAAAATACCTGCATGTTACAGGATTATTAGCTCAATCACATCTAAAGAAGCATATCTTAAGTACAATACCCCCTCCATTTATAGTAATAGATAAACACTATGAAAAAACATTTACTCCTACTATGTCTATCTGTTGCCTGGTTATTTACAGGCTGTGCATCTGTAGATTTAGCAGCTGATGCTGATAGCGCAAAAGCAAAAGAATTTACAATCGATGACTCTTCAAAGAGTCAGCTTTATGTTTACAGACCAGGTCACATTGCAGGATCTGCTTTAAAGAAAGCGATCTGGATTGATGGCTTGTATGTTGGTCGTTTAAAGCGTTGTTCATTCTTAGTAGAAAAAATCGAGCCGGGTGAACACGTAATTTCAACTGAATCAGAGTTTGGTAATAATGAGATCTTAATTAACACTGAAGCTAATAAGAATTACTTTGTGCGACAGAACATCAAATTTGGCGTATTTGTAGGTGGCTCTAGCATCCATGAAGTGTCTGCTGAAAAAGGTATGGAAGATGTGAAAAAGTGTGAATTGATTGAGGCTCAGAGAAAAGAATCTGTAAACATCAATCCTGCTGATATTGAAAAGGCAAGGGCAGAGCTAAAAGCTCAGCAGTAAAAACATACTGAAACTAAGTTTTAGCTCTTATCATCAATAAAGCTACTGAACTTTAAAAAGGCAAGAGTTCAGTGGCTTTTATTTACAAACTAAGGTGCTTTATCTTAGTTTTGATTTGGTTATTTGTTATTAGGGTAAAGTTCTTTTACTTTATCATCAGGCAATTCAAAGTGCTGATAATCTTTACGAGCCTTCCAGTGACCACCCCATTCAAATCCGTGCTGTATAAAGAGCTTGTAGGCAAGATCGTTCTCATCAATCTTATAATCAAAGTTTTTGCTTCTATCTACATACTTTAGTGCAGTTGCAGGCTCTACATGTAACTTACCATCAACAGTTAAAACAAATGGATTGTAAAGTGTATTAAGATCAACTGCTAAACCTAAACCGTGCTTTGATACCTTTGTAGAGTGAGAGATGAATCTAAAGTTAAATGATGATGTATTGTTATTTCTCATTGCAGTTTCATCATCAGCATTGTAATCATCCATAAGTCTAATTCTTTCAATAGGATAATTTGCTTTATATAATTCATAGAAGATTTCTGCTACATCATCAGCAATATGCTTGTTGCAGACAATTTCGCCTTTTAAGGTCTGCTTAGCTTTGTTTTTATAAAGCACTTTTACGTGTCTTAGCTCTGATAAGGGCACAGTACAGTTATCTTTATAGGTCTTACCTTTCATGCGAGCAAAGGTAGTGTCATCAATTGTAGTAACTGAAAAACCATCTGCTTTGAAAGTTAAAGCATTAACTACGTTTTGTGCACTGAGCAGGTAAAGAGAAAGCAGAAGAACGAAAAGTCTTAAACAGGATCTTTTTATCATTACAAACATCATAGTAGTTCTTTCCATGTTGTTATTTAATGGTGATATTTAGTTCTATGCGCGTGACATTACATCAAGTTAAAGTCAACTTACAGGGAAGAGCTTTATTTTTTGATATGATCATAAAAGTGACTTGTAAAAAGTAGATGCCTGCAAATATTTTCTGAAAGTTACAATACGTAAATATCCATTGTTAACAGCAAAGTAGCTAAAATGTGCTTTTTAGACTTTTATTACTAAATTTTGTACACAAAATAACTTCATTAAAATCGTAAAACCATGAAAAAAATTTTTTCAGAAAAATTGTGGAAGTTGTCGCATTTTTTTTAGAAACAAACTACAATTACCGCAGTAAATTTACCATCCTGACATTTCAATGACCAAGATAAAAAAGATAGCTCATAGTTATCAATCAGTCTATTTTTACATATTACTTGCAGCTTGTATGGCTACAGTATTTGGCTTTAACTTAGGAGCTATGCTCTCAAGTAAGGTTAGACTTATTAATATCTTTATGCTCGAGATCTACGATATCGACAGCATGGTCAACACCTTTATGTTAGGCTCTTTTGTCGGTGTCTTTTTAGGCGGAAGACTGGTTTATGACACCGGTCGTGTTCAGTCTGTAATAGGCAGTTTCTCTTTTGGTGTGATAGGCCAGTGTACTGCAATTCTAGCTCCAACCTTCAGTACTCTGTTTATCACCGAATTCGTAGTGGGTGTTTCAAGTGGCGTATATCTAATCTCAGCTATCTGTTACATCACTGAGCTCTCTTCAAAAGAAAAGCGTGGCACTTGCTGCCTTTTAATACCTACTTTTGTTGTATTAGGCTTTTTAATCTCCGTTCTTTTAAAAGACATCATTCCACGAAACGATATTTTAGTGGTGGTATGTCTTTTAGTAGCAGCTTTGCCTGTAGTGATTGTCTCTTATTTAAGACTGCCAGAGAGCCCACGCTGGCTGGCTTTAACAGATTCAAGTGATAAGGCTTTAACTGAGCTTATCAGACTTCGAAATTCAACCTCAGAGGCTGCTCGTGAGTTAGCTGCTATCAATGAGTGTGTATTAGGCGATGACAGAGGCATTACAATGTTCTTTAGAAACTCTGTCTTCAGAGCAATCGTCTGGTTCTTCTTATTCATTGTGATTGTTGCTAATCTCTCTGGCTTTGCCATTATTCCGTATATGTCTTTAGAGATTGTAAAATACTTTAAAGCTGCTTTGGGCATTTTGACTCCAAATGAGAAGTATGAAATCAACTTCTTAATGCTAAAGTCTATCCTCTTTGCGGTATTTATAGGATGTGCTGTAACTTGCCTCATGGCAGATAAGATTGGTCACAGAAGAATTCTGTTAATCTCATGTACTATCAATGAAGTAATGCTCTTTGGTATTTACTTTTTGTACTTTACAGGCAGTGCTATGGTAGGTCCTGTTTTAATGTCAGTATGTCTTCTGATCTTCTGCTTATCATCAGTGATCTTTTTGTGCACTTTCTTATTCTTAATTTTACCTGAGCTGTTACCTGTAAAAGGTCGTGAATTCTGTTTAACTCTAATCTTTATTGTGCAGATCACTGCCTTAATGTTAGGTATCTATTTCTTTAACCGCTTCATCCACTCTCAAGGCGTGCTCATGGCTGTCTGCATCTTTATGATGGCAGGAGCTCTCCTCTTTACTCTTATCTATCAGGATATGCCTGAACCTAAAAATCAGATGTTGGAGTCTATGGAGAACACTATCTTCAATGAGCGTTCTTTAAAGGCTATTAATAAGGCTCAAAATAAGTAATCTAATCTGTCATCTGAAATTTCTGAAAATCCGCATTAAAGTCTTCAATATTTGCATAAATTGCCACTAATAAAGTCAAAGATATACCTTTTCAGGCTATAATCTTCAAAGTAGGTTTGGAGATAATACATATGAAAGATATCAGCTCAACAGGCTCATTTATAAACTTTTATCTAAATAATTACATTTATGTAGATAAAACACAGTACATTAGAGACCTTATAAAGCTTGAAAGAGTTTTTATCTCCCGTCCACGTCGTTTTGGTAAATCTCTTACCTTAGATACCATAGCAACTTT
>HF987898.1 GCA_000431835.1 Succinatimonas sp. CAG:777
TGTTTTACCGTGGTCAACGTGACCAATGGTACCAACGTTTACGTGAACCTTGCCACGGACAAACTTCTCTTTTGCCATTTTTCAATCCTATGTGAACAGTATGTTGATGCTCACAGCGTTGATGAATCAAAACTGGAGCGGGCAGCGGGAATCGAACCCGTATCTCAAGCTTGGAAGGCTTGGGTAATAACCATTATACGATGCCCGCAATGGAATTTGTAATTTTACCGGAGAAAATATTTGGGAAGTGGTGGAGGGGGAAGGATTCGAACCTTCGAAGGCAGAGCCGGCAGATTTACAGTCTGATCCCTTTGGCCACTCGGGAACCCCTCCATAATTAGCCCGTCTCCGGACCAACTACGTCACTGTCTTGTGACAGCGGGGATAATAATAATAAAACTTAATTGATAATGCAAGAAAAAATTTAATATTTTTTTTAACTTTTTTTTAAATCGCTTATATTAGCCGTTTATACGCAGTCATTTTTTTGGTCTTAACATCACCTTTTCCTTATATCTTTCAAAATTCTACTTTTTCTGGTTGCAATTTTTTTTCTTTTTTCGGTTTTTCTAAAAAAATTGTTGTTAAAACTTCAGCTTTTTTACCATCCATCATCTTTGCATGTTAAAATCAGTATGTTTTTATTTTGGCTCAATTATCATGATAAACGAAGATATCGCTTCTCCTTTTGTAAAGTTTGACCCACAAACTTGGGCTTCTTTTAAGCACTCATCTGAAAAGCTTACCCTCACTGAAGCCGATCTTGACAGATTTCTAGCTTTTAATGATAAATTATCTTTAGACGAAGTAAAAAGCATTTACCTACCGCTATCAAGCCTCCTTAGGATGTATTACATCAGTCGCCACGATCGTTTGGCTGTAATACAAAAGTTCTTAGGCTCGCCTATGGATTCTGTTCCTTTTATCATCTCTATCTCAGGATCAGTATCTGTCGGTAAGACTACTACTGCAAAACTATTAAGTGAACTTATTAAAGATTGGCCATGTAAACCTAAAGTTGCAATGATCACCACTGATGGATTCTTATATCCTAATAAGTATCTTGAAGATCATATGCTCTTAGGTAAGAAAGGTTTCCCTGCATCATATGATGTTAAAAGGCTAATTAACTTCCTATTAGATGTAAAAGAAGGCAAACCAAATCTTAAGGTACCAGTATATTCGCACCTAACTTATGACATTGTTCCTAACGAATTTACTGTTGTGGACAGACCTAATGTATTAATTTTAGAAGGTGTAAACGTACTACAGGATGGTACTGAATACCCTGAATACAGAAAGAAAGCTTTTATTTCTGACTATATCGACTATTCCATCTATGTTGATGCTGACGAAAAGCATCTGATGAAATGGTATATAGACAGATTTATCAAGTTGAAAGACAAAGCTTTCTCAGATCCTAATTGCTACTTTAACAAGTATGCTCATTTATCAGATGTCAATGCAGCTAGCATTGCCAAACTCATTTGGGAAGCTGTTAACCATGTAAACTTAATGGAGAACATCTTACCTTGCAGAAACAGAGCAAACTTAATCTTAAAGAAAGGACCTGATCACCATATAGAAGAGATCTATTTGCGTAAATAGCAACATTGATTAGTTTACTTTTAAAGTAAAACTTAACATCTAGATTTTGACTATGGTATAGACAATTTAGGATTATAAATTAGTAGCTCAGGCATCTGAGCTACTAAGGGTTTTTGCAAACCTATTACTGTATGTAGGTAATATGACCAGAACGTATAGAAATCACGTTATCTTCAGAAGTTAAGAGTAAAGAGCCATGAGGATCAACACCTGCAGCTCTACCTTCAAAGATGCCCTGTTCATTCTCGACTCTAATGTTTCTTCCTAAAAGTTCATCTCTGGCTTTAAAGGATTCAATGATCATTTTTTTATTATTATCATTGAATTCATGACAAACTTTTTTGATGTTATTGATTAGTTGAACAGCTAAATCATTTCTCTTAAAGCCTTCAGGCTGAGTCTCAAAGATAGAGGTATAGTCCTTGTCAATGTTTGAAAACTCATCAGCATAGACATTAAGTCCTACACCAATAATTGCTTTGATCTTATTTTTATGAGGTACAGTTTCAATCAGAATGCCGCCAAATTTTTTAAGATCTTTATAAATATCATTTGGCCATTTCAAAAGAATATCTTCAAAACCAAAACGCTCTACAGCCTGAGCTACTGCAACACCGATACCTACAGATAAACCTTCTAATTTATTAAAATCATCAAAGATATAGCATAAAGACATGGTAAGTTGTTTGCCAAAAGTAGAGTGCCAACGACCTCCCCGACGACCACGTCCTGCCTCTTGGCATTCAGCAATTACAGTATCACCTGATGCTAGAAATTTTGAGTTTTTTAGCATATAAGTGTTAGTAGAATCGACAGATTCTAAAATTTCAATTCTGCCAGCTCCACTTACTCTTTTGAAAATAGAGCTATCATCTAACAGATCAACTTTGTTAGATAATGACAATGAGTCATCATAATCTTGCAGATTGATACCTAAAGAAGCTAATTTCTCAGACAGCTCTCGCAGCTCTGCATCGGACACATCTAAAGCAGTTTTAATAACTTCTTTTTTCAATGAAAGATCATTAGCAGAGTTTAAAAGTTTGACTAGTTTTAAAAAGCCTACAGAGTGTCCCAAGAAATTTCTCCTTTTGAACCGTATGTTCTTACCTCAGGTTCTAGTTTGATATTAAATTTATTTAAAACTTCAGCCATGATGTATTTTGCTAGGGCAACAACTTCGTGAGGTTTAGCATTACCCCTATTTACAATCACCAAAGACTGTTTTTCCCAAGTACCTACGTTGCCGTGAGTAATACCTTTGCATCCTGCCTTTTCGATTAACCAACCTGCAGCTAGTTTATATAAACCATCACCTGCGTCATATACAGGAATAGACTCATACTTTTGACGTAAAGCATCAACTTCAGACTTATCAACAATAGGATTTTTAAAGAAGCTGCCTGCATTACCAACTAGACTAGGATCTGGTAATTTCTCTTTGCGCAAACCTACTATCTTGTTTCTTAATTCTAAAGCTGTTGTAAAAGACTCTCCTGATAAGCCTTTATAAACTAATTTTGGAGAGAATTTAGAACTTAATTCAAACACAACCTGAGTAATCACTAAAGGTCTGCTTTTATGTGTTTTAAAGTATGATGATCGATAAGCAAATTCACATTCTTCTTTTGAGAATGTTTGTGTAATATGGCGCTGTAAATCATAAGTTACAACTTCTTTAATCACATCGCCAATTTCAACACCATAAGCCCCTACATTCTGAATTGGAGCAGCACCAACAGTTCCTGGGATTGAAGACAGGTTTTCAAGACCAAAGATATTCTGAGAGATAAGACTGTCAATTAGAGAATCAAGGACAATACCAGCTCCAGCTTTAACGATAAATTTATCACCATCTTTTTCAACAGAAAGACTTTTTATCTGATTGATTAAAACAGTGCCATTGTAATCATCAGTAAAAAGCACATCTGAACCATGCCCTAGTATCAGGACATTATCAGCTTGAACTCTCTTTAAATCTGCAAGACTGCTAATGACTACGCCGTCTTTTGACTGCACAGCCAATCCAAATGTGTTGTAAGGGGTTAAATCAAACATTCTAGTAAATTCTTTCTATCACACCGCCAAGTTTGCCAACTTTAGTTTCGATGTGCTCGTATCCTCTATCCATGTGGTAGATTCTATCAACTATGGTGGTACCTTCAGCAGCAAGACCTGCAATCACTAATGAAGCTGAAGCTCTTAAATCAGAAGACATCACTTGAGCTCCTTTAAGAGCAGGCACGCCTTCACAAATTACGGTATTTCCCTTAATTTCAAGGTGAGCGCCCATACGGATTAACTCAGCAATATGCATAAATCTATTTTCAAAAATAGTCTCAGTTACAGAACTTACACCATCAGCTAGTGCATTTAAAACAGTTATCTGAGCCTGCATGTCAGTAGGGAATCCTGGATGAGGTGCTGTCACTACGTCTACAGGCTTAATCTGACGATTTCTCATATCAGCTGTAATAGAAGTTCCATCTACAGTAATGATTGCATTGGCCTGACGTAATTTCTGCAGTACAGCTTCTAAAGTTGAAGGTAAAGTATTCAGACAAGTCACAATACCATGAGTTGCTATACCTGCAATTAAGTAGGTACCAGCCTCAATTCTGTCAGCAACCACACTGTGCTCACAACCATGTAACTTTTTAACACCTTCAATTTCGATTCTCTTAGTACCTGCGCCTTTAACTTTAGCGCCCATCTTATTAAGACAATCAGCTAAATCTACAACTTCTGGTTCTAAAGCTGCGTTTTCAATAATAGTTACACCATCAGCTAATGTTGCAGCCATCATTAGGTTCTCAGTACCTGTTACTGAGACTTTATCCATAATGATATTGCCACCATGAAGACGACCTGAGCCTATAGCTGTAGCTTTGATATAACCATCATCAAGCTTAATTTGAGCTCCCATTTCTTGCAGACCTTTAATATGCAGATCTACAGGTCTAGCACCGATGGCACATCCTCCAGGTAAAGATACCTCTGCAGAGCCAGCATAGGCTACAAGAGGACCTAACGCCATGATAGAGGCTCTCATGGTCTTTACTAATTCGTATGAAGCTACATGGTTAGTAACACCATTTTCAATAACTGCTTCTCCAGTATCTTGGTTGTATTCACACTTTTTACCAAGATCTTGAAGTAGTTTGAAACTTGTTTTTACATCAGCCAAGTCAGGTACATTTTTTAAACATACCTTTTCATCGGTCAGAATTGTTGATAATAAAATTGGAAGAGCAGCATTTTTTGCACCAGAAATTTTTACTTCACCGTCTAGTGCCTTTCCGCCTGAAATTTTGAACTTTGCAGTTTTATAACCTGTCACTTTTTCACCCTTATCTCACTTTTAGCGCAATTATTGTACATTAAAAACTGCAAATTTAAGACAACTCTTTTAAGTTTTGATGAGTAAGCAACGGTATTATTAAAAGATGGTCAATTGCCGTAAATGAACCGTAAATCAATTTTGCTTGTCACGATAAGATAAAACTAATAAGCCTGAACTTATTAGCTTTATTTCAATTATGGCTTTACTGACAAGTCATAAGGAGTTTCCTGATAAACATAATAGTTGATCCAGTTGCAGAACAACAAACTAGCATGACCTCTCCAAGTACACTTTGGAGCTTTGAGAGGATCATTATCAGGAAAATAATTTACAGGGATTTTAGGATTTTTACCTGCATCTGTATCACGAGTAAACTCTTGAAGTAATGTATCTACATCATACTCAGGATGTCCTGATACATAGACCTGACGACCATCATTAGAAACACCCAGATATAGACCAATTTCGTCACTTGAAGCTAATGCCTTAATATCTGTTTTCTTTTTGATGATATCTAATGGAAAATCACAATATCTAGAGATTGGAGCATGGAAGACGTCATCAAAGCCACGTGTTAATGTGTCAACTTCATCAGATAGCCTGATATTGTAAATACCTGAAAGTTTGTCTTCTCTAAAAATAATATCAATTCCGTAGAAAACTTTTAGAGCAGCAGCAACTCCCCAACAAGAGAATAGAGTTGAGGTTACGTTCTTGCTACTCCAGAGTAAAATCTTTTCTAATTTTTCCCAATAGGTTACATCTTTAAATTCAGTCTGATCTAAAGCAGCACCTGTTACAATCATGCCATCGAATCTATGATCTTTTATATCCTCAAATTCTTTATAAAAGTTATCCATATGAGATTGAGGTGTATTCTTAGAAATATGATCGTCTACCCTTAGTAAAGTGATATTAACCTGTAAAGGAGTATTAGATAGCTTTCTCATATACTGAATTTCAGTGTTTATCTTCTTTGGCATCAAATTTAGAAAGAGTAAATTTAAAGGACGAATGTCCTGATGACAGGATCTTTCCTCTGTCATTACGAAAACTTGTTCTGAATTTAAAACAGCCTTGGCAGGTAAGTCATTAGGTATGTTAATAGGCATAGAACAATCTCCATATAGTTAAATAACCTCAAGGAAGTTCACCTTAAGGGATCTTACCTATTAATATTCAATTTATTGTTATGGTAATTTTTGTTATTTATGTTGGATTAATAGAATACTCTTGATTTTATCACTAATAACAAAATCTACAAAATCGAAGAGCTAATATTTAACCTTACAGCCTGATGATATGAACTTATCTATAGTTATGGTATCAACAGCGTGATAAGTACTTCCTTTTCTTAGGATAAATTCTGACAATCCATAAACATCTCGTGAATTACCCCAATCATAGGTATAACCTAAAGCTGTCCAAGGATAATCTTTACCTGCTTTCATTTGATAAAACCAGTTTTCAAAATTCTTATCAGAAGTTGTTAAAGACAATGACATTTTATTTATGAAAGGATCTTGCACATAAGCAGGTCTTAATAACTTGTGAGGATCAACTAGAACTAGGCTCAAATGAGAATAATTAGAGTCTATTCTTTCTCCTAAAATTTGGATAATTCGTTTATTAGAACAGTTAACAGGATTAGACAGCTTTGCTTCTAATTCTTTATAGCTTACGAGCCACAAAACATCAATAGAAAGTTCAATATCATGATCGATAGGATAGAACCTTGGAACATTATGAAACGTAGCCATAAGAACCAAGTCTCCAATATAAGTAACTAGATTATCATCCTTATTTAAGGTTACGAGATCATGAATATTAGATTTAGAAAAAAGATGAGTATTACGTACAGCATCAGCGTAAAGTTGTTCATCAGATAATGTCTGAACAGAACATGAATTACAGAGAAGACAAATTCCTATTAGAAAAGAGAAAAGAAACTTGAACATAAATTGATGCTGTAAAAACGAAAAAACCCGAATACAAGTTCGGGTCTTTAAAGATAAGTGGCGGAACGGA
>HF987899.1 GCA_000431835.1 Succinatimonas sp. CAG:777
GCTTTTTTTATTCCTTGTCAAATTATTTTTGATCTTTTTTCAAAAAAAATTTCACAAATTCAATCACGAAGGCTTTGCTATGCACTTTATACCTTAACTTTAATAACAACTTTAGTTACGGTCATTTTCTGTCCGTTATAGCAAGCTCTTGGCTGATGAACTTCCTCAGGTGGAACTACAACTAAATCACCAGCTTTTAAATTTACCTGAGTGTAAAACTTTGGAGTGTCATAGAAATAAACGTCTTTTTCTTTAACACTTTCATTTAACTCACAATCTTTGACTAAGCCCATACCAAAGCTTTCAAAACCTTCTGCTATGTACTGAATGTCAAAATAGTCTTTATGAGATTCAAATCTTGCCTCGTTAAAATCTACCGTTTCATATCTTTGAACCATCGCAAACACACCATCACAAATGTCGTATCTGCCATCTTCCATTTTGGCAGTGTCGTTTGTTGCAAGCCAATGGTATGCCTTTTTAAATTTTTCTGATAAATAGTCGTATTTTGTTACAAGATCAATTGATGTAGCTAACATTTCTTTCTCCAAAATTCACTTTAAAACTTGTAGGTAGCAATTACTTCGCCTTCAAGATCGTAAAGATCTATTTTTTCTTCTTCAATAACAGCAAATCCTGCCTTAGTACCACCTTTAGGGATGGTAATTGAACCTGGATTGATATTGATTATGCCACTGTCTTTTTTAAAGATACCTGAAACATGGGTATGTCCTGATAAGACTATGTCACCTTTTTCAAGAGCTAACTTTTTAATTACTTTTTCAGAGTCAATGTCATACAGGTGACCGTGTGTTAAAAAGAGCTTCTGATATTTATCTTTGAGTTTAAGGTTAATATAGCCGTATGGGGCATTGCATGGAAAATCAAGAACCATTGAATCGACTTCACTGTCACAATTGCCACGGATTGAGATTAAGTTCTGTTTATAAGAGTTTAAAAGCTCCCCTACTCTCATAGGATCATAGCTTTTAGGTACCGAATTTCTTGGTCCATGATTTAAAAGATCACCTAAGAGGACAATGTAGTCACATTCAAATTTCTCAAAATAGCATAAGGTCTTTTCAAGCTCTCTAGCACCACCATGAATATCTGATATTACAAGATATCTCATTTTACTTTCCTGTGTATTTAATCTTTTTACTTTACATCTAGCATTTTAAGAAACTTTGTAGATAAAAGCATTAGTAACACTTAATTATTCTTAGGGAGCTAACATAAACAGCCTGATATCTTTTCTGGCTGGAGATTTATCTTCAATGCTTTTTTTAGATCTAAGCGTTTGTAACACGGATTTTTTCGTAAAGATTTTTCAAAAAACTTAACACATATCAACATATTTGGTTATCATATTGATTTTATTAAAATAAATATTTTTAAACAAATCTCAAAATAGTGAGCTTTATAACAATTACGCAAACGTTTGTAATATATACTTAGAACATATCATTTGTTTTACACATAAGGTGACAGAATGTCTGAGATTAAGAATATTATTGCTGAAGGTAAGTCAATCCTTGGTATTGAATTCGGTTCAACTAGAATTAAGGCTGTTTTAATTGAGCCAGATACCTTCAAACCAATTGCACAAGGTGCTCATGAATGGGAAAACAGACTTGAAGATGGTCTGTGGACTTACCATTTAGATGATATTTGGTCTGGATTACAAGACTGCTATCAGGATCTGCAAAAAGATGTTCAAAATCAGTATGGTGTACAAATCAAGAAATTAGCATCAATCGGATTCTCTGCTATGATGCACGGCTATATGGCTTTTGATAAAAATGGTAACCATCTAGCTCAATTTAGAACTTGGAGAAATGCTAATACCACTGAAGCTGCTGAAAAGCTAACTGAATTATTCCAGTTTAATATTCCTGAAAGATGGAGTATTTCTCACCTCTATCAGTGCATTTTAAATAAAGAAAAGCACGTAACCTCAGTTGATTTCTTCACAACTTTAGCAGGTTATGTTCACTGGAAGTTAACTGGTCAGAAAGTTTTAGGTGTTGGCGACGCATCTGGAATGTTCCCTATTGACTCAAATACTCATGACTACAACAAAAAGTATTTAGAGCAGTTCAATAAGATCTTATTTGAAGAGAAAATGCCTTACACCTTAGAGCATCTATTACCTAAAGTTTTATGCGCAGGTGATGATGCTGGCTCTCTAACCAAAGAAGGAGCAAAACTTCTTGATGTTTCAGGAAATCTTGAGTCCGGTTGCCAAATCTGCCCTCCTGAAGGTGATGCTGGTACCGGTATGGTTGCAACCAATTCTGTTGCTGTAAGAACAGGTAATGTTTCAGCTGGTACCTCTATCTTTGCTATGGTTGTTCTAGAAAAAGCATTAGAGAAATTACACAGAGAAATTGACTGCGTAACTACACCTGACGGTCTGCAGGTTGCAATGGTACATGCAAACAACTGCACCTCAGATCTGAACGCTTGGGTAGGTCTATTTGCAGACTTCTTAAAGGCTGCTCATATTGACATGGATATGAACACTCTGTTTAAGACTCTATATAATGAGGCTTTAAACAACGGCGCTCCTGATTGTGACGGTATTATTACCTATGGCTATTTATCAGGTGAGAATATCACTTCAATGCCTGAAGGTAGACCATTACTTGCTAGAATGCCAACTTCAAAGTTCACTGTAGGCAATCTATTCAGATCAAATCTAAACACCTCATTAGGTGCTATCCGTCTAGGTATGGATATCCTGAAAAAGGAGCATGTAAAAGTTGATAAGCTCTTAGGTCACGGTGGTTTATTCAAGACTAAAGGTGTTGGTCAGTCTATTATGGCTGATGCTCTTAATATTCCTGTTTGGGTAATGACTACAGCAGGTGAAGGCGGAGCTTGGGGTATAGCTCTATTAGCTGCTTACCGTGCACAAAAAGATGGTGAGACTTTGCCTGAATTCTTAGAGAACAAGGTATTCCATGATGCTCAAGGCTCTAAGATCGATCCTAATCCAAAGGGAGTAGAAGGATTTAATGCATTCTTAGAAAGATATGTGTTATGTCTTGGTGTTGAAAGACAGGCTGTTAACTGCCTAAAGAGATAGTTAAAAACATTAACTCCCTCTTGAAAGAAGCCTGCTAAATTAGCAGGCTTTTTGTTACGGTATGATAAAAAAATTACTGACTAACCAAAGTCTAAGCTGTCTAAAGAAACAGATTTCTTCTCTTCTGTTTTTTTATTTTCAGTAGTTGCTGTATCTTCAGATTTTGATGAAGTATCATCAGACTTGGTTGCCTCAGTAGGAGCATTTTCAACTTCTACGCTGAAAGCTTCATCAACATTTTCATCTTGATCATGAGATACAGTCTCATCGTTTGAAACGCCATCATTAGCATCAGACTCTAAAGCCTCAGAGCTATGAGCTAATGAATCTTCATTATCAGAGGCAGCGGTGTCTTCTGTTGCAATTGATTCATCTAAATCAGGAGATGTAGTTTCTTTTTCTTCATTTTGATCTTTCTGAGAAGCAGAACTATTACCATCAATCGCAGACTGAATTTGACTTTTAGCATTGTTCAAAGCATTTTCTGCAGATGTTTTACCTGTAACAATATCAGAAATAGCTGCGTTCATAGGATCCCAAACTAAAGCCATTTCAGGAATTGAAGGAATAGGTTCAGCATTTAAAGCTTGAACCGCAATTGCGTTAGCAAAATCGTCATTGTTGATTAAAGGATTTGTCAAAATCTCATGAATTGGAGGCAACTCTAAAATTGACTGATATCTTTCTAAAGCGTATTTAGTTTGGTTAATAAACTTTAAGAATTTTTCTGCTAATGCTTTATTTGAACTTTTTGCTGTGATTGCATAACCTCTAAATCCTAAAAATGGAGTCATAAACTTGCCATTTGGCATACGTGGTAATGGAGCTACACCATAGTTAATGCCTGATTTTGCAAATGTCTCCAGTTCCCATGGGCCTGTAATAACAGCAGCAGCTTTACCTGTGTTAAACAAATTCTCAATTTCGCCAAATCCATCATTGCCTAAAACAGATTTTGGTAAAATGTCTTTACATACCTGAGCTAAATATGTTGCCGCTTTTACGGCATTGTCTGTTGCTAAACCTAAATCTTTTGGATTTAAAGAACCATCAGCATTTTTACCAAATATATAGCCGTCATAGCCTTTTAAGAAACCGTATGCAAAATAAATAAAATCCCATTTACCTATGATGCCGTACTTACCTTTAGCTTTAAGTTCTTTTGAGAGTTTGTAGTAATCTTCAAAATGCTCAAAAGGATACTTTATAAGATCCTGATTGTAATAAACAACCATAGTTTCCATTGAGCGTGGAACTGCGTAAATATTTCCTTGATAGGTAAAAGCAGAGATAGATGATTGCAGATATTTTTGCTCTTCATTTTTCATGAATGAAAGAGGAGCAATAAGTCCGTCTTTAGCTGCAGATCCTACTCTATCGGCAGGTAACATCAAAACATCTGGGATCTGAGAACCATCCTTTACAGCCTTCTCATAAGCAGTTAAATGACCTACATAGTCAGAATCTTTTAAAATTACCTTACAGTTATTTTCTTTTTCAAACTGAGCTACAGCCTTTTCGATTCCATGAGCCTTACCAATATCTTCCCACACAACTAAATCAGCCGCATAAGCGACATTTAGTGAAAGAAATAAACTTCCTATGACTGCATAGATTTTTGCTTTTTTCATTGACATAGTTTGTCCTCTTATAATTGCTTTTATAGAGTTATTATTTTTTATAGATGGTCAGGTTCTACGATCTTTGCTGACCTAATAAGAATATTATCGGATAGAGAAAACTAAATTTTAAGACTTATAAGTGAACAATAAGATCTACTAGACATTTCATGAAAAGATCTCCTTTAGCAGACTCTCAATTGGTTCTTTTATTCATTTCGACTTTAATTGAGATAAAAATTGAAATCCTTTTTTAAATTGTCTAATAGATAGTGATCCTTACTTTTCTAATTATTTTTGATCCTAGTTTGGATGTAAGACTCGATATCCTTTCTTGCATCCTCAAGAATATGGTCAATAGGCAGTCCTGCATGGATTACTTTCCATATTGCTTTATCCATCACAGACCAAACATATGACATCTCAGGAATTGAAGGCATATTTACAGCATGTACAGACTGCTGAGCTATAACCTGGATAAGCTCGTCATTAGCTAATGAAGGATCTTGCAACACAGAAATTACAGGAGGTACCTGCCTACTCTCTTTATATCTTAATAAAGCATATTTATGCTCATTTATAAAGCGAAGAAAATCCTCAGCTAAATCTTTATGTGTAGACCATTTAGAAATTGAATATCCTTTAGTACCTAAAAATCCTGCCATGGGATTACCATTTGGAAGAGTAGGAAGTGTGGTTATACCAAAGTTGATACCAGCCTTTAAATAATCCTCAATTGCCCAAGGTCCGTTAATCACGGCAATAGCTTTTTTAGAGGAAAAAAGCTCATACATTCTGTTATAGCCATCAACACCTGACAGACAATCATATACTAGATCAGCTTTTGACATCTTTCGCAAGACTTTTAATGACTCTACAGCACCATCAGTATCTAAACCATATGAATTTAAATTGATAGTACCATCGTTGTCTGTTCTAAAGATATAAGCTCCATAACCATTCATGAGAGCATAGGTTGTATAGAAAAGCTCCCATTTTGCTAAAAGACCATACTTTCCTTTCTTGCGTAGCTTCTTTGACAAATCGACATATTCTTCAAGAGTAGTAGGAGGCTCTTTTAAGAGATCTTTATTATAGAAAAGGATTAAAGTTTCAATTGTCTTTGGAACAGAGTAAAGCTCTCCGTCAAAAGTAACAGATGCAATTGAATTTGGCAGATATTGGCTGTTTTCTACCTGCATAAAATGAATTTGAGAAATCAGATTTTTGTCTTTTGCCACGCCAACCATATCTGAGGCTAAAACCACCACATCTGGGCCTTCACCTTTTGGTCCTTGCTTTTCTAAAAGTTCAACCTGATGGTACATAGGCTTTTCAAGGACATCAACATCACAGTCGTAGATCTTTTCAAAGTCTTTTACGGCTGATGCGATGGTAGATGCACGACCTACGTCTTCCCAAACTACAAGCCTTTCTGTTGCGAGAATCTCATGAGAATAAACTAAAGCTAAACTCAGCAAAAGGCCTTTAGAGAATTTGTTCATATAAAATTCCTGTACACCAGATCTGAAAGTAAAACCAAAATTATCGATTTAAAATTCAGACCTGATAAGTTACTTAAAGACCAGAGCGGAAAGCTTCAATCTGATAATCAATGTGCTCTACAGCTGACTTTAGTGCGTCTTCTACATTGTCTTTACCGCTAATTGCTACGTCAAGTGCGCCATCGAAAGGTCCCCAAACTTCGGACATTTCTGGAATTGAAGGAATAGGTACAGCTCTACTTGCCTGAACTGCAATTGCATTAGCGAAATCGTCATTTGTAATGATAGGATCAGCCACTACAGACTTGATAGGAGGGATCTCCTGCGTTTTCTGATAACGAACCTTTGCATATTTTGGCTGGTTTATGAACTGTAAAAATTGTTCAGCTAAATCATGCTCATTAGACCAGGTTGAAATAGCATAACCTTTTACACCTAAAAATGAGCTCATAGGCTTACCGTTAGGTAGGATTGGAAGAGGTAATACACCAAAGTTTAACTTAGCCTTAGCGTATGGTTCTAGAGCCCATGGACCATTGATAATTGCAGCAACCTTACCTTTAGTAAAGAGATCATCAATAGTGTTCTGACCTTTATCACCTCTTACAGAATCAGGAATACAGCCAGTTTCAAAAAACTTTTTAATTAGCTCTACGCTTTTAATTGCGCCTTCATTAGCTAACCCTACATCTCTGGAATCTAGATTTCCGTCTGAATCAGTTCCGAATACATAAGCACCATAAGGTTGCATTACACCATATGCGTAGTAAAAAGAATCCCACTTTGCGATAAAACCATATTCATCGTCAGAAGTAGCCTTCTTTTTCATAGCATAGTCATAGTACTCATTTAAAGTATCATAAGGCTGTTTTAAGATATCTTTGTTGTAGAAAAGAACTAGAGTTTCAACAACTTTTGGAACTGCATAGATTTCGCCACCCTGAGCAAAAGCAGATACAGCTGAACGGATATACTTATCCTGATCTTCTTGCATGAATTTTATTGGAGCAATTAAGCCCTGAACAGTAGCAGCACCTACTCTATCAGCAGGTATCATTAAAACATCAGGACCATCTCCTGAAGGACCTTCAAGTCTTAATCTATCAACCTGAGAAATAAAAGGTACTTCTTCTACAACAACTTTACAATCATTCAGAGCTTCAAAATCTGCAACAGCTTGTGCAATGCCATGTGACTTTTGGACATCCTCCCAGACTTTTAGAACAGTGGTTGCGTAAACATTAGAACAAACAAGCAATGATGTAATGGCGATAGCAACTTTTGAAATTTTCATTATTTACATCCCTTTTATGATGCTTTAAAAATATAAAAGCACAATCCTCATGACAATGTGTGCCAAGCATTCTTTTTGGCTTTAATTTTATACAATTAGTTTTGTAATTTCTTAAAAAAAGAGTGATGTTAATCTCATTTTTTAAAAGTATTCATTCTTAATTACGGCCAACAAATGGGGCAGATCGTTATCACAAAAATTGTTTGTTAATCATATGCTGTAGTTAACCTGTAACGTTAAGCTACAAGTTTATATTAACTTGTTTGGCATCAAGTGAACCGAAAAGTTATGTGATGTTGATCGGTTCGATTTGTTTGCCGTAATTCTTAATAACGCGATGTCGTACCCGCATCTTAAATGAGTCTCGCTTTATACGAAATTCAGGTTAAAACTTTCTTGAAGAGATTTCTTCTATAATTCGATTAGCAACTACACCTAAGTCTTTTGAAATGTCGTTTGACTGCTCAACCAATGATGAATTACTAATACTGTTTTCTTTTAATTCATCTGACGATTTCTCAATCATTGAGATTGACTCCGTTTGAGACTTCACACTATTCTTTAAATTATCTATATTGTCTAAAAGCTCTTGCGAAATTTTTACTATATCACCAAGACTGCTCTGAGTGCTTGCCGCAAGTGAGCGAACCTCATCTGCGACCACGGCAAAACCTTTACCAGCAGCTCCAGCTCGAGCCGCCTCAATAGCTGCATTTAAAGCCAGTAAGTTCGTCTGATCTGCAATTTCTCTGATGATAGACACTACATTTTGAATCTTAGAGGCATTATTCTCTATTTCTTCAGTTTCATTTACCACAGCTGTATTTGACTCGGTAATTGTTTTAGTTGCATCAGTGGTGTTTTCTATAAGTCTTAACTGATCATGTAGAGCATCATAAACAGAGCTAATAGATTTATTTTGAGATACTGATTTTTCTTTTAGATCGTCTGATAACTGCTTTTGAGCCTTGAGAATTTCACACATTACCTGACCTAATCTGTTAATTCCATTTACAAGCTCCAGATATTTACCCTGATAATTACCATCCTCAACTCTTGCTGTAAAGTCATTGTGAACGTATGAATTTAAAACAGTATCCACACTTTCCATTACAGAATTGATGTTGCTAAGAGCTGCATCTAAAGATACAACTAGCTCTGAAATATAAGGATCTTTTGATCTGTAACTTACATGCTCTGAGAAATTACCTGCATTTACTTTATTAAGCACGTCATGCACGGCAACGATAGAACGAGAGTTATCCTCCAAACCAGCTTCGATTTTATCAGCCATTTCGCACAGGGTGCCTACAGCTAAACCAATTTCATCAAAGTTCTTAGGTCTTTTTAGATTAGGAGTATCGGTCTTTCTTTCAAAGAAGTCTGAGAAGTTCTTAATGTTAAGTTTTAAAAGACCTAATCTTGAGCTTAATAACTTACCAATGTAGTAGACGATGCCTAGCATTGCAATTAAAGCGATTATCATCAGCACGGATGATTCAATGAGCATAGTATTTAGTGGTGCCATCACCTCGTTTTTAGCAATCTTACCTACAATGATCCAGTTTAAAAGCTTATCTTTTACAGCTACGATAATGTAGTCTTTGTGATCTACAGGTGAGGTGTAGTAGGTAAGATGATTTTTATCGGTACTAGCTCTCTTAATTACAGATAAAAACTTAGGATCAAAGTCATTGACGTTCTTTTTTAGAATGTAACTATCATTTTGATGTAACTGAATTAAGCCCTGTTCATTGACGCAGAAAAAGTAACCTGTCTCACCGAATTTTTGTGCTTTTAACATCTTTAAAAGATTGTTTAACTTTGCAGCAGTACCTGTAATACCGATTAAGTCTCCTTTTTCATCAATCATTTTGTAGTTAATGAAAAGGGCTAATTCACCTGAAACTCTGTCAAAGTCCATGTTTACATCATAAACATCTTTGCAATCTAAAGTGAATTTAAGCCAAGAGTCTCTGCCTTCAATATCGAGCCTTCCGCAAGAATCTCCTTTGAAATAATAAGTTTGAGAAACGAATGAAGCTAAGAAAGTACTGAAAAGATCGTATTCTTTAATGATATTCTTACGATCTTGCTTGAAGATACTGTAACCTTCTTTATTCTCGCCATTTTTAATCCACTGCATGGTATAAGCCGAGGTTGCCATAACTTTAGATTCATTGATGTAAGGTTCAATATAAGATCTTACGTTATTGGCAATTAGGAATGTTTCTGAAGGCAATTGTTTGTTAACAATTTCTTTTTCGATAATAGATGAAGAGTTTTTATAAAAGACAGTTATAACTGCTAAAAGTGAAATTAGTACAGATACCACAATAATGATTGCAAGTCTTACAACTAAGGACTGTCGCCTTGTTCTGTCAGCCATAGTTTTATCCTTAAATTCGATACATATACCTAAGGCAGGATTATAGTTTAAGATTATAAAGAGGTTATAAATTGAAATTAAATCTGTGATATATGCGCTTTATTATGCAGTTATTTCTGAAAATTAACCAAAACAAAAAGTTTTGAGCAATTACTGGGCGTTACTTTGAATCTATGAATCTTACTTTATAGAGGTTTTCTGTAAGCTTTAACTTTTGACCTTTTACTTTAACCAAATTTGGCTTTTTCTCAAGATCAAGATCTCTTGGACCATAGCTTTTAGCATTAGGATACTTGTAGTTTTTGTAACCTATGACTTTACTTGCAATATAAGAGTTATCACCGTTTTGGGAGCCTTCATAAATCTTTACAATGTTCTCATAGGTATTTACTACTCTTGCAACTACCTCATTTTTTGCTTTAACAAATGAATATTCTGAAGTTAAAACAAAAGCACTCAAGCCTAGACTTGAGAATACAATGGAGAATAACAGGATCTTTAAGGCGCTGTACCAGGTAAAACCGTAGCCTTTAAGAAGTTTTCGCTGTTCTTTAAGATTACTGTTTTTCAAGTTTTGGTCCCTTTCCTAAAGCTTTATCTACAATTATCGCATCAAGATCTTCATCATCAGACTGTTTTAGATAATTCTCAAAGCTCTCCTTAAGATCTTTTTTATTTTTAATCTCAGGTACTTTGTACTCTGTAAATGAGCCTATTGAATTTAAGGCTTTCACATAGTTCTCAGCTGTTACTTTATCCTCGAACTTGTCTCCTTTTTTTAACTTTTGGATTATATAGGTAAACTCACCATCATAGACATGATTTAAATATGATCTTTTTACTTTCCATAACTTATTGCCCATGAGCAAAGATGCCTCTACTTTGTTAAGTCCTATAAGCACAGCATAGAAAGGTACTAAGTCATCGTTTCTTAAGGAAAGAACTACAGGTCTATCAACCGTTTTTACAAAGTTAAGATCTTTTTGAACTGTTCTACAGGTTAGATTTAGCCCATCAAAATCATTGCAAGTACTTTTGGCGCCATCTTGACGACGGTATCCCCATACTTTTACTAAAGTATCAATAGCATCTGATTTAAACAGACTCTCTTTTACGGATGAATTAAAAAGTGCAACTTCTCTGTTCTTTGCTGTTCTTCCCGGCAACATGGCATTTAAAGCTTTGTTGTAGTTATCTTGAACGGTAGCATCTTTATTTACAAGAGCCTGCAAAGATTGAGAATCTAGCTTATGAGGTAAGTAAACATAGGCGGCACTAAAGACTAAAGCACTTATAAGTGCACCTAAAGCTAACAAAGGTATTTTTGCAAAGATTGCTAATGATACTTCTTTAAAGAAGGTCTTAACACCAACTACAAACAGACTTCTGTCATGGCGGACTACTTCAATAGCCTTTTTGATGGTGTGACCTGAAACGTGCTTCTTCTGAGCATTAAAAGCAATACACAAAGCTCTGTCAGCTACAGAGTTGATAATTCTAGGAAGTCCTTTTGTACCTTTATATAAGATATTGATAGCACGTGTGGTAAAGACAGGATCATGACAACCTGCCATCTGCATTCTGAAGTTAACATAAGAATGCACTTCATCTCGTTTTAATGCCCTAATGGTAGCAAAGGCCTTTACTCTTCCCCAAAACATCTTATGCATAGGCTTTTGGATGTTTTCGATAAGATCTTCTTGTCCTACCAAGAGGAAGTTAATCATCTTGCCTAATTCGCCCTCAATATTACTAATAAGACGAATCTGTTCGATGACCTCATCAGACAGACCTTGAGCTTCATCGCAGATAACGGTGGTCACAATACCGCTTTGTACAGAACGTTCTAGAAGTTTTCTTAGTTTTAGAGTCAATTCTGCGATAGATTCAAAAGAAGTTGCAACTACACCACTTGCTCTTAGGATGGTTGCCAATAACATGTGAGGATCTAATCTAGGATCATCAATGGCAATTATTCTCATTCGTTTTGGTAATGAACGGATAAGCATTCTTACAAGCGTAGTTTTACCAGAGCCTGACGGACCAGACAAAATACAAATTGATCCGTTTCTAGACAGATTACTGGTTAAAAGTTCCAATGCTTGATGCTGACAGTTGCCAACAAAATAAAACCTGTTGTCGGGCAAACCATCAAAAGGTAATTCATCTAAACCAAAAAACTTCTCGTACATAACTACTCGTACATAACTTCATTTTTATTCTTATTTTGACTGAAGAAACATTATAACAGACACTGACAATTCAGTGCCTTTAATCTCAAATTTTGCTAAAATTTAGATAAGAACAGAGGTTAGCCAAAATGCAGGTATATTTAGTAGGTGGCGCTGTAAGGGACCAACTTTTAGGACTTAAAGGTGCGGACAGAGATTATGTAGTCGTAGGATCTACGGTTGAAGAAATGAAAAAACTAGGCTTCAACCAAGTAGGACGAGACTTTCCTGTATTTTTACACCCTAAAACCCATGAAGAATATGCTCTTGCCAGAACTGAAAGAAAAAACGGTCATGGCTATGTTGGCTTTACCTGCGATTTTAATCAGAACATTACACTTGAAGACGATCTTATTCGTAGAGATTTAACCATCAATGCTATGGCTATGGACGAGGATGGCAACATTATCGATCCTTACCATGGACAAGAAGATCTTAAAAAGAAGATCTTACGTCATGTCTCAGATGCATTTATTGAAGATCCTCTGCGAGTTTTACGTGTTGCAAGATTCTATGCTCGCTACTATCACTTAGGTTTTAGAATAGCTGATGAAACCCTAGAATTGATGCGAAAAATTGCAAATTCAGGAGAATTAGCTGAACTTACCCCTGAAAGAGTGTTTTTAGAATTACAAAAAGCACTTACTACAGAAAATCCAGAACAGTTCATCTTAGTTTTAAGAAAAGTAGACGCTCTAAAAGTTGTCTTACCAGAGGTTAATAAACTATTTGGTATTCCCGGGCCAATAAGATGGCATCCTGAGATCGACTCAGGCTTACATACTTGCATGACCTTACACAAGGTAAGTACACTTACAAAATCAACTGTTGTACGTTTTGCCATGTTATGCCATGACTTAGGCAAAGGAGAAACCCCTACAGTTTTATGGCCTCACCATAGACTTCACAATCAGTTAGGAATCAAACCTTTAAAGTGTCTATGCCAAAGATTAAGAGTTCCTACAGATTACGAGCAATTTGCATACATTGTGGTTTTATACCACTCTGAAATGCATCATCTTTACAGAAAAGGCGCACAAGGCATTGTTTCATTATTAGATAAGCTTGATGCTTGGAGAAAACCTGAAAGAATAGAACCTTTTGTCTTATGTTGCATGTGTGATTTCTTAGGAAGAAAAGGCTTTGAGAACAGACCTTTTCCTAGAGCACAATATTTTTTATCCATCTTTAGCATTTGCAGAAATGTCAAAGCTAAAGAGTTTGTAGAGGCAGGTTTTAAAGGCAAGGATATTGCTGACAAGATGTTCTCTAAGAGAGTAGAGTTAGTCGAAGACTATATAAAAACTCTCCCAGAAGAAGAATTAAACGATAGTAGTAATGAAAAACCTGCTAATGTAAAAGAGAAGGTAAAAACTTACGAGAGAAAGCCTCAAAATAAACTGAAAATTCAAAAAGGATTTTTTAAATTAAGACTAAATCAAAACTAAGATTTAGGGAATCAAAGCAGAAAAAAAATGGGAGCTAAAGCTCCCATTTTCTGTGTCATTTCCAGTGCTGATTACTAGAACATCCACAGTAACAGAGCACCCAACAGCACTCTATAAATAACAAATACCGCCATTCCTGAATGAGAAATAAACTTCATAAACAAGTGGATCACAATCAAAGCTACGATAAATGAAATTGCTCCACCGATGATCATGTTTACCCACTGAAGTTCTAAAGTCTCATCTTTATATAACTTAATAACCTCAAATAAGCCTGATGCTAATATAACAGGAATTGATAAGAGGAAGCTGAACCTTGCGGCAGCTTCTGCTTTTAAGCCTAAGAACAGGCCTGCTGTCATAGTAATACCTGAACGTGAGGTACCAGGAATAATAGCTAGAGCCTGAGCAAAACCGATAATGATTGCTTGAGTATAAGTTAAAGAACGTAATGAATCAGGTCTTGCACCTTCAACTCTGTCTAGGTTCTTCCAAACCATTTTCTTGTTTACATAAGAGCTGACACCTAAAAGTAGACCAAAGAAGATAGTAGCTCCTGCAATTACTTCAATGCTGTCTCTGATATCAGATGAAACTAATTTCTCAAACATAGCACCAAACACACATACAGGAATGGTAGCGATAATCACACAGAAACCGATCTTGGCAATAGGTGTAACCCTACGCTTTACACAGGCTTCTACTGTAAATGAGGCAATCTTGATTAAGTCTGCTAGATAATATAAAACCACAGCTAAAAGAGTACCTACATGAACTGCCACATCAAAAGAAATTCCCTGATCAGGCCACCCTAAAAGCTTTGAAGGGAATATCAGATGGGCGCTTGAAGATACAGGTAAAAACTCAGTTAAACCTTGAATTAAAGCTAAAACGAATACATGTAACAGTGTCATTTTTAATCCTTAACATTGTGCCACTGAGGAGCTTCTACTGACCAGTCGATTTCAGTCTTTACTACTCTTCTGTTCTCAGGAAGACGAGGTTCCATTTCCTGCCAAATTTCACCTACTTGTACATTTAATAGAGGATGAACAAGATTTGGATCTAACTCGCATAGAGGGCATAGAACAAATGGATAGTCCTGAATGTCATGTCTTGGTAATTTGCATGGAGTAGTAGTTATAGTGTCACCGAATACAAGGATATCAATATCTAGACGACGTTTTACACCAAAATTTGTACCATTATTGAACATTAGTTCAGTACCAGCTAACTGTTCAACTTTCTGCAGACATGCATATAAATCTTCTAAAGAAGCCTCTGTGTCGCCACCAAATACCATATTGTAGTAGTCTGGCTCACCAGCTCTAATTGCATGGCTTACCCATACAGAAGACTTTTCAAAATTCTTAAACAGAGGACCAATTTTGGCGACTGCAAATCTTAATGCATTTTCCTTATTTAAATTTGAACCTACACCAAGGTACACTCTAGTTGCCATTTTCTACTCCAAAATTTCTATAGATCTCAATACCAATACTCTGAGCATCTGCTACAGCTTTTGGTTTATTCAATCTTATTTTTACTGATTCAGGTTTAAATTCTTTTTCAATCAAATCGCAAAGCTCAACAGCTAATTCTTCCAAAAGACCAGCCTTTCGCTTTACAATATATGCTTTTACCTTTTCAGACAAAAGTGCATAATCAATACTTTTTTCAAGTGCACCAGTTCTACCAGCCTCTTCTAGAGGAGTTTCTAACTCCAGAGAAACAAATAAAGGCTGAGTTTTTTCTCTTTCAAAAGGGAGAATTCCTACAATGCACTCTACTTTTAAATTGTCTACAAAGATTTTATCCATCACTTTTATCCATTATATTTTACAAAGCTTTTAGCTCTGATAAAGGCCATCTTGGATGAACTTTGATTTTAAAATCTCCTATCTGACCCGCTTTATAACGGAGCATGCCAACTTGAGCGATCATAGCACCATTATCTGTGCAGAACTCTCTTCTGGCAAAAAATGCTTTACCGTGGATCTTATTCATCAATTGCTGCAAACGGGTGCGAATATCTGTATTCGCTGAAACTCCACCAGCTACAACTAAGGTCTTAAGACCAGTTTGTTTTAAAGCTCGTTTACACTTAATTTCAAGTGTGTCAGCCATTGCTTCTGTAAAGCCTTTAGCGATATCTGCCTTTACATCTTCTAGATCATCTTTGTGAGCAATAGTTGCATTTAATACGGCTGTTTTTAAGCCTGCAAAACTAAAGTCACAGTTTGGATTTTTAATCATGGGTCTTGGAAAGACAAAGGCTCCTGACTTGCCATTAGCAGCCAGTTTTTCTAGTCCCGGACCACCTGGATAAGGTATACCCAATAATTTAGCTGTCTTATCAAAAGCTTCACCAGTTGCATCATCTACAGACTGACCTAATAGTTCATAGAGACCAGGCTTTTCAACTTTTATAAGTAAAGTATGACCGCCAGATATCAGTAAGGCTACAAAAGGAAGCTTTGGTTTTTCAGACTCTAGCATAGGAGCTAACAGGTGACCTTCCATATGGTGAACAGGAACACAGGGAACTCCTAAAGCATAAGCGAGAGCGCCTGCCTCCATCGCACCTGATAAAAGAGCACCGATAAGACCTGGTCCTGAGGTATAAGCAATCGCACAAAGATCTGACATCTTCATATCAGCTTCTTCTAGGGCCAGCCTTACTAGTGGTACAACTCTTTTTATATGATCTCTTGAAGCTAGTTCTGGGACGACACCACCGTATTCAGCATGCATTGCAATCTGAGTATGAAGAGTATGAGAAATTAACCCTTCTTTGTCATCATAAATTGCAACACCAGTTTCGTCACAAGAACTTTCTATACCTAAAATGCGCATTATATTATCCGATAAAAAGTCAACGTTCTATTTTAGCAAATGTTTTAGTCACTTATGTTTTTTGTTGCAGATTTATTTTTAATATTTAATCATGAAGGTAACCGGACCATCATTTTCTAGGGTTACTTTCATATCTGCAGCAAATATTCCTTCTTCTACGCGAGGAAACTTACTATGGGCGTATGAGGTAAACTTCTCATAAAGAACTTTTGCCTCACTAGGTGCCATAGCAGGATCAAAACTAGGACGGTTACCTGGGGCTGTATTAGCTGCCAGTGTAAATTGAGATACTAAAAGAATACTGCCTGATACCTGTTCTACATTTAGATTCAATTTTTCATTCTCATCGTAGAACATTCTATATTTTACGATCTTATCGAACATTCTTTTACATTTGGTCTCATTATCACCTTTTTCAAGTCCAATAAAAGCCAAAATTCCTTTGTCTATTTGTCCTGTAACCTTTCCATCAACTACAACTTTTGCAAAGTTTACTCTTTGTAGTAGAGCTAGCATATTAGTATCTCCTCAAACAAACGTGGTAGATTATACAAGGAAGTAAGCTCAAAGTGGGGGTAAAATGTTTCTAAATCTATTGTGTGTAGGAATGGGCGGTTTTATAGGCGCAATCTTAAGAGTTCTTTCAGGAACACTCATCTCAAAATTGACTTTATCATTTTCATTTCCTCTAGCAACGCTTTTTGTAAATATTGTAGGTTCATTTGTGATAGGAATATTTCTTACTCACCCTTACGTATTATCAAATGCAAATTTAAAGTCATTTCTTACAGCAGGACTCTTAGGTGGTCTTACAACCTTTTCTACATTCAGTTTTGACACACTGTCTTTAATAGAACAAAGACTGTTCTTTAATGCATTTTTAAATGTGTCATTAAATGTAGGGGTAGCACTAATTGCCTGTTATTTAGGAACATTATTGGTAAAAGCTTTGGTGTAAACAAAATTTGAGCTTTAAATAAATTAATTTGTGATTTAACGCATTAATTTTCTTCGATCAAACAATTTACATAAACAGCATTTTTTTGTATAATCGCCTCTGTTTTTATCGTCAAAGACCTACTGTTTTTGACATTGGAATTTAATAAGTGAGGTGGTTTTCCACATGCCAGTCATCAAAGTACGTGAGAACGAGCCATTTGACGTTGCCTTAAGACGTTTCAAGCGCTCTTGCGAAAAAGCCGGTATTTTAGCCGATGTAAGAGCCCGTGAATTCTATGAGAAGCCAACAACTGTACGTAAGCGTGCAAAGGCTTCTGCAATTAAGCGTCACGCCAAAAAGTTGGCCCGCGAGAATGCGCGCCATACAAGACTTTACTAATCACGCATCTTAGTCGAAAGACATGGCTGAATTAGTCTAGTTGCTTGTGTGCACTAGCTAAAATCTATCACTAGATTTATTAAAATAAAAAGGGTTAACGTTGAGTTAACCCTTATTTTTTGACTTGAATTTTCTTTTCTAGAACTCTTCTTTATTCTTTTCCCCAAAAGCAATTGCTCGACTTATTCCGTTGATACTACCTGCAGTCTCAGGATCAATACCAAAGCCATGTTCTAATCTTGGCATTTAAGTATATTTAGCATTGATGTTAAGGTTATTAAGGTTTGCCACTGATGACTTTAAAACAGTCTTATTTACAATTTTGTCATTTTCTCCTACAACTATAAAGGTAGGAGAATCTTCATTTGTACCATAAAAACTTATTTGGTAGGTATAGATGTTAACTGCAGGCTTGCTCATGATAATACCAGCATAAAATGTCTTCTCAGAGAGATGAGTAACATTGATAATGATCTGAGCACCAGTTGAGGATCCCCATAAAGAGTAGTCTTCTTTTGACACCCTAACATGCTGAAGTTGTTCTTGATGTAGTTGACGGCTTTCACAAGCTCCTGAGAACCGCTTAATACCTTTTTCTGTAGATAGGAGAGCACAAAAGCATTGTAGCCTGCCCTTGATATTCTCAAAGCTAACGGGACCCCTTCATGAATTAAGATCTTATAAGAGTAGCCACCTGGTAAAATTAAGGCAAAAGTAGCTTTTTTCTTACCTCTAAAGAAAAAAAAGGCCGCTATCTTTCAACTCTTCCTTTTCTGTAATGTGCTTTTGGGTGTAGATTGGATAAAAAATCTGATTTCCTTTTTTACCTCATCATACAAATAATCCAGTGACTCTATAGTATGTCTTGCTGTCACAGTGCGATGATAAAGCATGATCCTTTGGAATTCATTTAGATGAACATTAAGATCTTTCTTATCAGTTTCAGGAACAAGTAAATTAGCAAAGCCAGAGAACTCTTTACACTCTAAGATGTCTTTAATGGTGTTTTTGCTTGAAAAGTAGTTTCCTACATTAAAACTTATGTTTTGTGCTTCTCTGTTACTTTTTAGTTCCGCAGAACTGTCATCATCTAAGAGCATGTTGTAGTAGCGGCTCTCATTTTGCATGGTTGCAGCACTAGACACTGATAGTAGCGATGAGGCTAGATAAATACTTATCGCTGTAGGTTCCCACACTAATTTATTTTTTTCTCATACTAATCGTTCTAATTTTGTAAATTCTGAGATTTAATGACTACCAATAAAATGGTCTGTCCATAAGATTGGTAGTCATCATGCGTTCATTTTTTTATAGTTTTATTTATGGAAGAGAGTTACCTGCAGCAAGGTAGATTTCATACCACTCTTTGTGAGTTAGATGAACATCACAGGCCTTAGAGCACTCTATAACTCTATTTTGTTTAGTTGTTCCGATTACAGCCTGCATGAGTCCTGGGTATCTTAAAACCCATGCTATAGCTACAGCTGATGCCGATACATTTCTTGATGAGGCAATTCTATCTAATACGGAATTTAGCTTTAAGTACAGAGGAGAGCCAACAAAAACACCTTTAAAGAAACCATACTGTAATACAGACCAAGCCTGTACCACCATATGATTTAAACGACAGTACTCTAAAATACCACCATCACGCATTATGGAAGGATCATTATCCATATTTACATTAAAACCAGAGTCAATCATTCTGGTATGGCAAACACTCATCTGAACCTGATTTGCTACAAGCTCACAATCTAAACCACTTTGCAGTAATTTCATCTGCATAGGATTCATATTGCTTACTCCAAAATTCAGGACTTTACCGGATGCCTTTAATGAATTAAAGGCTTCACCGATTTCACTAGGCTCCATTAAGGCATCAGGACGGTGAAGTAACAGACAATCTAAATGATCTGTCTTTAATCTTTTTAAACTGTTCTCTACACATGAGATAATGTAGTCTTTAGTAAAATCATAGCTTACAAAATCACTATCTATTCTGATACCACATTTACTCTGTAAAAAGAATGTCTCCCTAAAATTAGGATTGTGGGTAAAAGCATCACCTAAAAGCTCTTCAGATTGACCATTTGAATAACAGTCAGCAGTATCAATAAAGTTGATACCACAATCTAGCGCTGTATCTAAAAGAGAGCATACCCCCTGTGTACCTAATTGTTGTATGCGCATACAGCCTAAGACGACTTTGGATACTTTTGTCTTATTACAACCAAACTCTACATATTCCATATAATTCCTCACTCATGATCATTTTTTCTTATGATCACATGTCTTATGAATATCAATTCAAAATCTGTTACCTGTAACACAGCTCTAACAACTCTTTTCAAGCTTTAATGTTCAGCTACGTTAATAAGCTCCCCATCATGCAGGAATGAATAAATATTTCTTGCAGCGATTTTTATAATTCTGTTTACAGTTTCATCCAAGAAGAACCAACCTGCAACATGAGGAGTTAGTAATAACTTTGGTTCATTCCAAAGAGGACTGTCTTTTGGAAGAGGTTCAGGTGTAGTTACATCAATGGCAGCTCCAGCTAATTTACCTGTTCTTAAGGCACTTAAAAGTGCATTCTGATCAATAGCATCGCCTCGGCCTACGTTGATCAGATAGGCACCATTCTTCATCATCGCGATGGTCTTTTCATTGATGATGTTGACGGTCTCTTTACTTGAAGGCAACACCATCGCTACGATATCAGCTTTTGGTAGAACTTTATCTAACTCTTTTAAGGAATAAACCTCATCAATATAATCAGGCTTATTCTTTACATTACGTCTTACACCAATTACCTTGGCTGCACCTAACGCCTTAATTTTACGCGCATAGCTACCACCGATATCACCAAGTCCTAGTACAGCTACAGTTGAATTCTCAACTGAGATGATCTTGCCACAGTCAGACCAGTCTTTATTTAACTGCTTATCACGATACTCAGGAAAATGTCTGATGATAGAGAAGGTCATAGCCAGCATATGTTCGCCTACAGCAGGACTGAATGCACCTACTGCGGTACATAGTTTAACGTTCTTATCCAAAACACCAACATAATTATCAAATCCTGCCGAATTTAACTGTAAAAACTTTAAAGCTTTAGCCTCTTTGGTAAGAGCTGGCGCAATATTTCCTACAATGATCTCTTTATCATAAACATCTTCAGCTGTAAGTTTTTTCTGATTCTTTACAGTGATTTCAATATCACCAGATGAACTTATTAACTCTAACTGCTCAGGGGTTACATCAATACTTACTAAAACTTTATGTGACATAGTTCTTTCCTTTTATTCAAATGGGTATTTGATACCTAACTGTGCCCTAATTGAGTCCATAAGCTGCATCATATACAAGGTACGCTCATGAGGCATTTGAGGACACTCTATTTTGCCATCTTCAATTGCCTTGACGCATGCAGATACCTCATACTCATAACCAGTAAGTTGCTTAGGGCACTTAATTTCCTTAATGAGGCTATAGTTACTGTCAAATACTTTCAATCCTTGTGGATTATTTACGTTATCTACCTGAATAAAACCTCTTTTACAATGGATCATACCAAAGCGATCAGAGATACCCATAGCACTTGAGCACAACACCGCCATCACACCAGTCTTTTCATAGCAAAGAGTAATTGAATTTGACATATCCACACCAGAGGCATTCTTGATGCACACGGCCTCAACCCTGTCAGGATCTCCTAAAATCATATTGGCAAAATTTAATGGATAAATACCAACGTCCAAGAGAGCACCACCAGCTAACTCAGGTTTTACCAAACGTGGAACAGAGACGATATCGTAGCCTAAGTTTGCTGTAAGCATAGTCACTGGACCTACGATATTAGAATTGATAGTATCAGCAATAATTTTGCGCATTGGCTGATAGCGAGTCCAAATAGCTTCAGCTAGTAACAGTTTTTTCGCTTTTGCTAAATCGATTAACTCTTTAGCTTGCTTGGCATTAACGGTAAAAGCCTTTTCACACAGAACATTTTTGCCATGTTCTAAACAAAGTTTTACTTCTTCAAAATGACATGAATGAGGAGTAGCAATGTAGACTAAATCAATATTATTATCGTTATACAACTCGTCATAAGAGCCATAAGATCTTTCAACAGAGAATTCTTTACAAAAGCTTTGTGATTTTTCTAGTGAACGGGAAGCTGCCGCATACAGTTTGACACTTTTATCTCCAGACTTATTCATCTGCAAAATGGTACTTGCCATAACTTTAGCAATCATACCCAAACCTAGAATTGCAAAATTTATCGCCATAACATACTCCTTACATTTTTCTAAATTATTGTATATGAACCTAAATTTCACAAGAAAATAAAAGGAAAAGTGCTAGCAAAATAGAAATTTATTTATAAAAAAAGATCTTGCCATCAATGTCTGACAACAAGATCTTTCTCTTTTATTCTTAAAGTTAGCCGCAGTAAGCTTTATCTAGAGTCTTAATAAATTTATAACCTAAAACAACTAATCTTCTGCAAAAATTCATGATTATTCTTCAAAATCAACAGCTACACGCTCTAGAGCAATTTCGTGACAAATGCTTGCAACTGCAAGATGACGAGGATCTGTAGCATATTTATTTAGATCTTCCATATTGTCAAACTCGCAGATTAAAGTAGCACTGAACTTCTCTTTTGGATTTATATTAACGCCAGTCTGAAGAGATCTGATAACCTCGATCTGACCTACAAGACCGTTTAATCCCTTTAGGAACTGATTCATTTTCTCTTCAGTACCCTCTTTGAATTTCCACATAACGATATGCTTAATCATATAAACTCCAAATTTGAATTCTTTGAAACAGTTATCAACCTTCAGCAAGATAATTACCTTTCTTGCCTTAAAATATTTCAACACTTTTTGCCATTTTTGTCAAAATTACAAAAATTCAGTTCATAAATGGAAATAGCTAAGCTCTATTGAATACAAATAGTTGACGTATTTAATCCGGTCTGCAGGATTAATTATTTGTTAATTACGTTAGGCTATTTTCAAAAAGGTGTAAAACAATGTATACAAACATGATTATCAAGGCGATTTTGCCATTTTTATATTGTAGAATGGGCCTTGGTATAATTTTTCTTTAACACAAGCTACAAATAATTAACTATAACAACTATGAATTTTATAAAAACTAACATTGTTGGCATAATTTTATGCTTTTTAATAGCTCTCCTTGCTACCTATCTAGGTAGTTTGTTTCCAATTGTAGGCGGACCTGTTTTTGCTATCTTGTTAGGTATGATTATCTGTATGGTGATACCTATAAAAGGGATCATACAACCTGGTGTAAAATTCACTTCCAAAATCATTTTACAGACCGCAGTTGTGCTTTTAGGTTTTGGATTGAACCTTTTGGCTATCGTCAAAACAGCTCAAGAATCATTACCAATTATCATTGTCACTATTGCAACCTCACTGATTATTTCTTTTGTGATCTGCAAGTACATGAACATTCCTACAAAGCTATGTACATTAATTGGCATAGGTTCATCTATTTGTGGCGGTTCTGCTATCGCTGCGACAGCTCCAGTCATCAAGGCTAATGACTCTGAAGTAGCTCAGGCTATTTCAGTAGTTTTCTTCTTTAACGTGCTGGCTGCTTTATTATTTCCTACTTTGGCTCAAAATCTAGGAATGTCACATAACAGCATAGCTTTTGGTATTTTTGCAGGTACTGCTGTAAATGACACATCATCTGTTACAGCAGTGGCTTCAACCTGGGATAGTATCTACTCTTTAGGACACGAAACCTTAGATAAAGCTGTTACTGTAAAGCTCACCAGAACTTTAGCAATTATTCCTATTACTATCGTGCTCTCAGTCATCTTTGCATCCCGACATGATCTTACTATCAATCAGCAGGCACCAAGATTTAAGTTACATAAGATTGTGCCACGTTTTATCGTTCTGTTTGTACTTGCTTCTCTTGTAACCTCAATTGCCATGTTATGTGGCGTATCTTCAGAAGCATTTGTACCATTAAAAGACTTGAGCAAATTCCTTATTGTCATGTCAATGGCTGCCGTTGGTCTTAACTGCAATCTCTTTATGTTAGTAAAAACAGGATCTACAGCTATATTCTTAGGAATGTGTTGCTGGGTAGGTATTACTGTAGTCTGCCTGTTATTGCAGTATACATTAGGTATTTGGTAAGAATAACCTATTTGGGTAAGAAAGGTAGAATAGATGAGTTGGCCTTGCAAAAGCAAGGCCTTTTTAGTGTCAAAGCAAATTTATCTGGCTGTAATCTATTCTACAAAATATGACCAGTGCTCTTTACGTGGAGCACACTTTGGTTGAGGTCCGTCAGCGTAACCTAAAGCTAAATGACCTACACCTTCGTAATCCCCAACGATGCCTAATTTTTTAAATAGCTCTTTGTAGAGCTCACTGTCCATTGCCTCTTTACAACGGTGGATCCAGCAAGAACCTAAGCCTAATTCATGTGCTTCTAGCATCATATTTCCTAAGACTAAAGTTCCGTCATAGATAGCAGTATTGTTAGCTTTGTTAGCAGCAACAATTAAGATCACAGGAGCACCATAGAAAGTATCAAAACCAGGACGACCAAAGATCTCAGCATTCAATTTAGTGATCTTTTCACGAAGATCTTTGTTAGTAACTACAATGATGACTGGAGATTGCTGCCCCCTACCAGTCGCAGCATAAGTACCTGCCTCAAGTACTTGTTCAATTAACTCACGAGGCACAGGATCTGGTTTATATTTTCTAACAGAGCGACGTGTTTTAATATTCTCTAATACAGATGACATAATGAATCCTTATTTTGAGCACAACAAAAATTAAACTAATAAATACAAGCTTGTAATACCTAATGTCTGACCGAACTTAATTCCGACAGCAGGTATGGTACCACCATCTTTAAAGTTTAATGATTTAAAAAGATTTAAAGACTTCTCATTACTAGAAGTAATGACAGAGACAATATTGTGAATATCTGAACGCTCCAAAGTAGCATAGGCGATAATATGGTTGCATAGAGTTCTTGCAATCCCCTGTCTGCGAGCTAACAAATCCACATAAATAGAGATCTCAACAGTAGTATCGAAGGCATCTTTGTCTCTATATTGAGATAAAGAACAGTAAGCTAATACCTTATCATTATCATCAACAGCTACAAAGATTGGATGATTAGAACTGTTATGAGAATTAAACCAAGTTATTGCCTTATCTTTTGATCTGATGACAGTATCAAATGTAGCAACACCGTGCTCAATTTCATAGTTATAGATTGCATTTACAGCATCGATATCAGCTTCTGTGCATAAACGAATTTTCATGAAAAGATCTCCTTTTGACAAAGGATAAATCATCTAGTACAGAAAAGCAAAAAACCCGTACCAGAAAACTGATA
>HF987901.1 GCA_000431835.1 Succinatimonas sp. CAG:777
AAAAATGTATACCCCCATTTTTAGGGAAGAACCATTTTTTTTTGTTCTGCCTCCAAAATTTTTCTCAATGAATAATCAATAAGGTTTAACCATTTTCTTTCATGTACTTAAAAGAAAGAGATAAAAAAGTTATAATAAAAGGTTACAAGCGTATATGTTAAAAGGTAACTAATGAACAAAAAACACCCAGCTCAAAGACTTGATGTGATCATAGAGCAAGGATCACTATCTCCATTAGCAGGATTGAAGAAATTCTGGCCATTTTTAAAACCATATATCTTTTTAACCATATTAGGTGTGTTGCTTACTATCCCCGTAGGTGGCTTAGATGCAGCTGTTGCATCGTTCTTAAAGCCATTTATGGATAATGTAATGGTGGATAAAAATACTGAATTTGCTTTAAAGGTTCCTTTTATTATTATTGGATTTACCTTAGTGCAAGGTATCTGTATTTATACCTCAAATATCGTCAATACCTATGTAGGTTCAAGAATTTCAACTGATTTGAAATTAGCTTTATATAAGAAGTTATTAGTTAGTGAATCTGCTTTCTTTGATAAGAATACCTCAGGTATTGTTCTTTTAAGATTCTGTAATGATGCAGATTCTGCTACTACAGGTCTTATTACTAACGTAAAACTCTTCTTATCGAAGTTCTGGTCCTCATTAGGGTTATTGGCGGTTCTGCTTTGGAACTCATGGCAATTGTCTTTCATTGCCTTAGGTGTACTGGTTTTATTGGTGATCCCAATGAAGATTGCCAGAAAGAAGGTTATGAAGATCATGTCTAAGAATGTTGAGGCTCAGACAAAGATCAATACTACCTATGTAGAAACCTATTCTGGTATCAAGATCATCAAATCCTTTAACCTTATCAAGACTATGTATGAGAAGTTTCATAGAGAAGTTGAGGATATCTTTAAATTCTCTATGAAGATGACAAGAGATACCAACTGGTTATCACCAGCTATGCATTTAGTTACAGCTTGTGGTGTTGCAGGCGTGCTTTACTATGGTATGTATTTAATTACCACAGGTGTAATCACCTCAGGTACTTTCGTAGCATTCTTGGCTGCTCTAATCATGCTCTATACTCCAATTAAGAGTATTGGTAATAACTATGTAGGTTTACAGACAGCTTTATTAGCATTAGAGCGTATCTATGTTATCTTAGATACACCTTCATTTGAAGCAAATGATGGAGAGGGTAAAAAAGAACTTAAAGCTATATCAAAAGAGATTAAGTTTAACCATGTAAACTTCTCCTATGACGGTCAGAGAATGATCTTAAAGGATGTGAACTTATCAGTTCCGGTAGGTAAGAAAGTTGCTTTAGTAGGTAACTCTGGCGGTGGTAAGTCAACAGTATGCTCTTTGATCCCAAGATTATATGAATTAGATTCAGGCAACATCACAATTGACGGAACTGATATTACAGAATTTACCTTATCATCTTTAAGAGACAAGATCTCTATGGTGTTCCAGGACAACTTCCTCTTTGATGGTACAGTAAGACAAAACTTAATGTATGGTAAAGCTGATGCTACCGATGAGGAGATTAACCGTGCTATCAAGAGTGCATATCTTGATGAGTTTGTACAGAAATTGCCAAATGGCATTGATACTGTAATCGGTGAACGTGGTTTACTTTTATCTGGTGGTCAAAAGCAGCGTTTAGCTATTGCAAGAGCAATTTTAAAGAATGCGCCAATCGTAATCTTAGATGAGGCTACCTCTGCTCTTGATAATAAGTCAGAGAAAGTGGTTCAAAGAGCATTAGATAAGCTTATGGAAGGCAGAACTACCATAGTGATTGCTCACAGACTTTCAACTGTTATGGATGCTGATAAGATCTTGGTTATCAATGATGGTCAGGTGGTTGAAGAGGGTACTCACAATGATCTGTTAGAAAAGAATGGTTCTTATGCAGTACTTTATAGATCTCAATTTTCTAAATCACACCATGATAATCTCAATTCTGACGATGCAGAATCTGTTGATAAAGTTACAATTGATAAAAATAGTGGTAAAGATTAAGTCTAAAACTTATATTACAGATATTTTGGAAAAGGTATGAAAAAGAGTGGCATGATTTTAAATGCCATGATTTAACAGATTTATATTTTCAACTTGAAAAGTTGTTATAAGTATTAACTCTGTTTTTGTTTGTCTTTTGATTGATTAAAGAGCTTTTGCAAATTTATTACTAATAATTTAAATATCTTTACTGGATAAGTTAACTTATACCAAAATGGGAATGGCAAAGTTTTTTGTGTGTGAAGAATAGGTATTTATCAATACAATGAATAAAGATAGTTCTGATAAGATTATAAGAAATGTTCTTGCTTTGTCAGGAAGTTTTGTTGTTTTTGCATCTCTATATCTAGCCTATTCATTATATTTTGGCTTTGCTCTTACAACAGTTAAGTTTTATTCTTTTAGACTTTACCTGTTTATCTTCATATTTGAGTACTTGTTCTCAACTGCATTTACAGGAGTGAACAGAAGTTTTATTTTTAGAGGTATTTTTAAAGAATCTGTTGCTGTATTGCAGTTAACATGTTTTTTAATTTCTCTTTTAATTTTAATACTTTTCTTACTACACAGTTTAGGTGATTCTAAACGTCTTGTTATTGGATATTTTGGCGTTATCTTTTTGGTATTGGAATTTAGTTCACGATTATTGATTAAATTCGTATTAGTAAGACTTTATAAAAACTCTAAGTTTTCTAACAAAATTCTCGTAATAACAGACAATGACTGTAGAAAGACTATCAAAGGTTTATTAACAAATTTTGATTGGAGACGTGAAATTTGTGGTATTTCAGTTCCTCAAACCTTTAAACAAAATAAAAAAATCTACGGTATAGATGTCGTTTGCTCATATCAAACTCTATTAGATTACATTACTCATAATAATGTTGATGAACTCTTTGTTACCGTCAATCTTGATGATAATGAAGAACTGAAGAATGTCCTATCTCAAGCCGAGGAAATGGGAATTAGAGTTAATATAAAGATTAATCTTGAAGTATTTGACTACTTACCTAAGTCTTTTATTATTGTAAGTAAATTTGGTAATCTGCACTGTATTTCTGTTAGTCGTAAGTTTGTTTCAAATCAAAAAGCTATTGCAAAACGCTTACTAGATTACACTGGCGGTATTGTAGGATTTATCATCTTTTGCGTTGCATATTTAGTATTAGCTCCGATTATAAAACTTGACTCTAAAGGTCCAGTACTCTTCTCTCAGGACAGAGTAGGTAGAAATGGAAGGATCTTTAAATGTTATAAGTTCAGATCAATGAGAAGTGATGCTGAAGAAATAAAAAAATCATTGATGTCTCAAAATGAAATGAATGGTTTGATGTTCAAGATGGAAAATGATCCAAGAATCACAAAAGTTGGTCATTTTATTAGAAGAACATCACTTGATGAGCTGCCTCAGTTTATAAATGTATTAAAAGGTGACATGAGTTTAGTTGGTACAAGACCACCTACTGTAGATGAATATAATAATTATGAACCTAAACACAAAGCTCGTGTTTCAATGACCCCTGGACTTACAGGTTTGTGGCAGGTAAGCGGTAGAAGTAACATCAAGAATTTTGATGACGTCGTGAAGCTTGACATGGAATATATCAATAATTGGTCTGTGCTTTTAGATATTAAGATTATTCTGCTAACAATTAAGGTTGTGTTGTTTGGAAAAGGGGCTAAATGATCATATTTTTGCTAAAAAAGGCTCTTCGTGCATATTTATGGGTAAATAATTGAAAGCAGAACATGTTAGAGCCTTAATTTAAGCTACTTTCAGCCCCTTACCACCTCGATTAGTAAGTGGAATAAAAATATTTGAACATCCAAGTAAGATCATATCGAGCATATTTTGGATGTTTCTAAAGCCATAAGCTTTACGTAAAAACAACTTAATCTTGTTGTTTATAGCCTCAACTCTAGCATTGCTCAGTTGAGGCTCTATTGTATTGAGAATAGAGAGGGGGATGCGGACAAAATCCTGGACACCTTTGCTAATACTAACCAAATCTGAGCCTGTATTGTACCGGGCTCAATCCTCCTAATGTATTTTTGATTCTGTCGTTATTGTACCATTGGATATAATTACTCAGGTATGTTTTTAATTCATCTAAAGAAAGCTCTTCAATTGAATGATTATAAAAGCATTCTGTCTTCATTCTTCCAAAGAATCCCTCACAGGCGGCATTATCAGGACTGCAACCTTTTTTAGACATTGATCGTATAAGTTTGTTGTCATTAGTTAATGATATCCATCCTGGCCATCTGTAATGACAGCCTCTGTCAGAATGGATTATTGGTCTGCTGTCTGTCCTTTTAAGTTTTTTTATGGCTTCAGTTAAAGTATCATTTGCTAGAGTTGCTGTAGGTTTATCTCCTATCTTATAAGAAACAATTTCATCGTTGAAGCAGTCTCTTATAATTGACAAATAGAGTTTTTCCTTACTGCATGCAAATTCTGATATATCAGTCAGCCATTTTTCATTTGGGGCTGATGCAGAAAAATCCCGATTCACTATATTAGGTACTGCAGGAGAAAGTTCTCCAAGGTAAGAAGAGAATCGTTTCTTTTTACGTTTGACAATCTTTATTCCTTCTTTTTTCATAAGCCTTCTTATGACTTTTTCTGAAAGCTTGTGGCCTGCGTTCTTTAATGCAGTATAGAGTCTTCTATAGCCGTAGCATTCATAGTTTTTTATAAATGTTTCTTTTAGCAACGCTCTGCTAGACTGATATTTATCATCTTTGAGCCGAGACTGTTCAACATAATAGTAGCTGCTTTTTGACATCGATAGAGATTTAAGCAGAGAGAGAATCGAATACTTGTTTTTTAAGGCACTGATAATTTGATACTTCTCTTTGTTTTTTTAAGCTTTTATATCAGTGCCTTTCCCTTTTTTTAATATTTCAAAGACCTCTGTCATCACGTCAACTTTCATCTGCAGCTCTTTTACCTGCTTTTTAAGCAGAGCTATGTCATCAGAACTTGCTTTAGAGGTTTTAGGAGATTGACCCTTTAGCTCATTTTTCTCATCTGCTACTTGAGTTTCAAGCGAATCGGTCCTTTTGATTTTCTTTTTCTTCTGTTGCAAGCCAAATACTCCGTATTTAAGATACTTTTTTCTCCATATATATATTATATTGCGAGAAATGCCTTCTTCAATTGCAACATCACGAATGTTTTCTGTTCCTTCAAAACATCTTTTTAGGATCTGAAGCTTACGCTCTGCTGAATAGCCATCATGATCCATCTTAACCTTAAGATTTATACTCTTGACTCCACTGGGCATAAGATTTGGAAACTTACCATTTGTTGCCTTTCTTTGGTTTATCCATTCATACAGGGTATGCGCAGCTGGATAACCTAACTGCCTGACTGTAGGAACAACCTTTTTAATTTTGTCATACAGTTTTAATGCTGCAATAATTTGTTGGACTGTATATGCCATAGATCACCTCGTTTAGGTGTCCAGGATTTTGTCCGCATCCCCGAGTGAAATAAATTCCGTGTAAACCCAATTAAGTCTGATATCATTTTACGACTTAATTGGAGTTTTAAACATGCATGGTTGGTTAAGAAAAGTCATAAGAAGGTCTCCTAATTTCATCAATTATCAGACTGAGACTTTTACCTCTTATGCGGTTGATTAAGCTAGGTGCTGATTTACCATAGGTTCTAAAGAGTTTTTCTCGACTAGTTAAGTAAGAGAGCAATCCATCAGAATCTAAAGTCCGCACAAATTGAATTATGTCCATAAAATGGCATTTAATTCTTTGAACTAGTTTCTTTGGTGATATTTCAACAGCAAATGCTTGTTGCAATTGCTGACCAATAATCATTTTGAGTAGATAAACGATCTGACTCAAGGTAATTAAAGAGCGTACGATACCTTCTTTGTGGGTATTACACTTTTTAAGAGAACAGAATCCTTTAAGGATCCTAAATGAGATTTCAACTTGCCAGCGAGCTCTGTAGAGTGCTGCAATTTGAAAAGCATCTAAAAGATGTTGCTCAATGTTAGTTGCAAAGTACACGTACTTCTTTTCATCTTTGTTGAAAACAGCAACAACACGTAGTGATGGGAATTCATCTGAGTCTACGATAAAGTCTCTAGTGAGACCATCTTTGAACGCTTCATCTTTTAGTTTTAATGGAGCTCCGTATTTATTAACTAGACTCTTAACATCAGTTACAGTGCTATCAGCATTGTACTGTTTGTAAGATAGAGCTTTAAGAGCAGAGCCTGATTTAAGTTTGATGATAAATAGACTCTGATTATCATGAAGCTCTTTGAATAAGGTCATCTTAGGATAACCTGCATCTGCGAGGAATAGTTTGTTAGCAAGCTTAGATAAATCAATCTCAGCTCGCTCAGATGATACTCCAGATGTTGTGGTTGAATGTAGCTCGGTAAAAGAGTTTAGACTTAGTAGTCTATGAATTTTTGCTTCATTAGTAATTTTGCCTTTAAACACTTTACAGTTACAAGCAACCTCAGAGCCATCTTGAATAGCTATGTCTGTTAAAGATGGGATTTTTAGTTTTAATACTTCAACGAGACGTTGAGAATTACTTAAAGATCCTTTAGTTGCTTGAGCATCTAAAGAACCTTTAATGGCATCTAAGAATATAGGCAATTGCTTCTTATCAATGAAGTCATAAAATGGCTCCCATGATAGAGTTTCTAAGCCTTCTTTAGCTGAATTATCAGGTTCTTCCCTAAAAATGGGGGTATACATTTTT
>HF987902.1 GCA_000431835.1 Succinatimonas sp. CAG:777
GTTTTTCTAAATAAGGTATTAAGTGACAAAAATTGCCATAAATAAAAAAAAAGCGCTAAGTTTTTTAAGGCTTAGCGCTTGTCTTTTTTAGAGATTATCTTTTCTTTTAAATCACTTTAATTAGATTGTCTTTGAAGCAATCTTTAAAGCTGTCTGTGGCTTTGAATCTGGTCTGAACAGCATGTATAAGAATGCAGCTAGAACAATGAAAGCAGCAACAGTAAATACGCTGAATGGAACTAAACCAGTAATCAAACCACCGATCTGGAAGATTACTAATGCTAAGCAGTATGCCCAAACAGTCATATAAGTGATTGCAAAGATCCACCACTTGGTTGAACCTAACTGTCTCTTCATAGCACCTAATGCAGCAGCACATGGAGTTGACCACAGGTTGAAGCTTAAGAAACTTAAACCAACTAAGCTCATTAACATTGGGCTTGGAGTTAATCCTGAAACCTGTGAGAAGTAATTAGTTAAAGCAGCAGTTAAATCTGACTCACCACCTTCGAACTCACCATCTAAGCCAAGAACAACAGCTAAGGTACCTACAACATTCTCTTTAGCTAGTAAACCGTTGAATACAGCAACTGTAGCCTGCCATGAACCGAAACCTACTGGTACAAATAAGAAACAGATTGCCCCACCGATAGCAGCTAAGATTGAGTCATCTACGTTCTCAACCATACCAAAGCCGTCAGTGAAACCGAAGTTTGCTAAGAACCATACAACTACTACAACGGTGAAGATGATTGTACCAGCCTTTACTACGAATGCTCTGCAACGCTCGTAAACGGCCTTTAAGATATTACCGATGGTTGGCATGTGGTAATCAGGAATTTCCATAACGAATGGAGAAACCTCTTCTTTGAATGCACTGTTCTTCTTTAAGATGATACCAGTGCAAACAATTGAGAAGATTGAGATTGCATATACGAATGGAGCAAACCACCAGGCACCATCAAAGCATGAAGCAAAGATCATAGTCATGATAGGTAACTTTGCTGAACATGGGATGAAGGTAGTAGTGATCAGACCAATACGTCTTTCATTGATGTTATCAATGGTCTTGTTAGCCATCAAAGCTGGAACACCGCAACCTGTTGCGATAACCATTGGAATGAAGTTACGACCTGACAGACCAAAGTGACGGAAGATTCTGTCCAGAACGAATGCTACACGGGTCATGTAACCTGACTGCTCTAAGAATGACAAGAACAGGAATAAGAATGCAATCTGAGGTAAGAAGCCTAAAACAGCACCTACACCACCTACAACACCGTCAACAGCTAATGACTGTAACCAGTCAGGAGCACCTGCACTCTCGCATAATGCAGTAACAGCATCGGTTACGTAACCGCCGAACAGGTTATCGTTAACCCAGTCAGTGATGGTTGCAAACTCTGTTTCACCATCATCGTTAATAAATGGAATTAACTCTAGATATGAGGTGAAATACATAGCACCGAAGTAAACTAAACTTACAACGATTAAGAAGATAGGTAGAGCTAAGATCTTGTTTAGAACTAACTTATCAATTGCAGCGGTAATTGCAGAAGCTGATTTAACTTCTTTCTTGCAGCTGTTTAAGATCTCTTCGATTACCTGGTAACGGCGCTTAGGGAAGTAAGCCTGAGCATCTGCATTGTAAGCCTGCTCAATTTCAGCAGAACCACGAGCCACCTCAGATAAAACGTCCTGCTTATCTTTGTATTCTTCTAAATAAATCTCGTCGCTCTGTAATAAAGCAGTAGCAATAAAGGTACGCGCACCTTCATTTAAAGATGAATCTAACTTTGAAGCTACGTTGTTAATTGCAACATTTGAAACATCTTCAAAGAAAGACTTAACTTTAGGAGCTTCTGCGCTCTCTAGAGCCTGAATTAACTTATCAATACCCTGTTTGTTTGATGCTGAAATATCAACAACTTTCACGCCTAACTTTTCAGACAGCTTCTCAACATCGATGGTGATACCGGTTTTCTTTACGATATCCATCATGTTTAAAGCTACAACCATAGGCTTGTTGAATGCTGCAACTTCTAAAGTTAATGACAGTGATCTGTCTAAGTGTGAAGCATCAACGATGTTTAGAATTACATCATAGTCATCTGATAACAAGAAATTACGTGAAACGATTTCTTCAGGTGAATATGGTGATAATGAGTAAAGACCTGGAAGATCAACGATGTCCCAGTCCTTTGATGAAACTTTACCGATAACCTTATCTACGGTTACGCCTGGCCAGTTACCTACATATTGATTTGAACCTGTCAGAACATTAAATAATGTGGTTTTACCACAGTTCTGATTACCAATTAAGGCAAATGTTTTCTTGGACATTACATAACCTCCACTAAAGCAGCATCGCTCTTGCGTATAGTAAGAGAATACCCTCTTACATTCAGCTCAATAGGATCACCTAAAGGAGCGCTTCTAACAAATGTTACCTTGGTATTAGGTGTAATACCCATATCAAGCAGTCTTCTTCGTAATGATGAGCCTTCACCGTGAACTTTTACTACTTCAACAGTCTGACCATCTTTGATGTTATCTAGTGTGGACATATTCTTCACTATTATGTGGTTAAAGGTTAAAAATTTTTCTCGCCAGCCGTAATACTAAGCTAACCTTTATTAGCTTCTAGTAATCGGAATTATCTATAATTAAAACTCGTTATCGTAGATTTACTTAAATTGTCTACAACTAAACCAAGTTATCATTATTTAACGTTCGTAACTATATGCTAACTATATTCAAAATTCAACAAGAATTTTGTAAAAATCAAATTTTGTTGTCCGTCACATTTTTTTGGTACATTTGTGAATAAAAAAGGCGATCACTTATAATGAACAAAATTTTTCAAAACGTCATTTTGTAATTGTTATTTGTTTAACAGTTTATTTATCTTAAAGACTGTATTGCCTTCTTTCAGCTCTAATTAACTGCTACAAATAACCGCTACAAGAAACATCATTTATATATTGGAGCTCATTATGATCCACGCAGTTGATCCACATGGAAGTTTCTTTAGATTCTTCAACAGGATCCCTTTCATTATGCAAATTGTTTTAGGTATGATTTTTGGTATTATCCTCGCTTACCTAGTTCCACAGGGACAAAGCTTTATCACCATGTTAGGTGATCTCTTTGTTTCAGGCTTAAAAGCAATTGCACCTTTACTTGTCTTTGTTTTAGTATCAGCTTCCATCGCTCGTCACAAACAGGGCGCAGATGCTAAATTAAAGCCAATTTTAGTGCTTTATGTTTTAGCAATGGCTCTCTCTGCAGCTACTGCTTTAATCATGACAAGAATTTTCCCAAGCACCTTCTCAGTTTTAGCAACTCAGGCTGTAGCAGAAACACCTCAGGATGTTTCAACTGTGTTAGTAGGCTGCATTAAGAAAGCTGTTGACAATCCTGTTAATGCTTTAATCTCAGGTAACTATCTTGCTATCTTATTATGGGGTATCTTATTTGGTATTCTCTTCCGTAAAGCAAATGATGCTACTAAAGCAGTTCTTTCAGACTTTGCTTCAATTGTAAGTGGTGTTGTAAGAATCGTAATCAGATTTGCTCCATTAGGCGTTTTAGGCTTAGTTTACTCATCATGCACACAGGAAGGCGGTTTTGCCAACTTATTAAGCTATGTTCATGTAGTATGCGTCTTAGTTGCAACCATGTTAATCATTGCTCTGGTAATTAACCCTCTATTAGTATTCTTAACAACCTTTAAGAATCCTTACCCTCTTGTTATCACCTCAATCTTACATTCAGGTATTACAGCTTTCTTCACAAGATCATCTGCTGCTAACATTCCTGTAAACATCGCTTTATGTGAAAGATTAGGTGTTCCACGTGAGTCATACTCAATTTCTATTCCTCTAGGTTGCACCATCAATATGTCAGGTGCTGCTGTCACAATCGTGGTTATGACTATGGCTGCGGTTAATACCTTAGGCATTGAAGTTAACTTTGGTACTTCATTCTTAATGTGTGTTGCAGCTGTTGTTTGTGCTTGTGGTACTTCAGGTATTGCAGGTGGTTCTTTAATGCTGATCCCTCTTGCCTGTTCAATCTTTGGTATTTCAAATGATATCGCAATGCAGGTTGTAGGTATTGGATTTATTATCGGCGTAATTCAGGATTCAACTGAAACAGCTCTGAACAGCTCATCTGATGTTGTATTCACCGCTGCAGCTAACAAGATCACATCTGTTCCTAAGGACTAAGTTTAACTTTAGGTCACAACAAAAAAGGTCCGCACTGCGGACCTTTATTTCGTTAAACACGTTAAACTTAGCTCCTAATCTGAATCGTCATTATTTTCTTCAGCTTCTTCAATTAATTTTTCAATACCAGCTTTACCCTTTTTGTCAATGTACTCTAAAACAAGGCCAACATTTTTTTCATTTTGTCATAATAACTTGAACTTGATTTTTCATTTTTATAGTTACTTTCCAATATATTTAGTAGATAATCAGACAAATCTAAGTACTCATCAACTATTTTACTATAATGTTCATTGTTTACTGGATAAAGGAAATTTGGTTGCTTATCTCTATACTTCAAAGCTAACAATAATCCTCTGATACCATAAATTCTTTTGAGTGCATTACTTATGTCAGGATCTTTTAATATCAGAGGATCATAAAGATCTCTTAAACTTTTCTTTTCCTAATGAGGATTAGTTCTGTAATAGAAAGGAATACTGTCATTATGTTGCAGTGTTTTGTGATCGATCAGAGTATTAAGAGCACTAATTGTTTTACCAAACGTCAAATTTGTACCAAGCATAACTTGACGTCTTAGTGCATCATATGAAAGGTAGTTATAGTTTTTCTTCAGAAGTGAAAATACTAATAAGCTGTCATCTTTTTCTTTAGTATCCATTTCTTACACATACCTTAAAGTACAATCTTCTACTTTACTAAGCTACAACCTCGAGTAAAGTATTGTTTATTTGCTTTGATCTTTTAAGATATAGTAATTAAATAGATATTCATAAATCAATATGGTCATAGCTATACTAGGATCTAAACAACATTAAATTAGCTGACGTCAAAGAAATTGACTAAAGCTCTTTATGGTTGTTGAAAAAATCTAATTAGCTCCCTTCCTTGTAGCATGGTCTACATTGAAAATGCAGACCATAGCCTCCATCTTAGTTTAATAACTCATTAGCCATCTTTGAGATGAGCCTTTATCCATTATGATTAGTATACTAATTCCGGAAAACACAATGTTTAAAGGTTTGTTTCACCTCTTTGAATATAACTTGTCACTTACTTTAGACAGCCCGTTACAGATCTGCCTGTGTTGGATTGATTATTCATTTTTTAAGCTCTGATCTCAATAACGCTTTATTCCGACCTGTTACTAAGAAAGAAAAACCTTTACTTGGAATAGCAGATAATGAGTTATCATTTGAGCTTCCTAAATCTTGGAAATGGATTAGACTTGGGGATATCGGTTCTTGGGCAACAGGGGCAACCCCTTCAAGATTAAATAATGAATATTATGGAGGGGATATTCCTTGGCTAAAAACAGGCGATTTGAATGACTCTTTTATCGATAATATTCAAGAAGTTATTACAAATATTGCTTTAGAAAAAACATCTGTTAGATTAAACCATGTGGGCTCTGTACTCATTGCCATGTACGGAGCCACTATTGGAAAACTCGGAATTTTGAATATTCCTGCAACTACAAACCAAGCTTGTTGTGCTTGCATTTGTTTTAACGGAGTATTTAATAAATATCTCTTCTATTATTTACTTGCAAGAAGATCCTCATTTATTGAACAAGCTATGGGTGGAGCCCAACCCTATATATCAAAAGAAAAAATAGTAAATTCCTTATTTGCTCTCCCTCCTCTATCAGAGCAGAAACGTATTGTTGCTAAGATTGAAGAATTACTTCCTTACTGCGGCAAACTAAAATAATGTAACGTTGTGTGCTGCATATATTTTGCGGCACTGATTTCCATTAGAATGGGAATATTTACTTCAAGTTATAATAATCTTACTGACTCCCCAACCTATTCATAATAGCTTTGCTACAGATAAAATCCCTTTCGTAGAATATCAACTGTTATAGGTCAGTTAAAACAAATTGGAAAATTACCAAATATGTATTTGAATAAATGTAGCCCATAAGCTACAATAAGATATTATGAACAGAATAATATTGCTAGAACCTTTTTCTAAATGGTTAAAAAAACTTAAAGATCCTATTGCTAAAGCCAGAATTATTAGTCGTCTGGAACAGGCTAAAAATGGCAATTTTGGAGATAGCAAACCTATCGTAAGCAATATACATAAATTTTTTGAAATGCGCATAGCAGTTAGTGCAGGATACAGAATTTACTATTTCTGCGACGGAACAAATATTTATGTTGTTGCCTATGGAGGAACTAAGTCAAATCAGGAAAAAGATATTCTTAAAACAGAAAAAATAATTAGCATTTATAAATTACAGGAGCAGGAAGAAAATGGCAAAAAAAATTAAGTCAGAAATATTTGATGCAGCCAACTTCTTGGATAACGAGGAAGTTATTGCTGAGTATATAAACATTGCCTTAGAGTCAAACGATCCTAATGAATTACTTAAAGCTCTTGATACTGTTGCCAGGGCAAAAGGCATGACAAGAATCGCAAAGAAAACAGGGCTAAACAGAGAAAGTTTGTATAAGAGCCTAAAAGAAGGAAACAGACCTTATTTTGACACATTACAAAAAGTACTTAGTTCCATTGGAATAAAATTTAAAGCGGTTCCGTCTGCTACCTAACAATGGATTTTGACGTTCTGTAGACTTATCAGGTAAAAAAATAACATGAGCGGAGAGTTC
>HF987903.1 GCA_000431835.1 Succinatimonas sp. CAG:777
GTTTATATCTTAATTGATGAATATGATGTACCTTTAGCTAAAGCTCAAGAGCATGGCTACCATAAAGATATGGTAACTTTAATGTCCTCTTTCTTAGGTTTCTTAAAAGATCCTCAAAGAGATCCTGAAAAGGATACTTCAATTATAAGTAAGGTAGTAATCACAGGATGTTTAAAGGTAGCTAAGAACAGCATCTTTACAGGTGTAAATAACCTTTATGTAAATACAGTAGCAGATCAAGAAACCAAATATACAGGCATGATTGGTTTTACCAAAGATGAAACACAAAAAATCTTAAAAGACTATGAGTTAGATGACTTTTCTCAAACCGTAAAAAATTACTACGATGGTTATAAGTTCTATGACAAAGAGATGTTCTGTCCATGGGATGTGATTAACTTTATAAGTAAGAACTTTAGCCTAAAACAAACAGGTAACACAGATGACATTAAACCTGGCAACTACTGGGATAAAAGCTCATCTGACAGTGCCTTAGGAGAGTACTTAGGTTATCTTACAGACAGTGACAACCAAAAGATGCAGGACTTAGTTGATAGAAAGTCTATAGGTTTTAAGTTAAACGAATCCATGAACTATGACACTTTGTCAGAGCATAAATCAGATGATTTCTGGTCATTACTCTTACATACTGGATATCTGACTGTAGATTGGGAACAGACTAAAAAAGAATGCTTAGCAAAAGAAAACAATAAAGATATCTTTGTAAAAATTCCTAACCTAGAGATACTTGAGTGTTTTGGAAACAATATATTAGATAGATTTGGGAAAATATTAAGTAAAGATAATCTAGCTTTAAACATAGCTAATGCCTTATTAGAAGGTAAAGTTGATTATGTACAGGATAAGTTAGGACCATTATTACGTTCATTTGTATCAGTAAGAGATACTGCAACTAAAGCTCCTCACGAGAATTACTACCACGGTTTCTTAAACGGTATTTTTACTAACTGTAAAGATAATCTAGGTGAATACCACTCTAACTATGAATCTGGTGATGGATATCCAGATATTCTCTTTAAAGACATTGACTGTAGAAAGGTAGCAATCATTGAGATTAAATCAGCTTCTGTAGGTTCAGATTTAGTAACCTTAAGTGAAACAGCACTGTCTCAAATAGAAGAGAAAAATTACTCTGAACCTTTTATGAGTAACAGAATGATTCAAAGCATCAATGCCTACGGAATTGCCTTTGCAGGAAAGAACTGCGCTGTTAGTGTAAAAAAATTGAAGTAATCTCTTTTGAGAGATATTTATTTGCTACTACTATCAACAAGTAGTAGCAAAATCTGCTGAGTTTTTCCCTATTCTAGTTTTTGCTAAATGATCTTCTCGATCTCAAAAAGCTCTTCTACAACTGCTTTAAAAACTCTCTTCCAAGCTTATTTATTCCTTTGTTTATTACTATTTCTAAGTCATACATAGTTGGATTTATAGAAGGCTCAATTTCTAATTTTTTACAAGTATCCTTGTAAAAGGATTTTTGCTTTTCATTTAAAGATGTAACTGATCTCTTATAAAACCAGTAATATCCCTGAACAGGCATTAAAAGTAAAAACAAAACACAGGCAATGGTCACCGGAAAATTTGAGCCAATAGCAAACAAGAATGGAACTCCTTTAAATCCTCCGCCTAAATAAAAGCCCCAGAAAAAGATAAAGACAATAAAAGGAGGCAGGATCTTATTACCCAAAAGCAGTGCTCTTTTAACCCGGTTTTCTTTGAAAACTGGATTTAACAGTGGTTCTAATGGCCACTTTTTCATATAGTCAATACCGCGATTAAGATTGCTAAAAATAATCATATTCTGCTCCACATCTAAACTGCACATACTATACAAAACACCGTTCAACAGTGCAAATTACAATCATAATTCAGGTTCATAAACTGTCTTTAATAAGGGGTTCATTTGCTATGAAATCGCATGTTCATGAGTTTGATAATCATAGATATGCTATAATTTCTACCCTTACAAAAGGATAGAGTCTACCCTCTTGTAAACGATTTCTTATTTTTATTGTAAGCATTTTGGAGATTGAAGTGACTCGTAATGTAATGCTTGTTCCAGTAGCAAAGACTTCTGGTATTTATACTGCATCTTTAGGTTTAGTTCAGGCTTTAAACAACAATGGCGTTAAAGCTGCCCTATTTTCACCTTTTGCTAGCTGCTCAAAGACTGAGTGCAACGATAAGAGCTTAAACAAGTTCTGCGCTGCTAAGAAAATTGCTAATGGCAATAGATCAGATGTTCTAGAAAAGATTGTTGCAAACTACAACCTATTAAAGAACAGCGGTAACTACGATGTTATCATAATCGAAGGCGTTACAGACACTCCTTTTGATAAGGATGAAATGAATGCTGATGTTTGCCACGCATTTGATGCTTCAATTGTTCCTGTTGTACAGTGCGACTGCAAGTGCGCAAAGAGCGCTTTAGCTGCTACCTTACAGTACTTTGGCAACGCAGGTAAAAACAAAGTTTTAGGTAACATCTTAATTAACCCTGTAGCTCCTAAGGATGCTGCCGGTAATAAGAAACTTGTTCTATCAGGTTGCGGTCACTGCTCATGTGGTGGCGATACTTCATGCAAGGTTGAAGAGCCTGCTCTAAAGGACTTCATCGCAACTGTAAACTATGACAAGTTCTACTATGCTCCACGTGCTAAAGATATCGCTGACTACTTAGATGCAAAAGTTGCTTCAGGTGATGAGAATGCCCGCGTATTCAAAGTTACCCTTTCAAAGGCTAAAGCAAGTGACAAGATGGTTTTAGTAACTGACGAGTTACCAGCTTCAACTAATGCAAAGGTTGTAATTCTAACTGAGGGTACTACAGGTTCAGTTGCAGGTGCTACTGTAATTGAGACTCACAAGTCATCATGGGCTGTAGCTCAGGCTTTATCAGATCTTGCACCAGTATTACGTGAAGATGATTCTGAGCAGGTAAACTACATTAAGGAAAATGCAGCTAAAGACTTTGATAAGAAGGCTCTTGAGACCTTATCACAGTTTGCTGTTTCTGATACTCCTTTAATGAGCCCAGCAGCTTTCCGTTACAAGTTAACAGAGTTAGCTCGTGCAGCTCACAAAAAGATTGCTCTACCTGAGGGTGATGAGCCACGTACAGTATGTGCTGCAGCTAAGGTTGCTGAGCAGAACATCGCTGTTCCTGTATTATTCGGTAACAAGGATAAGATCTTAGCTGTTGCTAAAGAGCAAGGCGTAACCTTAGGTGACAACGTTGAATTCGTTGATCCAGATGCAGTTCGTCAGAACTACGTTGACAGATTAGTTGAGTTACGTAAAGCTAAAGGTATGACACCTGAGGCTGCTTTAGAGATGTTAAAGGATAACGTAGCTTTAGCTACCATGATGATTGAGCGTAACGAGTTAGACGGCCTAGTATCTGGTGCAGTTCACACCACCGCTAATACCATCAGACCACCTCTACAGATCATCAAGACTGCTCCTGGTGCAAAGCTTGTTTCAGCTATCTTCTTCATGTTAATGCCAGAGCAGGTTTATGTATACGGCGACTGCGCTCTAAACATCAATCCTGATGCAGAGCAGTTATCAGAGATCGCTATTCAGTCAGCAGATACTGCTAAAGCATTCGGTATCGATCCTAAGGTTGCTATGGTTACCTACTCAACCATGAACTCAGGTAAAGGTGCTGATGTTGATTTAATGAAGGCTGCAACTGAGTTAGTTCGTCAGAAGCGTCCTGATATCGCAGTTGACGGTCCTCTACAGTACGATGCTGCTGTAATGCCTAACGTAGCTGCTCAAAAGGCTCCTAACTCACCTGTTGCAGGTAAGGCTACTGTATTTATCTTCCCAAGCCTGTCAACCGGTAACACCGTATACAAGGCTGTACAGCGTTCAGCAGGTCTAGTATCAATCGGACCTATGTTACAGGGTATGAAGAAGCCTGTTAACGATCTGTCACGTGGTGCTTTAGTTGATGATATCATCTACACCATCGCTGTAACTGCAATTCAGGCAGCTCAGATTAAGTAATATTTATTTAAGTAATCATAGAAGGCAGCGCCTAGCGCTGCCTTTCTTTTATTCAGGATCATTATGAGAATTCTTGTATGTGGCGGCAGTGGCTTTATCGGCAGAGCTTTGTGTCGCAATCTAATAGCCAAAAGACATCAAGTCAATATCTATACTCATATCCACGATGTAACTAAAATCTTAAAAAAAGCAACTTTCTTAAAGAATACTTTTGGCTCACCAAATTTTAGACTTGTCAATCTATACAACGAATTTCCAAATGTTGACGTCATCATTAATCTGTCTGGAGAATCTATTGCTAAAAAGAAATTGACTCATAAGAGAATGGATGAGATCTTGTCTTCACGATTAGATACTCTTAACCTCTTATTTGAAGAATACAAATTACGTGCTCCAAAACTCTTTATTCAGGCAAGTGCTACTGGTATTTATAAAGACAAAGCTCAATGCGATGAAACAGGAGAGTTAGGAGATAATGACTACGCTAAAATTTGCAAAGCAATCGAAGATAAAGCCCTATCTTTTGCTAAAAATTCAACTTTCCTCTACTCTAAGATTTGCCTTGCAAGAATTGGAGTGGTTGTAGGCCGTGGTGGTGGACTCAGTCAGAACTTAAGATTTTTACCAAAGCTTCACTTTATGCCTGGTGACAACACCATACCTTACATTCTTCTTAATGATATTGTTGAAGCTTTTAATCTCATCATTAACAAAATGCTCTCAGGTCCTGTAAATCTTTGTTCTGACGATTATGTAACTTTAAATAAACTAATTGAGCTGTGTAAGCCTTATTGCCCAATTGCTGTCCCCTGTCCCAGAAAGTTATTAGAGCTAGATAAAAGAGGAGAACTCTTACTTGCAGATCAAAAGGTAAAACCTTCAGTTTTATTAGAAAACGGTTTTACTTTTACTAAAATCAAGTAATTTTGCAACCGTTTACGATATATTTAATATCTTTTAATATCAAATAGATAGTTATATCTATAACAACTATTTTTAAAATATTTTGCGCAGATCAAATTTCTTAAAAAATATTCACCTATAATACATACAGTTTCATTTTTTGAAGACCCATTTTTTTTAATGACGTCTTACTAGTTTTCGGAGTTTTCATATGTTAGAAGATCTAAAAAAGGCTGTATGTAAAGCAAATCTTGATCTGCCAAAACATGGTCTAGTTACTTTCACCTGGGGCAACGTATCTGGTATCGATAGAGAAAAAGGATTAGTTGTAATCAAACCTTCAGGAGTTGACTATGAAACAATGAAACCTGAGGATATGGTGGTAGTTGATCTTAAGACAGGTAAGAAGGTTGAAGGTGATCTTAACCCATCAACAGATACTCCTACCCATCTTGAGTTGTATCGTGCCTCTGAAAAAATTAACGGTGTAGTTCACACCCACTCAAGAAACGCTACTTCATTTGCTCAAGCTGGTATCGATATTCCAGCTTTAGGCACCACCGGTGCTGACTATTTCTATGGACCTATTCCATGCACTCGTCAGATGACTAAAGAGGAGATCGACGGCGAGTATGAATTAGAGACCGGTAAAGTTATTATTGAAACATTTAAAAATCGTGGTATTAAGCTTGAGGATGTTCCAGCATGCTTATGCTACTCTCACGGTCCATTTGCATGGGGAACTTCTCCTGACAATGCTGTATATAATGCTGTGGTTCTAGAAGAGGTTGCTTACATGGCATACCATGCACTAACTCTGTGCCCACAGTTAAAGCCAATGCAACAAGAGCTTTTAGATAAGCATTATCTAAGAAAGCATGGCGCAAATGCTTACTATGGTCAGGCCAAGAAAAGATAGTTTTTAAATTCTGATGCATCATTTTGACTTTAAGGCCTGACATTGTCAGGCCATTTTTGTACCTTCAATCTAATTATCTAAATCTTAACTTTAAGCTCTTTTAAATGGGCAAAATACTTTTTAGTTTCCTCAACAATATCCTTTCTTAAAAGGAACAATGCTATAAGGTTAGGCAGTGCCATCAGACCATTTAAAATATCAGCTAAGATCCAGACAAGATCTAAAGTCATGAAAGCCGCAGAGGCTACAATGAGGATATAGATAAATCTGTACACATAGATGACCTTTGTGCCAAAGAGGTAAACTACGCAAGACTCAGCATAATAGTTCCAGCCGATTACAGTGGTAAAGGCAAACAGTAACAAGCCTATGTTTACCATGTAAATACCCCAGGAATCACCTAAAGTCTGTCTGAAAGCCTCAGAGGTAATGGCAGCTCCATCAAGATCACCTGACCAGGTGTTAGTAAGCACGATGGTAAGACCTGTTAACATACAAATGATGATGGTATCAAAGAAGGTACCGGTCATATTAACAAGTCCCTGCTCTGCTGGGAATTTAGTCTTTGCTGAAGCTGCTGCAATTGGAGCTGAACCTAAACCAGCCTCATTTGAGAACATACCACGAGCTACACCAAAACGCATTGCCACAAGAATACCAATGCCGGTTGCAGCACCAACTCCTGCATCAAAGTTAAAGGCACTCTTTACAATAAGTACAATGGCAGAAGGTAAATTCTCTATATTAACTAATATTACAAAAAGACATCCTACAATATAGAACACAGCCATTAAAGGAATAAGCTTGGTGCTTACTCTTGAGATGGAATTTAAACCACCTACCGTTACCATACCTACTAAAGCTGAGATAATGGCACATGAGGCTAATGGTGACATGCCAAACATAATTCTGTTAGCATCTACCATGGAGTTTACCTGACAGTAAGTTCCAATGCCAAAGCAGCCAGCACCAACTGTGAGCAGAGCAAACAGAGCTGCCAGACTCTTACAGTGAAGTCCATTTTTAATGTAGTACATAGGACCCCCTCTGTATCTACCCTTTTCATCAACTTCTCTGTATTTAACGGCTAACAGGCACTCTGAATATTTAGTTGCCATACCAAAGAAAGCTGCTACAAACATCCAGAACAAAGCACCAGGACCTCCCATGTGCACTGCTGTAGCTACACCTACAATGTTACCGGTTCCGATGGTACTGGCAAGAGCTGTACATAAGGCTGCAAAACCTGAGATATCACCTGCTTTTGAGGTATCATCAGCATTAGCCTTTGATGAGAACACCAGTTTTAGTGACAGGATTAAATTTGACACCTGAATTAAGTGCAATTTAGCTGTCAGCATGATACCAACAGCCATTAGAGCTATCAGTAAAGGTGCGCCCCAGATAAGGCCATCTACCTTATCTAAAATCTGCGATAGTGCTTCCATATGAGTCATTCCTTATGTAATGAATATGGACTCATAATAAAACAGAAATTTGTACCTTATATTAAACTAACTTTTTTGGAGCACAAATAGAGTCTTTTGCTCAAAATTGATCATGGCTAAATTGATAAGCTCTAAAATGAGGAGATAGTGATAGAAATCTAAAAAATAGAAAAAGAATGGCACTGAAAACAGAGAGGAGAAAAAGTTATCAGTGCCTACACGGAGTTTACTCAAAATGGGTTTTAACTTTGATTACAGTATCTACAATGTAGTCCTCTGGCTGTGTTCCAATCTTATTTAGGTAGTCATGTAATTTCTTAATCACCTGATATCCCTGAACTACTGGAGACTGACAGATCACAAAGTCAATAATGTCATTCTTTACTAACTCTTTAGTGGTATAAATCTCGTCACAAGCTACTACAAAACGCTGATGAACAGCATCAGCGATAATTGCAGCCCCTAAACCACTTACACCTGAACCTGTTGCCATATAAACGACGTTAATTTCTGGATGAGCTAAAAAGGCTTTCATGGTAACCTGCTGGGTTATGATATCCTGATCTTTACCTTCGATGACATCTACAATCTCAAAGTCGTTACGTCTTGCTTTAAGCTCTGAGATAAACCCTTCAACACGAGTTTTATGACCTAAGTGCTCTTTGTAACCTACAACAACTAAGATCTTTAATGGAGTATTCTGACGACACTTATCTACCATAGTAGCTGCCACACGACCTGACTTTAAGTAATCAGGACCTACAAAGCACAGTCTCTTTGAGCCTGGCAGATCATTATTCAATAGAACTACTGGATAGCCTTTTTCAGTTAACTCATCAATTTTTTTTCTCATTAAATCTGATTCAACAGAGCACAGTACAAATGCCTTACAACCTGATTTTTCAAGTTCATCAATAGCTTCAATCTGCTTGTTTACGTCCCAGCCTTCCTGTTCTTTTAAAACAATATCAATACCAAGATCTTTAAATTCTCTTAAAGCCTGATCGATACCTTTCTTTAAATCATCAAAGAAAGGAGAATTGATGCTAGGAATAGTAATTCCTACGTAGTTAATACTCTTTTGAGCTGATAGAGCACGTCCTGCTCTGTTTGGAATATATCCTAATTCCTGTGCTAACTGACGGATCCTTTCAGAGGTTTTTGCGCTTACTTCATTCTTGTCATTGAGCGCACGAGATACTGTTCCTATGGAAACACCAGAAGCTTTAGCTAAATCCTTTAAGGTTACGCTCATTTCATTCCTCATCGAAAATTACGCAAACGATTACATTACTTGTCTCATTATCGGTCAATTTTACAAAAAAATGTACTATTTTACCGTATATTTGCAAGTCCCTTAACAATTTTTAAGCAACATTTACGTTTTATTGTGCCTTTGCATTAGCTTTTTCTTGTATTGTTCACGTAACATTTCTTTTACGCAAAATTTTATTATTTTTACAACCTGCTGATAATTAACGCATAATTTGAGGATATTAAATTTTTCAAGATAAAACTAATTGTGATTTACATGTCTGTTTAATTGTTAATTATTATGATAATATTTATGCCAATCTTTTAAACTACTTCTTTTACAGGCGCAAGTTATATTTGGCAGTTAGAAAATGACAGATACAAAAGTATTCAGCAAAGTTTATCTACTCTGTGACTGCAATAACTTCTTTGTGTCCTGTGAAAAGATCTTCAGGCCCGATCTGTCTAAAAGACCTGTTGCCGTACTCTCTAACAACGACGGTGTTGTAGTATCGCGCTCATATGAAACCAAAGCTCTAGGCATCGCTATGGGATCACCTGTATTTAAGATTGATAAAGAGATTAAAAAGTACAAGATCTCTTTGTTCTCCTCAAACTTCTCTTTGTATCTTGATATCTCAAACAGAGTGATGACTCTTTTAGAGAGATTTTGTAAAGATCTTGAAGTGTACTCTGTAGATGAGGCATTTCTTTCTTTTGAAAATATCTCTGAAGAAGAGGCTCTATCTATTGCCTATAAAGTAAAACATGCTGTAGCAACAGAAGTTGGTATTCCTGTGGGTATTGGTATAGCCAGAACCAAGACTTTAGCCAAACTCTCTAATAACTATGCAAAGTCTCATAAAAAGACTAACGGTGTGTACAGCATTCTTACAGACAGTCAAAGACAAAGACTGCTTTTAGATAATCCTATAAAAGAAGTTTGGGGTATTGGAAAGAATATGGAAGAGCATCTTTTAGGAGAAGGCTTTTCAAGTGCTTATGATTTAGCCAATGCTGATGCTAGCTATTTAGGAAAGAAGTACTCTGTTCAGATTGAACGCACTATCAAAGAATTAAACAACATCGATTGCATTGAGAGCATGTCTGAACCACAAAATCAGAATCAAATCATGTGGTCGCGCTCATTTAAAGACAGGATCTCCTCATATGATGATCTGTATGAAGCTTTATCAAATTATGTTGCAAAAGCATGTCAGAAGTTACGCTCGTTAAACAAATATGCTCAAAAGATAGCTATCTCAATTAGAACATCTTACTTTGGAAACAAAGAAAAGTATTCTAATGAAGCTATCATGTCATTAGATATCCCCTGTGCTGATACCAGAGTCTTTATTGCAGCAGCAAGAGAGCTCTTAAATACAATTTATAAAGACGGCTATGAGTATATGAAAGCAGGTGTTGTTCTTTTTGATTTTAAAGACAGTCGAGAGTACCAATCTGATCTTTTTTCTGTAAATCCTGATAAAGAGGTTTTAGATAAAAGTGACAATTTAATGAAGACACTTGATAACATCAATGCTATCGAGCCAGATACTGTGTATTTGGGAGCTCAAAACAGACTAGTAAAACAGTCTCGTTTTAACGATCCTCAACATAAATCACCTCGGTATACCTCCTCATTTAAAGAATTACCTAAGGTGTTTTAAGTGTAGCTACGAGTATGGTGTTTTTAGTATGGTTATAAATGTGGCTATAAGTGTGACTGTACACGAATTCTAAGTATGACCAAATGTAAGGAATGAGCATGACAAAAGATAACAACAAAAGAAACGCTGTACAGCAAAAGTTATTAGCTGAGCTTCAATCTTTGTCTGAAGTTAAATACAAAGAGTTCTCAGAAAAGTTAAGTCCTGGTGTTGCCATGCTGGGCGTTAGAAATCCCATAGTTCGCAAACTTGCTCAAAAATACCTAAAACATGAAGATCCTGCCCTGCTGTTGCAACCATTACCACTTGATTCTACCTTTGAAGAGCGATTTTGCAGAGCGGTCTTTATTGCCAAAATTCCTATGGAAGTTGAAAAGAGACTTACCCTTATAAAGGAATTCTTACCTTTTATAAACGGATGGGCAATCTGTGATTGCCTGTGCTCACTTTTAAAAGAATGCAAAACTCATATGGATGAGTACTACTCATTTGTAAAGCCATTGTTCTTACACCATAACAAACCGTTTGATATGCGCTTTGCTTGTGTGATGACTTTAGATTACTTTGCTAAAGATGAATATCTTGATGAGGTGTTTGAGTTAATAGAAAAGGTAGATACCACTGAGTACTACGTACACATGGGAGCTGCGTGGGCTATAGCAACCTTCTACTGTAAGTGTAATAAAGACAAGGTAACAAAGAAGCTAATCAGTTTAAAAACTGATAATAAGACCTACAATAAAGCTCTGCAGAAGATAAGGGAATCTTATCTTCCGACAGAGGCTGAAAAGGAATTTATAAAGACTTTAAAACGAAAGTAGTTAATGTCGTTCAAGCCAGGATTGAGCATAAGAGCAGGACTGATCTTTTTTAAATTTCAGTCCTTTTTCTTTTACAAATGAAGCACAGGCTTTCATAAGTTGTGAAGCTAATCCTCTGCCAGAAATTGCCTTTGGAACCTGTGTAGTTAATACATCAAATTCACCATTTTGAACATCATAGCAGATAAAAGCCTTATAGCCATCTTCTAAAAGGTAAAAGCTTTTAGTTTTCTCATCATGCTCTACCATAATAGACTCCATATATTTCGTTTTGATTGATTATTCTTTTACTTCAATTATAATGTCACTTACGGAAAGATGGCAGAGCGGTTGAATGCATCGCACTCGAAATGCGACAATCATCAAATGATGATTCAGGAGTTCAAATCTCCTTCTTTCCGCCATAATTCTCTTCAAAATTAAGCATAATTGCCAAAATGTTGTTAAATACGATGGTTTCGTAAAAAATTAGGCCTGTAGATTTGGCGAGAAAAATGGGTGTAAAACCTCAGGAAGTTAACAGAATAATAGACTTAACACATAATACAAGGATAGACACGATCCAAAAAGCACTTAATTCATTAGGAAAGAGTTTGACTCTTTCTTTATCATAAAGTTCAGCTATAAAAAGCCTCTAACCCCTCCTTGTGAGGGGTTAGAGGCTTTTTATAGCTTATGATTAAGCGAAATTGTTTTTGTTGACTAAAAATGGCACTTCAATAGAAATACTAACTTTTGAAATATCTTTTACATAGTCTTCTAGAAGAAGCAGAGCACACTCTTTGATATTAGCTCTCAATGAATCTAATAATTCGCTATCAGTATTAAGAGCTCTAAGATCAGAGAAAGCAACATAATAGCTCATTGAATCATGATCATATTTTGCAACTACTCTCAGTCTCAGTTTAAATCCTAACTTAGCAACTACTTTCCAAAGAGGCATTCATACTCTGTAACGCATTTAAAACCTATTCACCATTTTTATTATCTGTAAATACAAAAACTCCCACCTTCATTATAAAGGTAGGAGCTTTAGATTGTCTTTAATACTTTTCTCTTAAGCTTTGCTTAAGATGATTTTATTAAAGCATGGTTGCTCGTAACTGCTCACCAGATAATGGTGATAAGTAAGCAGGAGCAATATCAAATACAGTCTTACAGCCAGTTGCACCTTCTTTATATAGACGAGCAATAGCTCTTGTGTAAGCTGTGATTACGCTTGCAGTGAACTCTGGGTTTGAATCTAGCTTTAAGCTGTACTCAATGATGTGCTTGTGCTCGTTATTTACACCTGTAGCACCAGATCTAATTACGAAACCACCATGAGGAATACCTGAGTGGTTCTTGTTTAACTCTTCTTGTGAGATGAAGTTTACAGTGGTGTCGTAGTCAGCAAAGTAGTTAGGCATGGTCTTGATCTCATTCTCAACATAAGCAGGATCAGCGCCTTCCTCAAGAACAACATAGCATAAACGAGTGTGCTTCTGTCTTGTGGTTAATTCTGGATTTGAACCACTTCTTACGGCATCTAAAGCAGCCTGTACTGGGCAGGTGTACTGTCTAGCATCCTTAACACCTTTGATACGACGAATTGCGTCTGAGTGGCCCTGACTTACGCCCTTGCCCCAGAAGGTGTAATCTTTACCATTTGGTAAAACTGCATTTGCATATAAACGGTTTAATGAGAACATGCCTGGATCCCAACCTGCTGAGATTAAAGCAATGTGGTTGCTCTTACGAGCTTCCTCATCAACTAACTTGAAGTGCTCAGGGATCTTTGCGTGAGTATCAAAGCTATCAATTACGTTAAACAGCTTTGCTAATTCTGGAGTCTGTGTTGGAAGATCAGTTGCACTACCACCACATAAGATCATTACATCAATCTTATCTTTGTATGAAGCAACATCTTTTACATTTACAACTGCTACATTTTTAGATGCAATCTTTAAAGCTGAAGGATCACGTCTTGTGAAAACAGCAACCAATTCCATATCATCAGCTGCATTAACTGCACACTCAATACCACGACCTAAGTTACCGTAGCCGTAAATACCAACTCTAGTTGTCATAATAATTTGTCCTTTATAGCCTGTTAGTAATGAGACTTTTGTCTCTTAATTTATTGTTCTAAAATGTAGCAAAATTTTACTAAAAGGTCCATAAACGATCTTAAAATGCACTATTTTTGATCGTAATTTTACTTGTTTCAGATAAGGACAGAAGTGAGAGTTAAGAGAAATTCTAAAAAGATAGATGAGAAAACAAAAAACTCTGCTGACAGTGCAGCAGAGAAACTACTTTTGAACAGAGATTTATTACACTTTGAAAATTACTTTTGCAAGCTTTTTTTATTAAAGCTTAGTAAAAGTTGCACCAGCACATGCTGTGGTCTCAAAGATGGTAGCATCAATGCCAGATACAGCCTTGTACTTAGCATTTACAGCATCTTTAACCTTTTGTACGTTCTTAGGCTCAACAACTGCTACTACGCAACCGCCAAAACCACCACCGGTCTGACGAACTGCAGCATATTCTTCACCTAAAGCTTCTTTTACGATCTCAACTAGAGCATCTGTCTCTTTTACAGTGATTTCAAAGTCATCACGCATTGAAACATGAGAAGCATACATTAACTTAGCTAAAGTCTTTAAGTCACCTGACTCAAATGCCTTTGAAGCGTCTAATACGCGCTGATCCTCAGTGATAACATGGCGAGCACGACGATAAGTTACATCATCCATCTTATCTTTGAACTTTTCTAACATCTCCATAGTTGCATCGCGTAATAGTGGTACACCCATGATTGATGCAGCCTTTTCACAGCTCTCACGACGATCGTTATACTCAGATCCTACTAACTGATGCTTGATATTTGAGTTAATAATCAAGATCACAAGATCCTTAGGAACTGCAACCTGGGTTAAACCGTAGCTCTTGCAGTCAATTCTTACTAAATGGTCAACAGTACCGTTAGCAGAAATTGCCTGATCCATGATGCCGCACTTCATACCGATGTAAGCTTCAGCAGCCTGACCCATTAGAGCGATATCCATTAAAGGAACATTAAGACCGAAAGCAGATGATACTAAATGTCCGAAGCAAACTTCTAATGAAGCTGATGATGACAGACCAGCTCCTGGTGGTACATCACCTTTTATTGCAATATCAAGACCTTTTACCTTATCACCAAACTTCTGAGCTAACTGATAAGTTACACCGCGTAAGTAGTTAACCCATAACTTTGAAGGATGCTTTTCAATCTTTGAAGCAATTTCAAACTCGTCGTAGTCATTGTTCATGTCTACAGCTAGAATGCGCATCTTGTTGGTGCCATTCTCTTTAGCTACCATGCAGGTACCATACTTAATAGCACATGGCAGAACGAAACCGCCATTGTAATCAGTGTGCTCACCGATGATGTTTACACGACCAGGTGCATATTCCTGCATCTGAGGCTTAGTGCCGAATTTATCTTCAAAAGCCTTTAGGCAAATAGATTTAATATCTGACATAACTTAATCCTTTTGTCTGTTATTTCTTTAAGGTGTAATGGATATCTGAAAGATTGCGCAGACGCTCTGCAGCCTGTTCAGGGGTTAAATCACGCTGTTTCTCAGCTAATAACTCGAATCCTGCAACGAACTTTCTTACAGTTGCACTTCTTAATAATGGTGGATAGTAGTTGGCATGTAACTGCCACTCACTGTGATCTTTACCGTCTTGTGGAGCATTATGCCAGCCCATTGAGTATGGGAATGAACATTCAAAGAGATTGTCATAGCGGCAGGTTAACTTCTTGATGCAAACTGCTAAGTCGTCACGCTGTGCATCAGTTAACTGATCGATAGTCTGAACCTTGAACTTAGGTAAGATCATGGTCTCAAATGGCCAGAATGCCCAGAAAGGAACTAGAGCTACAAAGTACTCAGTTTCAAAAAGAATACGCTCTTTTTTCTTTAGTTCAGCATTAACGTAGTCTAGCAATAAAGGTGAATTGTGCTTATCAAAGTATTTTTTCTGCTGATTGTATTCTTTCATCAACTCTTCAGGGATAAAGTCGCATGCCCAAATTTGTCCATGAGGATGAGGATTTGAACATCCCATAATTGCGCCTTTATTCTCAAAAAGTTGTACATACTTATAAGTAGCTGACAGTTCTCTAAACTGAGATGCCCATAAATCTACTACAGAGCGTATCTCGCTTGTTTCCATTACAGGTAAGGTCTTTGAATGATCAGCACTAAAGCAGATCACACGAGCAGTACCACGAGCAGGCTCCAACTGGAAAAGTTCTTCACTTTCTGGAGCATCAAGTGGTGTATCTGGAGTTAAGGCTGCAAAGTCGTTAGTAAATACGAAATTGTGCTCGTACTTTGGATTCTTGTCACCATTTACACGGGTATTACCAGGACATAAATAGCACTTTGGATCGTATGTTGGTTTAGCCTCAAGTGGTAATTTCTCAACCTGACCGTTCCATGGTCTCTTAGCTCTGTGAGGTGATACTAAGATCCATTCGCCAGTCAAGGCATTAAATCTTCTGTGAGGATGATCTGTAATGTTAAATGATGACATTTTAAACCTACCTGTAATTTTAATTCTGGTTTATAACCTTTGTCTGATTAGTTTTTTCTGTTCTGCCGGGATTTACATTTACCGGCAGGACTTTTCTGTTTAATCCTCGTAGCCGTTAGGATTGTTCTTCTGCCAGTTGTATGAATCAGCTGTCATATCATCAAGAGTTCTTGTAGCAACCCAGCCTAATTCATTCTTTGCCTTAGAAGGATCAGCGTAGCAGGCTACCACGTCACCTGCTCTACGTGGAGCAAACTTGTATGGAAGCTCTCTGCCGATGGCCTTTGAGAATGCCTTAACCATATCAAGTACTGAGTAACCTACACCGGTACCTAAGTTATAGATGTGAGTGCCAGGTACATTCAAGCAGTGCTTTAGAGCTGCAACATGACCTAAAGCTAAATCTACAACGTGGATATAGTCACGTACGCAGGTACCATCTGGAGTTGGGTAATCATTACCGAAAATGCTTAACTCTTTTAATCTGCCTACAGCAACCTGAGTTAGGTATGGCATCAGGTTATTTGGAATGCCGCGAGGATCTTCACCGATTAAACCTGACTTGTGAGCTCCTACAGGGTTGAAGTAACGAAGTAGAACCATTGAGAACTCAGGATCAGCTTTTTGTAATTCCTGACACATGTACTCAATATCAACCTTAGTCTGACCATATGGGCAGTTTGCTCTTTTAACTGGAGAATTTTCAGTTAATGGAACACTGTCAGGCTCTCCGTAAACTGTTGCTGATGATGAGAAGATAAAGTTCTTGCAGCCGTACTCTCTCATAACAGCTAATAAAGTACGAGCACCGTTGACGTTGTTATCGTAGTACTCTAAAGGTTTCTTAACAGACTCACCTACTGCCTTCAAACCTGCAAAGTTAATCACACCATCAATCTTGTAATTTGTAAATACAGCTTCTAACTGCTCACGTGAACGGATGTCACCTGCAACAAATGGAATTGGGTGACCTACAATTTTGTTAATTCTTGCTAGAACTGCTGGCTTTGAGTTGTAGAAGTTATCAAAGATAACTGGTTCATAACCTGCGTTTGCTAATTCAATTACTGTATGAGAACCGATATAACCGGCACCACCTGTTACTAAAATTGTAGCCATATTTAAATTTCCTCTAAAAGCATTGATATGCCTATGTAACCGTTTACATGAATTATAGAACATAATTTTGAGATGACAATAGAATAATTTGATCTTTTTCACATTTTGATTTTTTATTTTCGATTTAATGTAAAATATAGATTAAAAATATCAATTATCACCTTTATTGAACAATATATTTTACCAAAGATACACACCATGGCAGCAACAATTAGAGATGTAGCTAAAAGAGCAAATGTTTCTGTAGCAACGGTTTCAAGAGTTTTAAACGGCACCGCTAAAGTTAGCGATAGTGCTAAAGATGCCGTTTTAAAAGCACAAAAAGAATTAGGCTTTTATTTAAATGCCAACGCTAGAACTTTAGCTAAAAAAGACAGTGAGACCATTGGAATTTTAGTTTCAGATATTTCAGATGCTTACTTCGGCAGCATGATAAAATCATGTGACGTAGTTGCAAACAGCTTAGGTAAGAGCCTTTTAATTACTCAGGGCTTTTATGATCCAGTAAGAGAAAAGAATGCAATTGATTCTCTGCTCTCTCATCAGTGTTCAGGGCTGATTATACATGCTATGGCTATTGATGATGCAGTTTTATCGGACTATATGTCCCGCTTTCATGAAATTGTATTAGTCAACAGAATTTTAAAAGGCTATGAGGACAGATGTGTCAATATTGATAATAAAGGCGCAATGTATAAAGAAATTGAGTATTTAATTAAAAACGGTCATAAAAAAATCGCTTTTATTAACTCATCTTTTGACATTATTGATGCTCATCAGCGTAAAGAAGGTTATCTTGAGGCGATGAAAGCTCATCACCTAGAGGTAAATGAAGAACTGATGTTAAGTGTTCCGCCATCATTAGAAGGTGGTGCACAGGCAGCTGAAAAGCTGCTACAGGTTTTGAAAAAGGATAAGAATGCTTTTACAGCTATTGCCTGTTATTCAGATACTATTGCAGCATCTGCGATGTCTATTTTTGAAAACCGAGGAATAAAGGTACCTGAAGAGGTATCTTTTACAGGCTTTGATGATTTGTTCTTATCATCATGTTTATCCCCTGCTCTTACTACAGTAAGAAATCCTATTGATGATATGGGTAAGAACGCATTATTACTGTCATTAGACAGAGCATCTGGTGAGAATAAATTTAAAATCTCACCATTTAAAACAGAGCTGATTGTCAGAAAATCGGTTACAGATTTATCAAAAAGATCCTAGTATTAGGACAATAATCTTTAGACTTATAAACAAATTGTCAAAGATTGTCAGTGACTTTTTCTAAAATTGGATACAATAGTTTTTTATTCAAAAAGTTAAAGAATAGTTCATGGAAAAATATTCACTTCATATTTCTGAAAAAGAAAGACGTAAAGAAAGCGCACATAATAAGCGCTTTAGTACAGTAAAAAGAGGTTGGGGCAACGGTTTTGTCTCAAAGCCGGCTTTTGTCAAAAAGATGTTATTACCCCATTTCTGGGGAGCATGGATTGCTGTTTTTATTCTTTACTGCCTTGTAAACTTTCTGCCTTATTCTGTACAGATGTTTATAGGAAAACATTTAGGCAGTCTTTTAGGAAAAATTCTGCCAGCAAGAAAATATGTTCTAAAAAGAAATTTAGAATTAGCATTCCCTGAGATGTCAAAGTCTGATAAGGACAAACTCTCAAAAGAGGTTATGGAGAATTCTGGTCGCGCTCTGTTTGAAACTGGCATGGCCTGGTTCTGGCCTGACTGGAGATTAAAAAGACATATTGCAATTGATAAAGAGCAGTTAGATAAAGCCTTAGAAATTGCAAAATCTGGTAAACCAATCCTAGTGCTCTCTTGCCATTTTGTAACTTTAGAGCTTATGGCAAGAATTTATGCAACCTTGATTACCCCTGGTATTGGCGTTTACAGACCATCAGATCACCCTGTTTGGGAGTGGGCTCAGGTTCGAGGCAGATTAAGAAAGAACCTAGCTTTAGTTGACAGAAATGATCCTCGCAGCATGCTCAAAGCTTTAATGAAGAACATGCCAATATGGTACGCTCCAGATCAGGATTATGGTCGCAGAGTATCAACCTTTGCTCCTTTCTTTGCTGTAAAAGAGGCTGCAACCGTTGAAGGTACCCATAATTTAGCTAGAATTAAAAATACTCAGGTGCAACCTGCCTGGACAATTCGTGAAGGCGGTAAATATCATCTGTATGTTGGAGAGCCTTTACAAAACTTCCCAACAGAGGACGCATTAGCTGATACTACCAGAATCAACCACATCATTGAAAAGATGATCTTAATGGCACCAGGTCAGTACCTGTGGTTACACAGACGCTTTAAGACAGCTCCAAATCCAGAGGAGAACCGCTACCCGGGTTTGTCTGACAAGTAGGTTTTATCCTCAATGAAAAGTTTATTTATTTGCCTTTTTGTAAGTCTTGTGACGGTTTCTCTACAGGGTTGTTATTCTGAGCAGGAACTTAATCAGGCTAATAAAATTATCACCGCTCTGCCAACTGAAGTTGAAGGTTGTACCTTTATAGCTGACGTTGATACCAATGCCCCCTTTGCTCACATTGACAACGCAAGATTCTCTTTAAAGATGGCTGTTGCAAAACTAGGTGGCACTCATCTTGTAGAGACACACGTCTACCCACGCCCTCTTACAAGGAGAATGCTAGGAGTAGGTCTGTCAGGTAGAGCTTATAAGTGTCCTAAAGGTAAAGGACCTCTTGTCTCAAATGACAAAGCTCTGCTTCAAAGAGATTTCCCTCTAGTAAATCCTTATGATGACGATGATGATCCTCTGGATCCTTTTTTCAGTAGAAGATCATTTTTTCCTGAGTTTTAAGTAAAATAAAGCCTAAGTATCTTATCTCTATAGGTAGTTAAAGTACAGCTCTTAAGCTTTATTACCAATTTCCTTGCTGATTACATCTTTAAATAGCTCTTTCCAGATCTTTTCAACATCAAAAGTCTTTACAGGTCTGTCCTCAATATGCACAAGTCTTGGCAGATCAGCTAAAGATAACTCATGATAAATCTTACGGATATCAATATATGCATCAATCAACTGTCGTGTTACAGTCTCATCAATAATGCCAAATTTAGAGCATTCTTCTAAAATTCTGACATTATCTGTCCATAACTTCATATCTTTAAAGCGAGGAGCATTATCTAATAATAAATACTGAGAGATGAACTCAACATCAATCATGCCACCAGGTCCCTGCTTGATGTCATAGAGTTTATCTGAGGTTCTGTCAAGGTGCTTGCGCATCTTCTCGCGCATAGCCACTACTTCTTCTTTTAATTTAACCTCATCCTTAGTGCGTCTTATCACTGCCTCACGAATACGGTTAAACTCATCGATGATTTGTTTTGAACCAGCTATTGGTCTTGCTCTTACCAAAGCCTGATGCTCCCAAGTCCAGGCACGGTTTGACTGATATTTTTCAAAAGAATCAATATCAGAGATTAAAAGCCCTGTATCACCATCAGGACGCAGTCTCATATCTAAGTCATAGAGCACACCTCCTACTGTCTTGGTAGTAGACAGGTGCAACATTCTTTGCACTAATCTCTGGTAGAACATGTCAACTGAAATTGGTGATTCACCATTGGTGGTACCTTCACAGACTTTTCTAATAAAGACCATGTCCAAATCTGACTTATAACCTAATTCAATGCCTCCTAACTTACCGTAACCAATTACAGCAAGACCAGGATCATCAACACTTGTACCTTCTGGGATACCATACTTTTTAGCATTCTGATCCCAGGCTAAAATCATAAGCTCTTTTACAATGGCCTCAGCAAGCCAGGTTAGAGCATCAGAGATCTTCATTAAAGGTAACTTGCCTGCCTTATCAGAGAGCGCAATTCTAAAGACCATAACTTTTTTGAAAAGACGCAACTCTTCCATTACAGTTTCAAGATCATCCTGAGGAATTCTCATTAATCTTTCCTGTAACATGGCAAAGAATTCCTGAGCACTAGGTGGTGCATCAAAATACTGTGGAATAAAGAGCTCATCTAATAAAATAGGATGTGAAGTAATAAGCTCACTGGCGTAATGGTTATCTTTTAGAAGTTTGATAAAACGCTCTAGAACCAAATTGTTATCACGCAAAAGCTGCATATAAGGAGTTCTTAGAGCTACCTGCTCAATTAAACCTGCAATGCGTCTGAAGATAGTAGCTGCCTGTTCTTCTTTTGCCACAAGATAAATCACTTTTGGCATTAACTCTAATAAGGTCTCACGACCTACAGGACCAACAGGCATTCTTGATAAGGTATGTTTTAAACTGATGATAGCTTTAGCAAGCTCTTTATCCTCACTCTTATTTACAAGGTACTTATCAAGTTCAGCGCTTAACTCTTCTTCTGAGTTGTCAGCTTCCCACAGGTCAAAATTCTCTATTTTTTCCTGACCGTTGTCCTCGTCAGCTACGACCTGTTTAAACTCTTCATGTACAGCCCTCATAACCTCATCAAGATCGTGTAAGAATGTCTCTTTATCCTGATAGTTCATGGCAACAAGCATTCTTGCACAGTCTTTTTCATTATCAGGTAAAGTCTGTGTCTGCTTGTCGGAGAACTCCTGAATTACATTTTCAAGGCGACGTAAGTAAACGTAACAGTCATCAAGTAAGGTGCAGATATTCTCAGGTAACAGATCAAGTGCTCTAATATTCTTTAGAGTTTTACGTAATGATCTTTCACGCAGTTCTTCAAAACGACCACCGCGCATAAGTTCAAAGACCTGAGCAATAAACTCTACCTCACGGATACCGCCCTGACCTAATTTAAAGTTATTGTTTAAAGAACGGCGACGTACCTCAGACTCAATCATGTGCTTTAACTTACGTAAAGACTGCACAGCACCATAATCAAGATAACGTCTGTAAACAAATGGTTTTAGTAGGGAGATTAACTCATCACCATAATCACCATAGTCTTCATTGGTACCTAGTAATTTAGCTTTAACTAAAGCATAACGCTCCCAGGTTCTCCCCTGTGTCTCATAATAAATCTGTAAAGCATCAAAGGAATTTACAAGGGTACCTGCATCACCAAAAGGTCTTAGTCTTAAATCAATACGGTAGCAGAATGTATCTACAGTTTTATCTGAGAGCATGTTTGCTGTTCGCTGTACGATTCTTGTAAAGAACTCTTTATGAGTTAAAGAGCGGGGCTTACCTTTAGTTTCTCCGTCATATGGATAGGCAAAGATTAAATCAAGATCAGATGAGAAATTGAGCTCTCCACCACCTAATTTCCCCATACCTAAGGTCAGTAATGGCATTGGTGTACCGTCATCAGACAGAGCATCACCATAGGCGTTATTAAGCTGCAGGCGTGTAACCTTTAAAGTTCTTAAAACAATAACTTCAGCTAAAATTGATAATGATGAAAAAACCTCATCAATTGAAGCTACACCTGTAAGATCACGCCATGCTATAACCATGGATCTAGTGCGTCTGATTACTCTTAGGCGTTTTTTTAAATCAAAGTCTGAGAGTTTTTCTGTTATGTACTCTTCTATCGCGCTCTTGTGGAAATCAGCAAAATGAGCTGAATCTAATGCTCCTGATGCTACTAAGGCAGCACATTCTTTTGGATAGCTAAAAATAGTATTAGCAATAAAATCTGATAAAGCTAATACAAACTTAAAATCAGCCCTGCTGTCGAACAGGTAGAATTCCTCATATGAAAGTTTATCTTTTAATCTTGCATACTGATTTTCTGCTTCCTTTTTTAAAACATCAGGAAGAGCATCGTAATTCTTTGGTGATGGGATGATGTTAAATTTCATTTTACTATCCGTGCTTCTCTATAAGCTCTGTAGTAAGTACAGAGCTTTTCTCTTTGCGCTTATTGTCTTTGTAACTTTTGACTTAACTTGCAATCAAAGACAGTAACAAACGCAGTTTTAGAGGAATTAAAAACATCTTGTTTTGCTTTTCAGACTCTCTTACTACCTTAAATAAGTCCTCTATAGCCTTATCTTTACCATTTAACTTGGCATTTAAAAGTTTCTTTTTTAGATGGAAACAGACTTTGTAGAAGTTCTTAATCAGTCTGTAGATGATCTGCAGATCCTGTTTATAGGTTACAGGTTCATTCTGACCTCGAATAAAGGCAGGTAAATTCTTTTTCTTTAAGAGTTTTAATGACAGTAATAATTCTTCTAGAACTGAGGTCATTAAATTAAAGACAGTAATATCTTTTGAAATAATGAAATAGCCATAGAGCTGTTCAAAACTTGCAACTAAGTTCTTAATGTATTCTGTTACTTGTGTTGCATCAGATTTAGTATCAAATGGAGACAAGTTTAGTAACATATGAGAGCTGTTCTGTAATAAAGCAGCTCTGTGCATCTTAGAAAAAGGCTCTAATAATAAAGGCAGATTGTTAGTTGCCAGATGAGTACATAGAATTGAGAAGATATTTAAAAGATCATCGCCTTTAGCGGTAGTCTCTTTTAACTCAATTTCTAATTCATTTAGTGGGTACTGAACAGGAGTATCACTACCAATTTTGTTAACCTCAATGAAGCCTCTGTCATAAGCTACTTCAAAGACACTGTCTAACAAAGATAAATTAAATAAGTGACGGGTAAAACTGATATGGCAGACTTTCTTTAGCTTTTGCTGTACTGAGTCTACATCAAAGCTCTCAGGGAAAGCTTCTTTTGGAAACTTTAATAAATTTGGAACCTCAGCTGTATCATCAATTGGCAGGTTGTACTCTACTCTCTTGTGTAAACCACCGATATTCTCACCTTTTACCTTTAAAGTCTGCTCAGTAAAAGTATCAGCACGTCTGATTCTAAGACCTGCTTTTAGCGCAAACAGATCTTTATCGTCAGTATCAAAATAGGTGTTATCTAAATGCTGTTCACTCTCAGCACTTACATTACCAATTTTAGAAAAGGTCTCAAATAAATTGTCAGCTTTGCCATCATAGCCAAATTTAAGCTCAATCTCTTTGTTATTCATAGTCTTTCTCCGTTTGATACTCCTATGATAAGAGATTTTCTAGTGTTTGTGCCTAGATTATTCTCACAAAAAGCTCAAATATGAAAAAAGCCTTTCAAGATTTGTTACCTTGCACTGTCTACTTGCAAAAAATCTGACTGTAAGACGAAATATGACTTCTTCTTTGGAAGTTAGGAATTTCACTTCTTTAAGAGAATGCAACTACTGTAATTAAGTGTCTACAGCCAGTTACTTGTCCACTCTGCGCCACGAACGTGGACACAAATAGCCGAGTTGAAGTTAACATGAGTGATTTTTAATCAGCAATATCAACTGTGATAAATCAAGCTGTGCTAAAATTGTAACAAATTTCAAAATGCTTAAAACTTTCAAAATATTCAAAACAACAAAATTGATTTGAATTTAAGGATTTATCGTGAAATCTATCAAAAATATCTTATCACTTACCTTAGTATGCTCTTCTCTTGTTTTAGCAAACTCCGCTTTTGCTGAAGACACAGTAAGTAGCACTGCTCAGGCAACTGAACAGTCAACTCAGGCTGAAATTAAAGTTACAAAACCTGCTACCGTTGAGGAATCTCAAGTAGGTGATGAGGTTTATGTATCAGAAGCAGCTAACGTTTGGTTAAGAACTTGCCCTAGTGCAAACTGCAGAATTGTTCAGGCAACACATGTAGGTGAAAAATTTAAATTCATCAAGATGTCTGATGACAAGAAGTTTGTTTTAGTTGAAAGTGATAACAAACAATTATGGATGCAGACTAGAGATCTTCAGACAGAGCCTTGTGGTAAGGCAAAGGTTGAGATCTTAGAAGGTCAGGTTGCTAAATTACAGAACGATTTGGATAACTATGACTCAATCGTAGCTAAAGACTATCAGGTTGCTAAAGCTAAAGTTGAGAAACTAGAAAAAGAAAATGCTGTTCTAAAAGAGCAGATATCAAAGCAAAACAATCAGTTAGAAGATCTTGATGCTACAAGACGAGATTATGCTGATAAACTTGAAACTAAAGAGTTAGATATGCAGATGCGTTGGTGGTTACAAGGTGCTTTAATTGCATTATGTGGTGCAATTATCGGTATTATCTTTGTTTACATTCCTCGCCCTGGTAAGAAAAAGCAGATTAGATTTTAATTACAGTCTAAAGTCTGTCTTTATACTTTAGATAAAGGTCTGAAATGAGATTTTAAGAGCTTCATACTCTCTGAGTTGAAGCTCTTTTCATTTGTTTTTAGCACTATACCTTTAAAGCTGATTTTCAGATCTATTCTATTCATCTTTAACAAGTTCTTTGAGAGCTTGTTTTACCTCAAGATTAGGAATTCCTAAAGATAATATTCCTTTTCTAGATGCTTTGATGCACAAATCCCCTAACTGGTACAAGATTGCATATAAGTTGCGCTCTGTTAACATATCTAATTGCGGATAAAGATTAGATTGAGCAAGGTCAATTGAAATTCCTAAATCAATGCACTTTAGCAACTGTTCTTTTATGTCTTTTGATAAAACATGTCTTAGAAAGTTATCTAAACTACTATTTCGAAAACTTTCTGAAATATGACTGTTAGGATGTTCTTCTTTAAGTTCACTAAAAAAGTGAACAATAAAACTGGGATTGTATACATGCTCTTTGCATTTGTTATCAAAACAGTAATCTCCATACTTTCTTTTCAAAGTTGATAACAAATTATCGTGAGTATATTTGTTGCTTTTATTGAGTTTGTTTAATATCTTACAGGCTCTATCAATATTAGGAGAAAAATAGCATTCCAGCTCATCTTCAGTAAAACCAGCTAAAGCTCCGAAATCACTATTTAAAGACAGATCCTCAGAAAGGTTAAAAGAGGAAAAGGTAGATGAACTAAAGTAGTTAATCTCACCTGTAATAAAGACAAAACGAAACACACCTTGATATGACTTAACCGTACTGTAAAAGTTTGACAGAATCTTTTGTCGTGATGTAAATTCAGTTTTATCAGCTAGTACAGCAGTAAGAGGCGCATCGTAATTATCGATTAAAAGAACTAAATCTGTTGAATCGATATTCATCAGTATTTCCGATAAAAGATCAGATGGTCCATCATTTTCTTGAACTTTGTTTAAGCTCAAGTTAGCATTCTTTAAAGCAGTAAATAACTCTCGGTTAAAACTGGCTTTAAAATCTTCAGTAGAAGAGCTTTCTTTAAAACTTGAAAAATCAAGTTTAATGACCTTGTATGTCTTATCTTTCCAAAGACGCCCTATTTTTAAAGAATGAAAATTATCTAAGCCCATTTCAAAAAGATCTTGTAAAGAGCTTATTAAAGTTGATTTTCCAAAACCTCTTGGTCTAAAGAAAACAAAAGGACCTTTTAGGGATGCAAACTTTGCTATGAGATCAGTCTTATCTACGTAGACGCAATTATTATCAATAATGTCTCTAAAAGTAGAGGTTTTAGAAAGCTCTTTTGGAAATTCCATTGTTTAGTCTCTTATACTTTTATTTTTTAGTATAACACGACAAGAAAAGATAGATTTAACAGCTATCAATCTTGAGAAAAACAAGAGCTTTTAAAATTTAGACGTTTTAAGAATTGGTTTTATTAAGAAATAAACTGGTGCTGCTTGCCAGAATCGAACTGGCGACCTCCTGATTACGAATCAGTTGCTCTACCTACTGAGCTAAAACAGCACGAGTGTGTGTTATTCTAGGAATTTTTAGGTACAATTTCAAATAAATTTAACCTAAATTGAGGCATTCATGGATGGATACTTACAGCAAGATAGTAAAATTCAGCATTCTGCTGATCCTTCTGTTTATATTTGCTACAAACTCCTATGCATTGTGTCCAAACACTTTTGTAAGAACTGTGCTGTTACTTTTAGGCAGTGTATCACTTATATTTAGTGCTTATACCTACAACAGAGATAAAGCCTATTTTAAAACAGGTATCTTTGCCTGTCTTTGCGCTCTGCCATGGGCTTTTTATCTTCAGCAAAAGTTAATCTTTGGGGAGTATGTAACCGCTCTTAATACAGCTCCACAAACATTTACGCATATGATGGTTGTATTCAACCTCTTCCGCTATCTTTTACTTGTTTTTGCCTTTTTTATCTTGGTAAAAGGTCTTTTTTTATCAATTAAAAATCTTTATGAAACATAAAGTTAAAAAATTATTTTCAAATTTTTGCATAAAATGCCAGTAAAAAGGCATAAGTTGTAAAATCTCCCCTGACAATACGGCATCTTTAAATTATTTGGATGTCGTATGCTAAAACACAAACTTACTTTATCTCTACCCTTTGTTCTTCTCTCTATTGCAATATCTCCATCTGTAAATGCTTTAGAACTTAACAATGTCATCATTAAATCTGGTGCAAGAATCGATAAAAAAGCTATGGATAAAAAACTCAATCCATATCTTGGAAAAGAAATTGATATTGCCCTCTTACAGAATATCTTAAATGAGATCTCTGATTACTACAGAAAGAATGGTTACCTTGCAGCTCAGGCTTTCTACCCAGAGCAGCAAAGTCAAAACGGTGTTGTAGAGGTTATTGTAAAGACTGCAAAATTAGATGACATAAAGATTTCAAACTACGCCTCACTCACTCCTAAAACAGCTTACATGCTCACCGAGAATGTACGTAAGTTTCAAGGTAAGGAGATCAACTCTCATGAGTTAAACGCAAGCTTGCTTAAGATTAAAGATCTAAATATCTTTGATATTGCAGGCTACTTTGAGAATTCTCAAAATAAAGCAGATCATGCGTCTTTAACTATCGATCTTAAAGGTCGCTCCCGCTTTGGTTATGAGCTCAGCTATGACAACTACGGTAATGAGTCTACCGGTCAAAACCGTTACACACTATCATTGAACTCACCGAACTTATCAAAACATGCTGATAAGGGATATCTTATTCTAGGCACCACTGATAAAAAACAGAACAACCTAATCCTAGGGTATTCCATTCCCTTCACCTCACATCCTACTATCTTTGGCTTTCAGTTTAATTATGGAAGCTATGATCTTGGAGATACCTATGACTCTTTAGAGGTAAAAGGCAATTCATTAGGAGGTAATCTCTATATAAAAGAGCCTTTATACAGAACGTTAGACAGTAGAGTTAACTTTACAGGTGGAGGCTACTACAAAGCTCTTACCGACAAAATTGAAAGCTATTCTCTAGAATTGAAGAGAAACAAATTCGGTGGCTATTTTGATTTTGAAGCATCTGTCTTTAAAGAAGACTTAAACTTTTTAAATACCTTAAAACTTGACTACGGTCTTGTACAGGATAAAAGCAATTTATCAGACGCCAAGTCACAGCGCGCTTATTTGCTTTCTAACTTTGATTCAAAGCTAGATTGGAACTTCTATAAAAATTATTCCTTAATCAACACGTTTAGTGTGCAGTACGCGCAAAAGGCAGTGGATGCCTCAGACAAGTTCATACCAGGAGGAGCATACGGAGTATCAGCTTATGACGGCTCTTTAGCTTCCTCTGATCTTGGTCTGTTTCATGATCTTAAATTACAGACCAAACTCATGAGTAAGCCTTATCTGGACTTCTTTGTAAATTTCATGCAGGCCCATGCCAAAAACGTCGAAGTTGAGAAAAAAGAATCCTTTTATGCCATAGGCTCTGGCTCCAACATAAGTTATGGTGGCTTTTACCTTTCAGCATCTGTAAGCAAAGCTATTGGTAAAAACAAAGAATATGCAAAGGATTCAGCAAAGTTCCTGTTAAAAGCAGGCTACGCCAAGATTTAATAAAAACACAGTATTAAGCAATAGAACTACTCAATTTAGGATATTTATGAAAGTAACTATAAGCAAATTATTTATCTTCTCATTACTTGCTATGGCAATTAAAAGTGCCCATAGTGCTGCAGCTCTGCCTACTGGTGAAAAAATCATACATGGAGAGGTTTCAATCTCAAGAGGACCTAACTCAATGTTCATTAGTTCACATTCAGACAGAAATGTCATTTCATGGAATGATTTTTCAGTTGCTAAAGGCAATAGTGTAGTCTTTACAGGCACTGACGCCACATTTCTTAATATTGTAAAAAGTAGCAATATCTCAGTTATCGACGGCAATGTAAGCTCCATAGGTAACAACAATATCTATCTAATCAATCCTAATGGTATCAATATTGGAATTACAGGATCCTTTGAGGCTAATAATGCAATTTTATCGACATCAAAACTCTCTCAGGAAAACGTTGATAACTTTATTGACACCGGTGATTTTGAATTTACAAAAAAAGGTATGGGAAAGGTAAAACTCATAGGTACTTTGCATGCTGAAAACACCGTAATCGACGGCAGTCAGGTTATCATTCGTGATATTTCAAATATTAAAGTCGATACTGGAGTTTTAGACAGTGTAAAGCCACTTAAAGATACGGTCTCTATCCACAGCTCAATTAAAAGAATTGATATTGGCTCGAGTAAAAAGGTCGATCTTGAAAAAGAGTTGGGACTTACAAAAGAGGATGGTCTTTTTGATCATACTGATAAAACCGCTATTTCTACAAAAGAGGAGTTTCTGAACATAGCCTCCGATCCTTCTGGCAGTTACTTTATTACTAATGACATTGATTTAGGATCATTAAATTCAGCTGTTACCGGTACTAATGACTTTACAGGAAAGATTGAAGGAGCCTTTAACTCTATTACTTATAGTCTAGAAGGTAAAGGCACTAATCTTGAGCAAAACATTGGTCTGTTCTCAACTTTAAATGGCTCTACCATTGAAAACTTAAAAATTAAAAATCCTTATATAAGTGTAAGCTCACCTGAAGATTCAACCTATATTGGAGCTCTTGCAGGTGTAATCAAAGCCTCAACTATCAAAAACGTTGAGGTAGATGGACTGAGTCTTACATTTTCAAATCTTGGGAATAAAAAGATCTACGCAGGAGGTTTAGCAGGACTTGCAACCTATGATGGCGCATCTTCTAATTTTGAAAATGTAACGGCTGGTTTTAGTACTAAAACACAAAAGCACTTATTTACCCGTGACAACTATACCTTTGGAAGTGTATTAGGCGAGTTAAAAGATGAACTTAATTTAACTGGAGCTAATTTTGGAAAAACTGATTTTTCAGATGACTACTCTTTAGGTTTAATCAGCGCTATTGGTTACAGTCAGGCTACAGCATCCATTGATAACGAGTATCAGCATAATTCAGGAGAATTTATAAAAGTTAATGGCTACTATCAGAACAGTGGCTTCTTTATCCCCTACTTTATAGATGACGATAAGATCTTTGTCACCGACATTTTTGACAAGGTTTACAACTATGATGAACTTGTAGGTAACAACAAGTACTTTAATCTCAATGATTATGTTGATCTCAGTTACAAATACGCTAATGGAATGCAAAAAGAAGGTAACTACAATCATGAATACACCTCAAAAACTGGAGGTCAGACCTTCTACTTTGTAAAAGATGGTAATAAGTCTGAGACAGCAACTCATACCATAAGTATTGAAGCACCAATGGGAAAAATTGAAGCTGATGACAACTTTGACTTAGGTTACATCGCTGATGAAGAGCCTGATCCTGATATGGGTAGGATTGACGAAAGCGATTTGTATTTTGACAGTGATTTTGATAACGCTTTTACGAACGAAGAGCTTCCTGATGAGGAAATTGGGAAAGCTCCTGAAGATGACAGTGATTTTGATAACGAATTTACCAACGAAGAGCTTCCTGATGAGGAGATTGGGAAAGCTCCTGAAGATGGTGATTTTGACAACGACTTTACCAACGAAGAGATGCATGATGAGGAAATTGGGAAAGCTCCTGAAGATGACAGTGATTTTGACAACGAATTTAATGTAGATTATGAGTACGAAGAAGAACCCTCAACTGCTGATAGCAATTACTATAGAGGACCACAAAAGAAGCAAAAGACCATCTCAGACATTATCGAGAACAAAAAAGTAGTGTTAATGCAAAAGCAAAGAAGCACAAGTTTAAGTTTTCAGAATAATTACTCTGTAGTGCATGACATTATTTCTAAATCTTTACTTGCATCTTTAGGCCTGTTAGAAGAACCTAATAAGTTGCTTACCAACGCTAATGACGACTCTGATAAAGAAGAGAAAATATCGTAACAATAAAAGGATTGTGCTGTTCACAAAATGTACACATTATCTTTGACGAAATTGGTTTAAAAAATTAGAATAAACAGTTTAATTATGTGGATAATTCACACAACGATTTTAAGTATAATTATCTACAGTTTTTTAGAAAATTTTGTCAGAGGTCAATAATGAGTCAGCTTCAGGGATTAGCATTAGTAGGCGATGTGGGCGGCACTAATGCAAGACTGTCACTAGTTAATTTAGCAGATGGCAGTTTATCAAATACAAAAGTTTATTCTTCTGTAGAAAACGAGTCTTTAGAAAAAGTTATTGTAAAATTCAGAGAAGAAACTGGCGCAAAGTTTGACTCTGCTTGTATTGCAATCGCTACTCTTTTAGATGGCGATTACGTTAAGATGACCAATAATCCATGGGAATTTTCAATCTCTCAGATGAAAAAGAACCTTGGTTTAGAGAAATTAGAATTCATCAACGACTTTACAGCTATGTCTATGAGTACTACAGCTATTCCTTTAGACAAAATGACTAAGATTGGTGGTGATAAGATCGATCCTAATGCACCAAAGGCAATTTACGGTGCCGGTACCGGTTTAGGTGTAGGTCACTTAATCAAGGTTAACGGCAAGTGGATCGCTCTTTCATCAGAAGGTGGTCACGTTGATATTGCTGCAACCAATTCAAGACAGGATGAAATCGTAAGAGTATTACGTACAAAGTTCGACCACGTATCTGGTGAAAGATTATTATCAGGTCAGGGTCTGGTAAACGTTTATAAGGCAATTGCCCAGTTAAACGGTCATGAGATTAAGGACGTTGAGCCTTGTGATGTAACATCAGGTGCTTTTGCTAAAGATCCTTGCCCTGATTGCAAGGAAACTGTTGATGTATTCTGCTCTTTAATGGGTTCATTTGGCGGTAACTTAGCTATCGACCTGTTAACTAAGGGTGGCGTTTATATCGCAGGAGGTATCGTTCCACGCTTTATCGATTACTTCAAGAACACTGATTTTAGAAAGCAGTTTGAAGGGAAAGGTCGTTTCAAGGATACCTTAAAGCATATCCCTGTATATGTAATTTCAAACGGTGATGCTGGCCTGTTAGGCGCTGGTGCTTACATTCGTCAGGAATTAGGTGCTGAGCTTTAATTAACAGATCCTTGTTAGGATTTTAATAATGGATCATGTTTTATTACATGATCCATTTTTTATTTCTGATGACAACAAAGGCGCCATAAGGCGCCTTCTCACAAATCTTAAAATAACTTAAAGTTAATCCAAGAAACCACGTAAACCTTGTGATCTACATGGATGACGAAGCTTACGTAAAGCTTTTGCTTCAATCTGACGAATACGCTCACGGGTAACACCAAACTGACGACCAACCTCTTCTAGAGTATGATCTGATGGCATACCAATACCAAAACGCATACGCAGAACCTGAGCTTCCCTTGGAGGCATTTCATCTAGAACACCGTTGATAGCATTCTTTAAGCTCTCAGATGTAGCAGCTTCAGCTGGTACTACAATTGAGCTATCCTCAATGAAATCTCCTAAATGTGAATCGTCATCATCACCTACTGGAGTCTCAAGTGAAATAGGCTCTTTTGCAATCTTCATTACCTTGCGGATCTTCTCCTCAGGTAAGCCCATCTTTGAAGCTAACTCTTCAGGAGTAGGCTCTCTGCCCTTCTCCTGTAACATCTGACGAGAAATTCTGTTGAGCTTATTGATAGTCTCAATCATGTGCACAGGAATACGAATAGTACGAGCCTGATCAGCAATAGATCTTGTGATAGCCTGTCTAATCCACCAGGTCGCATAAGTAGAGAACTTATAACCACGACGGTATTCAAACTTATCTACAGCCTTCATCAGACCGATATTACCTTCCTGAATTAGATCGAGGAACTGAAGGCCACGGTTGGTGTACTTTTTAGCAATAGAAATTACAAGACGAAGGTTAGCTTCAACCATCTCCTTCTTGGCTTTCTTTGCCATTGCATCGCCCATCATAATTCTACGTGAGAGGTCGCGTAAACGAGCGATGTTGATACCTGAATCGTCTTCTATTTCTTTTAGAGCTTCAACACATTTCTGAATTTCTGCTTCGTACCCTTTTAGTTTTGCAGCATAAGGCTTCTTAACTTTAACAGCCTTCTCAAACCAGTCCATATTAGAAACTGATTCAGTTTCATTGTAATACTTCTTTAATTCGTCGATCTTCATGCCACAACGACCAACAGCGATCTCACGAACACGTCTATCCTGACGCTTTACACGATCCATCATATCGTGCATCTTACGTAATAGACTTTCTAGCTGTGAAGGTACAATCTTAAAGGTCTCAAAAATCTCTACTAATTTTTCAAGTTCTTTCTTGTACTTCTTATCAGTTGTAGATTTCTGTCTTGCAGCTGTTACCTTGTCAAACTGAACTCGAAGTTCTGTAAAGCGCTTTCTGGTCTCCTCAGGATCAGGGCCAGAATCAGTTGGAGAATCAGAGCCTTCATCTGCATCATCAAGATCATCATCAGCTTCTTCGTCTTTCTTCGATGCCTTAGTAGCTTTCTTACCCTTCTTAGCACTCTTCTTGTCAAGCTCCATAGACTCATCTTCTTCATCTAAAGCTTCTAGCTCTTTATCAAGTTCTGCTTCTGCTTTCTCATCGATAGCGATGTCTTCGCCATCTTCACTTTCCTGTGAATTAGGATCAGCAAAACCGTTGATAATATCGCCAAGCTTAATCTCTGAATCTGGATCTAAAGTCTGCTCATAACGAGAGAACAGTTCTTCCATAGCCTGTGGATATTCAACTAGACACAGCTGAACTTCATTAGTGCCCTTTTCGATACGCTTTGAAATTTCAATTTCATCTTTTCTGGTTAAAAGAGAAACGTTACCCATTTCGCGCATATACATACGAACAGGATCTGTAGTTCTGCCGATATCAACTGAACTGTCCAGCTGGTTTGCAACAATCTCAACATCCTCTGAGTCAGTCTGTGAGTTGCCATTTAAAAGAATATCATCAGCCTCAGGGGGTGTTTCACAAACATTGATACCCATATCAATGAATGTCTGAATGAAAACAGAAAGCTGATCGCCACTGATAATATCAGGTGGAATTAAATCATTGATTTCATCAATGGTCAGATAGCCCTGATCTTTTCCTTTTGCAATTAACTGTTTAAATTCTGTACTTGCTGAATTGTTATCCATTATTATAATTTTCCTAGACGCTGCAGTCGTAACAAAAGCAAATGGGTAAGAGATTGACTCTTGCCCATTCAACTAAATATTTATAGGTTATGAATACCAAAAAAGCAAAAAAATTATTAAAAAATTTTTCTCTTTTTTAGTCTAACTCAACGTCATCAGGGAATGATGCGTTATGGTAAACGTTCTGAACATCATCAAGATCTTCTAAAGCGTCGATCATGCGCATGCACTTTGCAGCATTATCTGCATCAAGTTCAGCTTCTGTAGATGGAACCATTGAAACTTCAGCATTAGTAGGTTTGATACCCTTAGCTTCGAATGCTTCTACAACATCAGCAAATGCCTCAGGGGCAGTGTAAACATCGATTGAACCATCATCATTGGTTACGATATCGTCAGCACCAGCCTCAAGACCAATTTCCATTGCCTGCTCTTCATCGATTGGCATTTTGCCATCTTCATCCTGAGCAAAGCTGATTACACCTTTCTTGGTGAATAAGTAGCCTACAGAACCTGTAGTACCTAAGTTACCACCAAACTTGGTAAATGCATGACGAACGTCTGAAGCGGTACGATTGTGGTTATCAGTCATGCACTCAACCATAACTGCAACGCCACCAACACCGTAGCCTTCATAAGTGATGTTCTCTAAATCTGCACCATCACCGCCACCAACACCACGCTCAACAGCGCGCTTGATAGTATCGCGAGTCATGTTCTGAGCTAAAGCAGCAACAACTGCTGAACGCAGACGTGGGTTGCTTGACTCATCACCGCCACCCATACGAGCAGCTGTTGTAATTTCACGAATTAATTTGGTAAAAACCTTACCACGTTTTGCGTCCTGGGCTGCTTTACGGAAACGGATATTAGCCCATTTTGAATGACCTGACATTTTTATCTCCTAAATGAACGCACTGCGTTATTTTTCAAAATCTGTTACAGAAATTGCAAGATCTCTTAAAGCATCTTCACTTGCAACATTAGGTGCATCTGTCATTAGACATGCAGCAGCTGTTGTCTTAGGGAACGCAATAACATCACGGATGTTATCAGTACCAGTTAACAGCATGGTTACACGGTCTAGACCGAATGCAAGACCAGCATGTGGAGGAGCACCGAATGATAGAGCATCCAGTAAGAAACCAAACTTCTCACGGGCCTCTTCTTTAGAAATGCCTAAAACAGTAAATACTGCATTCTGCATGTTCTCATCATAAATACGTACAGAACCGCCACCTGACTCATAACCGTTGATTACAAGATCATAAGCATCAGCGTAAACTGACATAGGATCAGAGATTAACTGCTCAGGAGTTACATCCTTTGGTGCTGTAAATGGGTGGTGCATTGCTGTAAGACCTGCTTCCTCTGTCATTTCAAACATTGGGAAGTCGACAACCCATAGAGCTTTATAGCCATCAGCTACTAAGTTCATATCACGGGCTGCCTTAATACGCAGTGAACCGATTGCAGTTGCGGTCTTTACTCTCTTACCACAGCAGATGAAGACGATATCACCAGACTTTGCTTCAGACAGTTTTACTAAATCTAAAAGTTCCTGCTCTGATACGTGCTTGCCAATTGAAGACTTAAGACCTTCAGCACCTGCATTTAGATCATTTACTTTGATATAGATTAGACCAGATGCGCCTAGCTTCTTAACATAGTCTGTATACTCATCAATCTTCTTACGAGTTAAAGCAGCACCGCCTGGAAGAGCAAAAGCAATGACTCTGCTGTCTTTGTCATTAGCAGGTTCTGATAAAACCTTAAACTCTGAGTTTACAACAGCATTATCAACAAGTTTTAATTCAAATGGAATTCTTAAATCAGGCTTGTCTGAACCGAATCTGTCCATTGCCTCTTCCCATTTCATAACAGGAAGTTTGCCTAAATCGACGTTCTTAATGCTCTTGAACAGTTCACGCATCATTTCTTCCATGATGTCACGAACGTCCTGAGAAGTCATAAATGAAGTCTCAACATCGATCTGAGTAAATTCTGGCTGTCTGTCAGCTCTTAAATCCTCATCACGGAAGCACTTTACGATCTGATAGTAACGATCGTAACCTGCAATCATTAACAGCTGTTTGAACAACTGTGGTGACTGAGGCAAAGCGTAGAACTTACCATGATGAATACGAGATGGAACCAAGTAATCACGAGCACCTTCAGGGGTAGCTTTAGTTAACATTGGGGTTTCGATATCTAAGAAACCATTCTCATCTAAGAAATGTCTTACAAAGTGAGTGATCTTTGCTCTGGTTACAAGTTTTTCAACCATCTCTGGGCGACGTAAATCAAGATATCTGTATCTTAAACGCAGCTCTTCTGAGTTATCCTGATTGAAATCTAATGGTAGCACACCAGCTTTGTTGAAGATCTTTAGCTCTGTTGCATAAACTTCAATTTCACCTGTAGCCATCTTCTTGTTGATCTGGTCATCAGGACGGGCTTTTACAGTGCCCTTTACACAGATGCAGAACTCATTTCTTAAAGTAGATGCTAGAGAATGAACAGACTCATTATCAGGCTCAAAAACAACTTGAACGATACCAGTTCTATCTCTTAAATCGATAAAAATCAGACCACCAAGATCACGTCTGCGGTTAACCCAACCGCATAAAGTAACCTCGCTGTCTTTATTGGTTAAATTTACATTACCACAGTAAATTGAACGCATTGACATAAAAAAGCCTCTTTTATTTAGGGCATCAATAGCTTTCTGTGTAAAATCCCTATGATGAAAATTCATGAGTATTTTCATCATATTTATTGCACACAAAATCTTTTCCCTTTCAGAAGAAAGGAAAATCAACATTGATTACTTGTCTTAAAAATGCGTACATTATATGAAATTTGCTATTTGTAGGCAATATAAAAACACTTATGCAAGACTGTAAGTGCCGTCTGGCAATGGCTTTATATGATTACCAATTCTTTTTTATGCACCATAATGATCTACAGAATTAGAAACTCTACTCTAAAGCCTCTCTTTATTGAATAAAGACTTCGGCCACAAAATGGGGCCGATCGTTATCACAAAAATTGTTAGTTAATCATATACTGTAGTTATCCTGTAACGTTAAGCTACAAGTTTATATTAACTAGTTTGGCTTCAATTGAACCGAAAAAATTATGTGATGTTGCTCGGTTCGATTTGCTTGCCGTAAGATTTCATTGAGGTGTTAAATTTTTTCCAAGCTTAAGAATAAATAAGTTCAACAAAGTTAAATTTAAGAGCAATATTAGAAAATCCTGCCTTTTAGAGTAAATATCCCCTTTTTTATCTACAAAGTTAATGCTCTTTTTTATACAATATCTATTAGGAGGAGTTACTATGTTCCAAGCTTTAAAAAAATCAGTTCGATCCTTAGCAATATGTTCTTTAGCTATCGTAAGCTCACTGTCATCTGCTTATGCTGATGAGGCAAACACCAATGCTCAAGGAAAAACTTTAAATGTAGGTTGCGAAGGTGCTTTCGCTCCTTTTACCTATATTGATGATCAAGGTAATATCACAGGCTTTGATATCGATTTAATCAAGGCTATTGGTAAAGATCTTGGATATAACGTAAAAATCAATGTAATGCCTTTTGATGGTTTAATTCCTTCATTGATGACAGGCAACATTGATCTCATCATCTCAGGTTTCACCATTTCTGAAGAAAGAGCAAAAAAGGTAGACTTTTCAGATCCATACTACTTATGCGGTATGAGCTATGTCATTGAGAAGAAGAATGCTCAAAAATATGATACCTATGAGAAGTTAGACGGTCACCCAATCTGCACTCAGTTAGCAGCAACCGGTACTAACTTCACCCAGAAATTTCTTCAAAAATCTAAAGATAAGATCTTTAATACTCCTCCTGAGACCTATATTGAGTTAGGTAACGGCAGTTGCCTCGCTGCAATTCATGACAAGCCTGTAAATGACTTTTTCTTAACTAAAGATAACTCTGGTAAATTTACCTCAATCGAAATTAAGAAACATATCGATAAAGAGTATTACGGTATTGCTGTACAAAAAGGTAATAAAGAACTTCTAAATCAAATTAACAAAGGATTAAAAGAAGTTGAAGAAAATGGTGTGTTTGAAAAGATCAGTATGGACTGGTTTGGAAACAATATTTTAGATTCACTAAAAGAATCAGAATAAACTAAAAATTGATAAACACATTGTTAAAAAGCGAACTTAAAACGAGTTCGCTTTTTTGTTTCTAAAGTCTCTACTAAAAGTAATCAGCTAAAGATCTGAAGGAATTGAGAACCACTTTTTACTGATTTCGTCAATTTCTCTAGTGCTCATTAAGTAATCAAGACCTTTATTGATTTTATTTAATAACTCTGCTTTATTATCACCTACAGCGATCTTGTAGGTAACTTCACCAGTAAAAGGGATATCTTTAACAGTAAGTTTTCTCAAACGATGTTTACTAATGTAGTAATACATACTAGATTTACTGTCTATGAATGTTGCACACTGCTCCTTGTAAAGACCTGAAAAAGCATCCTCGGAACTGGCAAAAATCATAATTACAGAGTTCTTGTATTTAGAGCGTAAATACTTTAAAACATCAGGCTTATCTGTGACACAAAACTTAACACCTGACATTGAAGATATATCTTTATACTTAGAAGCGAGATTATCTTTAACAGCAAAAACTAAGTTATTTTTAAAATAAGGTACAGTAAAATTTGAATTTAGTTGATTCTCTTTTAAATTAGAATCAAATGGAGCTACTACAGCATCAACAGTGCCACGGCGTAAAGAGTCCTGAAGAACATAGAAAGGAATCATTCTAAACTCAACGTTAACATCTAATGCATTAGCAACAGCTCGCATTAAGTCTACTCCAAAGCCTTTTAGCTCGCCAATATCGCTTGTCATGGAAAACGGTGCACTATAACCATCTACTCCAACATAGATCGTTGTATGGTCACGATTAACATAGTTAAAGACACCAAAAGCTAAAATGACGAAAGCTACGATAATAGATACAAAGTTTAAAAATCTAATCAAGATCAGCTCCTATCACAATTTATGCTTAGTATACGCTAAGAACTAGATCTAAATATCTAACGAACAGACAATATTTGAAAAAAGTTATGAGATATAGAAGATAAAATTCAGTTGATTAAATTGTATGATACAAAAACGAAAAAGCCCGAATACATGTTCGGGTCTTTAAAGATAAGTGGCGGAACGGA
>HF987904.1 GCA_000431835.1 Succinatimonas sp. CAG:777
AGAAAAGATTAAAAGAGCTAAAGTCATTATCCACATCAGAGCATTTATTCTAGATCGCAGAGTTTGCGAAGAGTTTCAATCTGCCCCTTTTCTTCAAGTGGTCGCCATGCTGTTATGAGGGCATAAGTTGTCAGGTCTTTAAGCTGAATGTTACCAAAGATAGGAATGATATGGCGCTCGATACGAAGTCTCATATATTCAAATGAACGAGCTGTAATTTTCTTTTTAGCATACCAATCATTAAAAGATTCTCTAACTGTATAAGAAGCGTTCATAGTCATATCTGGTACAACAGAAATGCTTTTCAGCCATTCATTTTTGAGCTGTTTTGCCATAGCTACAGAAACATCAGGAAAAGAACCTAATCTTAGGCTTAGATTTTTATTGTTCTGTTTAGCTTTTGCTTACCAAGTGCCAATACCGGCAGCAGGAGACACTCTGATAAAAAGATTTTGCTCTACTGTATGATTGACCATTTTACCTGTAGCTTTAGCCTTTTTTACAAGGGCATTGAATTGTACAAAATTCATAAAATTAACCTTAAATTTGTCACTCTTTTGTCACTCCGTCACTCGCAAAAATATCAAAATTTGGGAGTGACGAAGGAGTGACGAAGGTATTATGATATGGTTAAGTTTGGATAACTTAGGATAGGTTAATTATATGCAAAGGTGCATTAGAAAGCCAATTTTAAATGATTTTGGGATATGTTGGGAAAGGTTAAAAATGTGGATTTGGTGCCCAGGACGAGACTTGAACTCGTACTCCTTGCAGAACTACCCCCTCAAAGTAGCGTGTCTACCAATTTCACCACCTGGGCAACGGTAAATATAATAGCAAATTTTGATACTTTGTAAAGAGTAGTGTCTACAAGAACCTACGGTTTTTCAAAAAATTAGTATCTATATCCCAATTCATTTGAGTTCAATAATCTGTCTTCCTGACCTGTTAACAGCTTTTTGTAAATTGTGTCATACAGAAGAACATTTTGAACATACTGCCTTGTTTCCTTAAAAGGGATATTCTCAACATACATCGCAGCATCTCTACCCTTACCATCTTTTGATTTCCAGATGTTGATCCTGCCAGGACCTGCGTTATAGGCAGCAGCTGCTAAAATTCTGTTGTTATCAAATCTGTCTAGCATGTCTCTAAGATATGCTGAGCCTAATCTGATGTTGTTCTCAGGGACTACTAAATCACCAGTTCCTGAATATGACCAGTTATTCTTTCTGGATACCATCTTAGCAGTACCAGGCATCAACTGCATTAAACCTACAGCACCTACTGGTGATTTAATATCAGGATTTAACATACTCTCCTGACGAGAAATACCATATAAGAATGAAATTGGTACATTAGAGTAGGATGAGTATTTCTGATACAGGGTCAAAAATGGCTTAGGGAATCTGTAGTCTAGAGCACTCCATCTTTGACCAGCTACTACACTTGAAATTGCATAACTGATGTTTCCTGTAGATAAAGCCCACTCTGCCATTAACATCGCTTCATCATTAGTACCAGTCTTAGCAATTTCACGCCATTCAATAGCTGCATTACTATCCTTTAAAGCTCTAAATTCAAAGAAACGCACTGCAGCTTTATTTTTAGCTACAGTCTGTGGCCATTGAGCTGATTTTGATAAATGCTCATGGTTAAATGGCATTTTTAAAGATAATTCTTGAGCGGCTAAAAAACCAAAGAAACTTCTGTCTTTAGCAACCTTTGCCATGAGTGACTTACTCTCTTGAGTGCGTCCTATCTCACGGGCAGCTCTTGCTTTCCAATAACGCCAGTTAACTGCATTTTTATCAAGTTCTGTTAAATGATCATATAAGTCATAAACAATCTGCCATTGAGCAAACCAGATGGCTTTACGCATACGCATAATCTTAATTTCTTCTGACCAAACCACTGCAGGAAGATTTCTATCTACCCATTGAACTTCTTCCTCTGTAGACTGTCTTGATAAAAAGCCTTTTGCAATGATCTGGAAGATCTCTAATCTTTCAGTATCGCTGATCTTAAATTTCTCAGCAAAAGCTTCAAAAGCTGGAGTTGCACTCTTTGGATCAATATTTGCAAATCTCTTAAAAGCAAGCACAGCCGTTCTTTGAGTGTTCTCATCACCTTCAACATAATCTAGTGAAAGCACTGCTGATGGATTGTCATAAAGTGACATTTCTTGAGCTACACGAGATGCAAATTGAGTTTGTTCAAGACCATGAGCTAATGATCTTGTAGTTTCAGTGTAGTTTTTAGTGATATATGCCCTTTCAAACTTTTCTAGTTGCACCTTATCATCAAGATATCCATTCTGTCCCCAAAGGTAGATTAAACCTGCACAGCTTGAAGGATATGGAGACAGCTGTAAATACATTTTTGAAGCAAAGGTTGCTGCTGTAACATCAGCAATCCCCTGTTGCCAGCGAGCTTCATAGAAGCGGCATTGAAGGGCCTGTTGAGACTTTGCCATCTCACTGTCATCCTGAAATGGCTTTTTACCGATTAAATCTGAAACTAACTTGTATTGACCAACAGATGATAAATACTCAATGTATTTTCTCTTTAGCAACAGACCTAATTCCTGATGAACTTTTGAGTTAATAAACTGTTTAACCTGGGGGTATTTAGATACATCCATATTGTTAGCTAAATACCAGTAATCAATCCACAAGGATAATGGATAGTTTCTTAAGTAGTTGTTCTGAATTGATAAAGCTGTATCGGTATCCCCACTTTTAATAGCTCTCTCAGCATCAGCAAAATACTTTCTTTGAGCAATCAAAGTAGGTGTGGTTGCAATTAGTGGATTCTCATCCGAGAAATCAAATGGAGCAGTTACATATTCTGACTGTATAGCTCTTTCCTGAGGAGTAGTAGTTCTTACACGAGTTTTAGCTTGTGTTTTAGTATTCTTTTTTCTGCTCTTTTTAGTACTGCTATGTGCTGTCTTTTTGTTAGACGCAGTAACTTTACGTGACTTTGAAGATTTCTTTTGAGCTGTACTCTTTTTTGCAGTGCTTCTTTTAGCAGAAGATTTATGGTGCTTTAAAGCTTCAGCCTGCTCGATGGTTAAAGTTCTAATCTGACCTTTAGAGTTATTTGCTTGTGCTTGAGTATAAAAAGAGAGTGGAAGTAACAAAGAGAAAGTAAAGATAATTCCTTTGATTAGCTTATTGGTTTTCATTTCTACAAGGTGCCATTGGTTCAGTGTTTTATTTATACACTGAGATTATACGTCCAATGGCACCTAGTTGTAAGTATTATGCTCGATTAAATACTGTGTAATAACCAATAATGAGCAATACCGCAATTACAGTGGTCAAAATGTATCTGTAATAGAAGAATAACTTAGGTGTCAGTTTAAAACCTTCACCTACGTTAGTTTCTTGGATATAGCGCCCCCATTTCATACCGCTCTTTGAGGTTACAAAAAGCACGAATACTAATGAACCTATTGGAAGAATGTTATTTGAAATTAAGAAATCGCAGAAATCAGTAATACCAGTATTTGAACCGATGATGTGAACATCTGAGAGAACATTGAAACCTAAAACAGGTAATACTGATAAACCTAAGATCACGATAAAGTTAATCAGCACAGCCTTCTTTCTGTCAATCTTAAATAGCTCAAGATTTGCTGCGATGATGTTTTCAAACACAGCAATTAAAGTAGAAACAGCTGCAATTAACATGAACAGGAAGAATAAAGCTCCCCAGAAAGCGCCAAAGCTCATGTTTGAAAAAACCATGGTCATGGTAACAAACAGTAAGTTTGGACCTGCATCTGGGTTAATGCCGTAGGTAAAACATGCTGGGAAGATTACAAAGCCTGAAAGGAGTGCTACAGCTGTATCTAAACCAGCAATAAACAGAGCCTCGTTTAATAAACGGTGCTTTGTTGACATGTAGCTACCAAAGATAGCAATACCGCCCATACCGGTTGATAAGGTAAAGAAAGCCTGTCCCATAGCAGCCCAGACAGCTTCACCAAAGTTATCCTGTAACTTTGAAAAGTCAGGTTTTAAATAGAATGACACGCCGTCCATGAAACCATCTAAGGTTACAGAACGTAAAGCCATAAAGATTAAAAGACCTAACAGCAGTAACATTAAAGGTTTGGTAAAACGCTCAATGCCTTTGACGACACCTAAAGCTACAATCAAGAAGGAAAATGCTACAACTGCAGCCATGCATGAGAATAGAGTTGCAGGATCCTGCAGAATGCTGCCAAAGTTAGCTACAGCAACATCTTTTTCAAGATGTGGAGCTACAGAGCCTGAAGCAAACTCAAAGAAATAGTAAAGCATCCAGCCTGTAATCACGCCGTAAAATGACATCAGGATGTAGTTACCTGCTAACTGCCACCATTTGTTGTGATGCCACTGTGCACCTTTCTCCTCTAAGTTCTCATAGCAATAAGCAATAGAACTTCTAGAAGCACGACCAATGGCTAATTCAACTGTTAAAAGAGGAATACCCATCGCAATCAAAAAGAATAGGTAGATTAGTACAAAGAAAGCACCACCGTACTGTCCTACAATATATGGGAAACGCCAGACGTTACCAATGCCTACAGCACAACCTGCTGCAATCAGAATAAAGCCCAATCTGGTTTTAAACTGTTCTCTGCTTGAATCCATAAAAAATCCTTATTAACTTACCTTATTATTTGAGTTTTATATTTTAGGTGAGTATTTATAGAAAGCTATATACACTCACCCATATTTAATTAACCGATAAAGATTTTGTAGTAGCCTATTGCCAAAACTACAACCACAATCGATGTCAGAATATAACGGTAGTAGAAGAATAACTTCTCTGACATATTAAAGCCCTTACCTACGTTACACTCATCAATATATCTCTTCCAGGTCATACCAGACTTTGCACAGACAAACAGTACAAAGACAATTGAACCTATTGGCATGATGTTGTTTGATACCAAGAAATCAAAGAAGTCTAAGATACCTGAATTTGCATTCAAGATATGAACATCAGATAAGATGTTAAAGCCAAACATTGGCAGTAAACACATTAAGATAATGACAAAGAAGTTAATGATAACTGCTTTGAATCTTGAGATCTTAAAGAGTTCGATGGTGCCAGCGATAGAGCTTTCAAAAACAGCAATCATTGTTGATACAGCTGCAATTAACATGAACAGGAAGAACAATGTTCCCCATAAGGAGCCAAAAGACATATTTGAGAACACAACTGTCATTGTTAAGAACAGTAAATTAGGACCAGCATCAGGGTTGATACCATAGGTAAAGCATGCAGGGAAGATTACAACACCTGCTAAAAGCGCAATGATGGTATCAAATGAAGCAATAAAGATAGCCTCATTTAGGATCTTATGACGATCTGACATATAGCTACCAAAGATAGCAATCGCACCAAAGCCTACTGATAAAGTAAAGAAAGCCTGTCCCATAGCAGCCCAAATTGCCTGACCTAAGTTATTTTCAAGTTTTGAAAAATCAGGCTCCAGGTAAAATTTCATACCCTCAGCAAATCCATCTAAGTTAAAAGATCTACAAGCCATGAATGCTAATAAAAGGATCAGCACTACCATTAAAGGCTTGGTGTATCTTTCAACTCCCTTAATCACTCCCAAAGCTACGATAGCGAAAGAGAATACTACAGTCGCCAGAACACAGGCAAACATCACTACAGGTGACGATAAAAGATTACCAAAAGTCTGAGCAGCTTCATCACGAGTGATGTTAGTTGGGATCTCACCAAAGGCAAATGATAAGAAATAGTAAAGCATCCAGCCTGCTACTACGACATAGAATGCCATCAAGAAGTAGTTACCAGAGAACTGCCACCATTTGTTAATATGCCATCTAGAACCTGCCTGCTCTAGTTCTTCGTAACAGTAAGCCATAGAGCTTCTTGATGCTCTACCAATTGCAAGCTCTACTGTTAATAAAGGAATACCTAAAGTGACTAAAAAGAATAAATATAATAAAACGAAATATGCGCCACCATACTGACCTACAATAAATGGGAAGCGCCATACATTACCAATACCTACCGCGCAACCTGCAGCAATAAGCAGGAAGCCTAGTCTTGTTTTAAATATTTCACGTGGTTTTCTTTCCATAAAGGTAACCTTAGTTAATTTTTACTTCTTTTATTACTAGCGATTAAAAACTGAGATATAGCCTTGAACAAACAGTACTAATACAATTATTGGCAATACATACTTAAAATAGAATTGCAACTTACTGCTTACTTTAAGTCCCTGACCTAAATTAGCCTCTTTTAAGTAGTTATCAAAGCCCCATCCATAGTGCCAAGAAGCATACAGTACATATACAACCGAACCTAACTCTATAATATTTTGAGAAAGAATAAAGTCATACAGATCAAGAATTACTGATCCATGCCCCATAGGATGAATAAAACTTAAGACATTAAAACCTAAGATCACAGGAAGAGACATCGCAAAGATCAAAATAAAATTACAGATCACAGCTTTGATTCTGCTGATTCTAAAGATATCTAATGTAATACCGATGACATTTTCAAATACTGCAATCAGAGTTGATAGAGCAGCAAAGAACATGAACAGGAAGAATACTCCTCCCCAGAACTGACCATATTCCATATGTGAGAATACAGAAACTAAGGTTACAAAGATAAGTCCTGGGCCCTGACCTGGCTCTACAGCATAGCTGAAGCAAGCAGGAAAAATCACAATACCTGCTAGAAAAGCTACCAAGGTGTCTAAAATTGCAATTACTGAAGCTTCATAGGCAATTGATTTTTTAGAACTCATATATGAGCCGAAGATCTGCAAAGAGCCAATACCTACACCTAGTGTAAAGAAAGCTTGTCCGCAAGCTGCAGAGAGAATTTCATAGAAATTATCTTTAGTGATCTTTGAAAAATCTGGATACAGGTAATATTGGATACCCTCTTTAAAGCCTGGTAAGAAGAATGATCTAGTAGCTAAAAACAGCAATAACAAGAATAACAGCACCATTAAAGGTTTAGTAAACCCTTCGACTCCCTTTCTTAAACCAAAGGCGCATACAGCAAAGCCTGCAATGGTAACTGCTGCTGTAAACATGATCTGTGGTTCTGGCTCTTGAAGCATGGAGTTGAAAAAGTTTCCTGACTCTTCTTGTGTCATAGGGACACTGGTTAAGAAACCTGTAAACATCTCAATAGTGTAATAAAGCATCCAACCTGTAACCATGGTATAGAAAGCCATGAGCACATAGTTACCAAAGATCATGAAATACTTGCAGTATTTCCATTTTTTATTTGGAGTTAATGTTTCAAAAGATAGACCAATACTGCGTCTTGAGGCTCGACCAACAGATAACTCAATGGTCACTAAGGGAATGCCTAAAAGAATTAAGAATGCAATATAGATTAAAACGAACAGTGCTCCGCCGTACTGACCTGCTATGTAAGGAAATCTCCAAACATTACCAAGGCCAATAGAACAACCAGCTGCTATTAAAATAAAGCCTAAGCGAGATGAAAATAGTTCGCGAGATTTTGAGTCTGTATTTTGGTTCGAATTTGATTGTGACATCTTTACGTTAAAAAAGGCCCATGACGAGAGTCGAAGGGCCTTTATTCTAATTATTTAAAATTACTGCTGATCTTCACGAGGGCTATTCTCGTAAGGATTTGGCATTTCGGCTTGCTGCTCTACTACCTGATCTTCAACCTGTACAGTTTCCTGTTCAGTTACTTCAGTTGGAGCCTCAACAGCTGCGTTAGCCTTGTTCTGCTCATCGGTGATAGCCTTGATTGACAAACGGATACGACCGGTATTGTCAATATCAAGCACACGTACACGAACATCATCGCCAACGCGTAAGTAATCATTTACATTCTCAACACGCTCTTCAGTGATCTGAGAAATGTGAACTAAACCGTCACGACCAGGTAAGATATTTACGAATGCACCAAAATCAGTGATGCGTACAACTTTGCCGTCGTAATCCTTACCTACTTCAACCTCAACTAACAGATCGTTGATGCGCTTGATAGCTGATTCTGCTGATAATTGTGAAGTTGCAGAAATCTTTACGGTACCATCATCTTCGATGTCGATCTGAGAGTTGGTGTCAGCCTGAATTGAACGAACGTTGAAACCACCCTTACCGATGATTTCCTTAACCTTGTTAGCAGGAACCTTAATGGTTACAACACGTGGAGCATAAGGAGATAAGGTCTGACGAGGCTCTGGGATAGCCTTCTGCATTACATTTAATAAGTGGATACGAGCAGCATGTGCATCAGTTAATGCATTCTGCATGATCTCACGGGTAATACCGTCAGTCTTGATATCCATCTGCAGTGCTGTTACACCATCACGGGTACCAGCTACCTTAAAGTCCATATCACCTAAGTGATCCTCATCACCCATGATATCGGTTAAGATTGCTACTCTGTCGTCTTCTTTTACAAGACCCATTGCAATACCAGCAACAGGAGCTTTGATAGGAACACCAGCATCTAATAATGATAAGCAGCCTGAACATACTGAAGCCATTGATGAAGAACCATTTGATTCAGTAATTTCTGAAACTACACGGATGGTGTATGGGAACTTATCTAATGGAGGTAATACTGCCTTTAAAGCTCTCTTAGCTAAACGACCGTGACCGATTTCACGACGCTTTGGAGAACCAATTAAACCAATCTCGCCTACGCAGTATGGAGGGAAGTTATAGTGAAGAATGAATCTGTCTGAACGAACACCAGACATATCTTCAAAGGTCTGAGCATCACGCTCTGAACCTAAAGTACAGGTACCGATTGACTGAGTCTCACCGCGAGTGAATAAAGCTGAACCGTGAACACGTGGAAGAATACCGGTTGCGATGGTGATAGGACGGATCATACGTAAGGTACGACCATCAATTCTCTTCTCACCTGATAAGATTCTTTCACGAACGATGTTACGCTCTAACTCAAAGAAGATCTTAGCAATCTCATTGTCTTTTTCAGCCCACTCTTCTTTAGAAGCTTTAATCTTCTCAGCAGTAGCTTTCTGGATCTCAGCTAACTTGTTCTGACGTTCTAACTTATCAACGATTCTAAAAGCATCACCTACAGCAGCTTCAGCATCAGCCTTAACAGCCTCGATTAAAGCTGTATCCTCAGCTGGCTTTACCCAATCCCATACAGGACGGTTTACCTGCTTTGCAAACTCTTCAATTTCCTTGATTACAGTCTGCTGCTGCTCATGACCGAACATCACAGCACCTAACATTACGGACTCAGGTAAGCAGTTAGCCTCTGACTCAACCATAACTACTGCTTTCTCAGAACCTGCTACAACTAAATCAAGATCTGAAACTTTTGACTCTGAGGTTAATGGGTTTAATACATACTGACCATCAATGTAACCTACACGAGCTGCACCTAGAGGACCATTCCATGGTAAGCCTGAAGATGCTAATGCAGCTGATGCTGCAATGATAGAAATAATATCTGTTGGGATCTCAGGATTTGCTGACATTACAGTTACAACAACCTGAACCTCATTTACGAAACCATCTGGGAATAATGGACGTAATGGACGGTCAATAAGACGTGAAATCAGAGTCTCACCTTCTGTTGCTCTGCCTTCACGACGGAAGAAACTTACAGGAATTTTGCCTGCAGCATAAGAACGTTCTTGATAGTTTACTGTTAGAGGAAAGAAATCACGACCTTCAACCTCTTCATTGCGGTTGCATACAACTGTTGCTAGAACTGTTGTATCGTCCATAGATGCCATTACGGCTGAATCTGCCTGACGACCAATTGCACCTGTTTCTAATGTAACTGTATGGCGACCGTATTTAAAGGTGCGTACTATTGGTTTTAAATTCATCAACTTATCTCCGAAACTTCCCACTATATTTGCCTCTTTTCGTGGGACTTATATAAATTGGGCGGCAATTATGCCGCCCTAGCCAGACGCTAATATTAGCGACGGAGCTTTAACTTCTCAACGATTGCGCTGTAACGAGCAAGATCAGAAGCCTTTAAGTAGTCGAGCAACTTACGACGCTGAGCAACTAGACGTAATAAACCACGACGGCTGTGGTGGTCCTTCTTGTGAGCCTCAAAGTGAGGCTGAAGGTCAGCGATTCTTGCAGATAATAATGCAATCTGAACCTCTGGATAACCAGTGTCCTGTGGGTTACGACCAAACTCAGCTACGATTTTTGCCTTGTCAGCTACTGTTAACATAAAATTTTGCTCCTTTGTGATAATTAAACAAAAACTCTCAGACCGATCACAAACTCAGTTGAAAGCCGACTAATTTTAACATATTAAAGAGAAAATCTTTGTGCTTTATTTATATTTTTCACAAGATTTATCTAAAATTGAGAATTTACTCAATATTCATCTAGGAAAGTTTGGTAGAAAAAATATTTTCTCTTTAACCTAAAAAAGGAAGCAACCTAAAGGTTGCCTTAAAATTGAGCGAATTTTGCATCAAATATAAATCTTATGCAGTGGTTAAATTTTGGTTAAATACTATGACTACTTACCAATATTAGATGCAATCTTAATAATGGTATCTGTATAGAAGTCTGTCATAGCCTGTTCGTTTACAGTTCCTGATAAAATCTGATAAGCACGCTTTACAGCATGATATCCCTGTCTGTCAGGCTGCTGACAGATTACAAACTTAAAGATACCAGCTCTTACCATTTCTACAGTGGTATAGATATCATCAAAAGCAATACCAACGATGTCATCACGACCTGTAGCAATAATAGCTGCACCTACACCCTGCACACCTGCGCCTGTTACATAAACGCAGTTAATATCTTTGTGTGCTGTAAGATATTTAGTAGTCTCAATCTGAGCTTTAATATCTGAATCATTTGATTCTATCTGAGCGCAGATCTCAAAATTTACATTGAGATTTTGAAGTTCATTTTCAAAACCTTCAATTCTCTGTCTGTGACCTTTCATGAAGGCAGAACCTGTAACTACTAGGATTTTTAATTTTTCAAATTTTGAAATTAAAGATAATAAACCAGCACAGGTCTTACCTGCTTTAATATAGTCAGAACCTACATAACAGATTCTGTTTGAATTAGAGACATCAGAATTTACTAAAATGATCTTGATGCCGAGTAATTCACATTCTTTGATTTTTTCAGCAACAGAAGGCGTATCTATAGTTGCCAGACACAATGCAGAGCAACCTTTTTTCTTTAGCTCTTCAATTGATTTTAGGTGAGTTGCCTCATCATAACCTTGGATTTTATCTAAGATTACTTCAACACCTAACTCTTCATATTCAAGGCAAGCTTTTTCAATACCTTCGATTACACCGTCAAAAAAGGCATTACCAATACTAGGTAACATAATGCCTATCTTGTAGTGCTCTCTGATTCCAGACAGAGCACGACCTGCTCTGTTTGGTACATAACCTAATTCTTTAGCTAATGTTTTTATTTTTAAAGCTAGTTCTTTTTTAACAGATCCGCGGTTATGGAGAACTCTGTCTACTGTTCCGCGAGATACACCAGCTGCTTTTGCTAAAGTCTTTACTGTTACTGTCATCGCGATAATCCTTTGCTAATCATCTTTGTTATATGGCGCCTTTTAAGGCGCCATAATTTTTTATTACGTATTAGAGTTTACTTTAATACAATATTTTCACCGATTAGGCGTCCTGTAGTTACTCCTGACTTACCCTCAGATGAATCTTTATGAGCAAATAACCACTTGTTATTGTGAGTTAAACAGCCGGATTCGCCATCATGAGTTACACCTTCAGGTCTATCAGTGTTGGTATCCTTCGGCAGAACTACACACATTCTGAAATGCTCCTCACCGTCTGCTACACATGGAGCATAATGTAAGGTGGTTTCATAGAAGAGTACGGCCTGACCTTTCTTTACTCTAAATAACTCTACATCATTGGTATCAATAATACCGTCATGTACAGCAGTCATTGGAGCTACCATGAGCACAGCATCATTAGCAGCAACATTCAATTCAGCATTGCGGTGGTACTCTAAAGCATTTAGTGCTTTGTTATGACCATTGCAGTAACCTACCTGAATCTTTAAGCCACCAAAGACCTGATCCTGTAAAATTTTAACTAATGAAGGCTCTTCTAGAACTTCAACTGATGGCTTGTAATCCGTACCATCGGTTAATGGAGTTTTCTCTAATAAAGATAAAATCTTATCTGTTGGTATATCAGAAATTACCTTACCATAGCGCTCAAACTCAATATCAGTTACATCCTTGTACTTTGCAACCTTATCACCATCTAACTTCTGTCTTAAGGTATCTAATTTTGCAAAAGCAGGACGCATTGTTGGGTATAAGAATGAGTAGAGCTTGTAAATCTCATCATACTTAGAAGCAGCATCACTGTTAGTATCAGAACGCTTGTCAGATCTCTTTACTAATTTCTCACAACCTTCTTCTACTGATGAGAAAATGCCGGCAGCTACACCTGCTAGAATTGCTGCACCTAGAGCAGGACCTTCCTTAGAAGTCGTAGTTACAATGCTACACTTTAGAACGTCAGCTAATAACTGACGCCAGAATGGAGACTGAGCACCACCGCCACAAGCGGTTAAGGTCTTAGGATCAATATCCATCGCATGTAACACTTCAAGATTATGTCTTTGTGAAAGTGTAATGCCTTCTAGAACAGCTCTTGTCATATGAGATTTAGTATGACGGGCGGTTAAACCAAAGAACACACCTCTAGCATTAGGATCTAATACAGGAGATCTTTCGCCCATTAAATATGGCAGATAAATAAGACCATCTGAACCTACAGGAACAGTGTCAGCATTTGCAGTCATTAAATTGTAAACATCATTGCCTTTCTTAGCTTCGATGTCTTTTTCAAGAGTATATAGTTCATCACGCATCCAGCGTAATGATAGACCTGCTGCCAGTGTGCATGACATTGCTGTCCATGAATTCTTTACAGCAGCACAGAAAGTATGAACACGACCTAGAGGATCGATTGAAGGCTTGTTGGTATGAGCGAAAATAACACCTGATGTACCTAGTGTTACAAAAGCATCACCCTCTTTACATACACCTGTACCTAAAGCAGCGGCTGCGTTGTCACCAGCACCACCAGCTACGATTGTGCCTTCCTTTAATCCTGTAAGTTCTGCAATTTCTTTAGTGATATGACCTGCTACAGCGCTTGACTCGATAATTGGAGGCATTAACTTCTTATCAATATTTAATTTTTCTAAGATCTCATCTGACCAAACTCGATTGGTGATATCTAATAAGTTAGTACCAGATGCATCTGAAATTTCCATTGCCTTAACGCCGGTTAACATGTAACGTACGTAGTCTTTTGGCAACAGGATGGTTGTACACTTTTTGTACAACTCAGGCTCGTTTTCACGAACCCATAAAATCTTTGGAGCAGTAAAACCGGTTAAAGCTGGATTTGCATTAATCTCAATTAAGCGCTGTTTACCTACTAATGAAGTGATTTCATCACATTGTTTTTGGGTTCTTGAGTCACACCATAAAATAGCGTTGCGCAGGACCTTGCCGTCCTTATCAAGCATTACTAAGCCGTGCATCTGACCTGCAATTGACAGTGCAACTACATCGTCACTGTTTACCTTACTCTGTAAAAGAACTGCTTTTACAGACTCAATAGTTGCATCGTACCAAAACTTTGGATCCTGCTCTGCCCAACCGTTCTTTGGTTGTAATAAAGGATATTCAACAGTCTTTGACGCAATTACTTTACCAGTCTCATCAAATAAAACTGTTTTTGTTCCTGAAGTACCTAAATCAACACCTAATAAATAACGCATGATATTCCCCAAATTTTGTTTTTATCTAAATTACGAGCTTTCATTCATTTGAATTTATTACTCGTACATACGTATATATCCTTGATATAAAAACAGGGGCTCTCGCCCCTGCTTTTTTTTAACTATTAGTTAGTTACTCTCTTCTTTGACATAACGTCGGTTACAACTGCAGCTAACAGAACTAAACCTTTAACAGCCTTCTGCCAGTTTGCGTCAATACCTAAGATTGACATACCGTTGTTTAGAACACCCATGAAGATAGCACCAATAACAGCACCACCTACAGTACCAACACCACCGTAAGCTGAAGCACCACCGATGAAGCAAGCACCGATTGCGTCTAACTCATAACCGGTACCAGCCATTGGAGAAGCTGAGTTGAAACGTGCTACGCAAACTAAAGCTGCAACTGCTGCTAATAAGCCCATGTTTACATATGACAGGAATAATAAGCGGCTGGTATTAACACCTGATAACTTAGCAGCCTTCTCGTTACCACCTAGAGCGTAGATTCTACGACCTACAACAGTCTTGTTAGCGATGAAAGCGTATACGATAACTACAACAGCAATTAGGATTAAGATAACTGGAATACCTTTGTTCTCACCTAATAGAATACATGAAGCGATGATTGCTGCAAGAGCTAATACGTGCTGGAATAAGAAAGCATATAAAGGCACAACTTCATAGCCTTTCTTAATCTTTGAAACACGGCTGTAGATGATACCTACTAAGTAAGCAATTACGATAACTGCAGTTACAGTCATGGTCTTTGAGAATACGATTGCACTCATGCCAGCTCTTACTTCAGCGCGAGATAAACCTGAAGCTAACTGCTCCTGGAAGTATCCTGGGCCAAATGATGGGAAGTATGAGGTGAACATGGTTAAGTAATCTGCTGGGAATGGGTTAATGGTAATACCATCTAACACAATCAGAGCTAAACCACGGAACAGTAACATACCTGCTAAGGTTACGATGAATGATGGGATGCGGATGTAAGCGATCCAGAAACCATGCCATGCACCGATTACGATACCTAACAGTAAGCATAGAGCCATTGACATATAAATGTTGTACTCGTTGTTAACCATGAGTACACCTGCTACTGCACCTACTAAAGCTACGATAGAACCTACAGACAAATCGATGTTACCGCAGCCGATGATTAAGAACAACATACCAACAGCTAGGATAATCACATAACTGTTCTGGTAAATAATGTTAGTAAAGTTTGAAGGTGAGAATAATGATCCATGACCTGTAGACTGAATTGCAATCTCGAATAGGATCATGACTAAAATTAACGCAATTAACAGAGTGTTGCGCTTTAACATGTTTAAGATATACATAACTTATTGCTCCACTGATTTTTTCTTACCGGAAGTGCGTAAAATTGCAGACATAATGCTTTCCTGTGATGCTTCAGAACGTGGCATCTCGCCTACGATCTTGCCTTCATTCATCACATAGATTCTGTCAGACATACCTAAAACTTCTGGTAATTCTGAAGAAATCATCAGCACTGCTTTACCTGCTTCCACGAGCTTGTTGATAAGGCAGTAAATTTCGTACTTAGCACCAACGTCGATACCACGGGTTGGCTCATCCAGGATTAGAACATCAGGTTCTGCGAACATCCATTTAGCAAGTAACACCTTCTGCTGGTTACCACCAGATAGGTTACCTACGTTCTGTAATACAGATGCGCACTTAACGTTTAAGTCCTGCTTTAACTCTTTAGCCTTTGCAAGCTCTAAATCCTTATCAATAACCATATGGTCTGATACAGCCTCAAGATTTGCTAAAGTCATGTTAGTTGAAATAGGATTTTCAAGTACTAGACCATCACCTTTTCTGTCTTCAGTTACGTAAGCAAGTCCTGCTTCAATAGCCTGACGAACATTGTTGAGGTGAACTACCTTACCGTTAATCTTTACTTCACCATGGATCTTGGTGCCGTATGAATGACCAAACAAGCTCTTTGCAAACTCAGTACGTCCTGCGCCCATAAGTCCTGCAAAACCAACTACCTCACCACGGTGGATCTTGATAGAAACATTGTCGTTTACTTTACGATCAGGATTTAATGGATGTGAAACGTTCCAGTTATTAACCTCTAATAAGATCTCATCTGAGACCTTATGCTCAGGTTTTCTCTTAGGGAAACGGTCAGTTAGAGCACGACCTACCATTCCGGCAATAATTCTGTCTTCTGATACGTTGTGATCGTTGTTATCTAAGGTTTCAATGGTTGAACCATCACGAACTACTGTAATTGAGTTTGCGATGTATGAAATCTCATTTAATTTGTGTGAAATGATGATTGATGTCATGCCCTCAGATCTGAATTTATCGATCAGCTCCAAGAGTTTTTGGGAATCAGATTCATTTAATGATGCTGTTGGCTCATCAAGAATTAACAGACGGCAGTTTTTGGAAATTGCTTTAGCGATTTCAACTAGTTGCTGCTTACCAACACCGATATCTTTAATTAAGGTATGAGGATCTTCATCAAGCCCCACAAGATCCATCAATTCCTTTGCTCTCTGATAAGTTCTAGGCCAGTCGATTACGCCGTTTGAATAGGCGGCTGTTCTTTCGTTGCCAAGAAACATATTTTCAGCAATTGAAAGATAAGGTACCAGAGCCAGTTCCTGATGAATAATTACAATACCCTTGTCTTCAGAATCGTGGATCTGGTTAAATTTGCATGTTTCATCGTCAAAGATGATGTCGCCTTCATAAGAGCCGTAGGGATATACGCCGCTTAAGACGTTCATAAGGGTTGATTTTCCTGCACCGTTTTCACCGACAAGTGCATGAACCTCTCCCTCTTTCACCTCCAAGTTAACGTCTTTCAAGGCTGTTACCTTGCCAAAACGCTTGGTGATGTTTTTCATCTTAAGCAATATTTTTTGCTCGGTCATACTTATTCTCTTCTCCAAAACAGGCCGGTAAAACCGGCCTGTATCAAGGTTTAAAAATTAGTTTATTTCTAATTATTTAACTTCCTTTTCAGTGTAGTAACCTGAATCGATCAGGACTTCCTTTAAGTTATCCTTGGTTACAACGATTGGTGAGCACAGGTATGAAGGAATTACGCCTGTACCGTTGTTATAGGTCTTGGTATCGTTAACAGGAACTTCCTTGTTATCAACGATAGCATTTACCATCTTTACAACCTGATCAGCCAGAACACGGGTATCCTTGAATACTGACATGGTCTGCAGTCCACGCTTCATGTTCTTAACTGATGGCTTGTCACAGTCCTGACCTGTCAGGATTGGGAAATTGTCTGCTGTATAGCCTGATGCTGTCAGAGCATTGGTTACACCATTGGCAACAGAGTCATTTGATGACAGAACAACATCAAGCTTAACGCCGTCAGGACCGTAGCCTACTGATGAAATTAAGTTCTCCATACGCTTCTGAGCTTCTTCAGTTGACCAGTTTAAGGTAGCTACCTGCTCTTTCTTGGTCTGGCCTGACTTACATACAAGCTTGCCGCTGTCTAAGTATGGCTGAAGGATGTCCATGGCACCACCGAAGAAGAAGTTTACGTTGTTGTCATCGATAGAACCTGTGAACAGCTCGATATTCTTAGGGGTTGTTGCATCATCCTTTAACTTTAATGCATCTACAATGTAGTTACCCTGGATCTGTCCTACCTTGTAGTTATCAAAGGTTGCATAGTATGAAATTGCCTTTGAATTCATAATCAGACGGTCATATGAAACAACAGGAATACCCTTGTCGATAGCACCCTGCAGAGCAGTTGTCAGTGCGCCTCCGTCAATAGGAGCCACAACCAAAACATCAACATCACCAGAAATCATATTCTCAATCTGGCTTACCTGTGTAGGGATATCGTTATCGCCTGCGTATAAAAGTTCAACCTTGTGACCTGCTGCCTGTAACTGAGCTTCCAGATTGTGACCATCCTGGTTCCAGCGCTGCAGTGACTGAGTAGGCATTGATACACCGATAGTAGCTGCATTTGCTGATGAGAAAGCTGTACATGCTAAAACTGCGCAGCATAATGTGGTCAGAGTTGTCTTAATTTTCATAGTAAACCTCATGTTTGATTTGCATTTGTGCACGTGCACATAAATTATAGTAGAGCTTTATTTTTTAAAAATCACGAAAATATTTTTTTTCATATACAAAAATGGGAAACACATCAAACTTTTGTTTAATTCATTGATTTTAAAACATTATTATTATTATTTTTGATAATTTGTAGAATTTTTGATTTAAAAATTTGGAATTTTTATATATTTGCAAACGCTTACGTAAATTGCACAACCGTAACGATAAACCCGCTCAACTTCAAATTTTATCTTTTTGATTTTTATAAAATTAGACATTTTTTTCAGTTATCACACAACATGCTATATAGTGAATACTGTATATACCTTTGCGCTCAAACATTAGGTTAATATTGTGTAATACTTTTATAAAAATTGTGTAATATTTTCCACAATCAAATCTATTTTGCTAGATTTATTATCTATTTTTGAAGAAAATTACGTTTGGCAAAATCCTGTGACAGGAGATCATCTGAGGCTTTTTTGAGCATCAGATGTTTAATAGATCATACTTTTTACGGAAGAGATTTTAGATAAAGAAACAATGTAACCGTTTACTTAATTATTACTTTTTTTTATCAAGTAGATTTTGGTTTTTACAACCATCGTTGTTACCTAATTGACAGGCTAATTTGAAATATTTTAGAGCTAATTTTAAATCCTGCTTTACGCCCATGCTGTCTTTGTAGATGTAGCCTAGAAGGTTACATCCTAAGGCATTTTTGCCCTTACAAGAGATATCAAAGTACTCCCTAGCTTTCTTAAGATTTGGACTTATGCCTTGACCGAAGGTATACATAATTCCCAAGTTAGCGCAGGCAAGTGAGTCATGGAAAGAACAACTTGTGTTAAAAAGTTTAAAAGCTTTAGTGTAATCGCGTTCAACACCTTCACCGTTTTGATATACCGCACCTAGGTTGGTACAACCTTCAACTGAGCCTAAAGAACAACTCTTATCAAATAGATCATGGGCAGATTTAAAGTCTTCTTTTACCACTACACCATTTATGTACAAGATACCTAAGCTTGAACAGGCATTGCCGTTATCCCCTGCACAGCTTAATTCATAGGACTTAAAAGCTTTCTTAAGATCTTTTTCAACACCAAAACCTCGCTCATAGGCATATCCTAAATACAGACAGCCTTGAGGGTCATTCATTGAACAGCTTTTAGTCAGTAACTTTACAGCTTTTTTACCATCCATTTTAACGCTGATGCCTTTTTGGTACATCACACCTAAGTTAGCACAGCCTCTTGCATCATTTAAGGCACAGGACTTTTCAAACATGTCATGGCCGAACTTGATGTCACGAGGCACTCCATTACCATTAGCATACATGTTACCTAAACTGGTACAGCCCTGACCATTATCTAAAAGACAGGCTTTTCTAAAATGCTCTGCTGCCTTTAGATAGGAAACATCCACGCCAATACCGGCATAATAAACAGTACCGATATTCGTACAGCCCTGCCCGTACTTTAAGTTACAGCCTTTAGTGTAAAGCTCTAGAGCTTTTTTAATACTCTGCTTTACAATGTCACCTTTTTCATACATTACACCAAGATAAGTGCAGGACTTACCGTCTTGACCTTTACAGCCTTTATCAAACGCATCTTTTGCTAAAGCATAACTGTGTCTTAAATCAGGTGACTTAATCTCAATTAAACCTAAATTGCCACAGGCCGGATAGTAACCGAAGTTACATGCCTTTTTATAGAATTCTTCAGCTGCTACAAAGTCAGTTTGAGCGGTATTTGGAATTACAAATTCTGAGGCGATTGACGAGCAGATCTTTCCATCTCCAAGAGTGCATGCTTTTAAGAATAACTGCTTTGACTTATCAGAGATTTTCTCAACACTGTTCCCCTTACTGTCTTTACCAGAAGCATAAGCTTTAGCTGCATTTACACAAGAAACAGCATCACCTGACAAACATTTAGCTTCAGCCTTCTCTGTCTCTGTTTTAAAACATCCTGTGAGTGTTACAGAGCAAAACAAGATTGCAGATGTGATGGATAGAGCCTTTAATAGACGTTTACGACCTAAACGTTTATCTCCAAAAGTAGCGGTTATTTTTGGTGTATGCATATGTGAACCTTATATTATCTACTCTTATTATATGCAACTTGGATTTATTTTTCGAACACATGATTCATGCTTATGTATGAAAGTGAACTTAAAACAATAATTATAATTTGGTAAAACCTTACAAGGATCCCCATAAACTCATTTGAAAAGATCAATCTTTATGGGAGCATGGTATATTAGGCTGAACAAAAACAATACTCGAGTAGTTACGATGTACGAAAACTCCAAAAGAGCCGGAAAATTGTCTTTTATGCTCACAGGTATAGGTATGGCTCCATGGGCTGCCATCATGCCTTACGTCAAAGACCGCTTAGCCTTAGATGAAATTTATTATGCACAGCTTTTACTATCCTTTGGTATCGGAGCTGTAATAGGTATGCCCTTAGCAGGGATTATTTGCAAAAGATTTGGCGTTAAAAATGTAATTGTCTTGGCTTTATTTCTACTGTTTTTAACAGTACTGGCAATAAGTAGCCCATCTATTGCCTACGTTCCTGCTATTGTGGCAGTAACTTTATGGGGATTTTTAATAGGAATTTTAGAGGTTGCTAACAACATCTATGGTACTTTCTTTGAAGATCTGACAAAGCAACATCTACTCTCAGGATTTCAGGCCTATTCAACAATAGGTTGCATCTTTTCAGCAATTATTTATCCAGTACTTTTGCCTTTTAATCTTTCTCCTTTTAGAGTTTCAATTTTAATAACTGTCCCTTGCCTCTTACTTATTCTCTTCTGCCATAAATATCTTATAAACACGCATGGGCAGAGATCGGATGACAAATCTAAGAGTACCATTTCAACAGATAACACTGTTGTCTGTTTTCAAGAGAACTTTACAAAATTTCATATTGTAATGGCTGGTATTGCTTGCTTATTGATGTTCTTATGTGAAGGTATGATCTATGATTGGAGTGGCGTCTATCTTAATGCTAAGTGCAATGTAAGCTTAGAGATTGCAGCTATAGGTTATGCTATCTTCCAGTTAGCTGTTGCCATCATGAGATTATTAGGAGACAGACTAGTATCAAAAATCGGTGGTATAAAACTTCTTTGTACAGGAAGCATCGTAGCTTTTATAACACTGCAATTTATCGCCTTTCATCATGAAGCTATTGTTGTAATTACCTCATTTGCAATTGCAGGTCTTGCTTTAGGCAATGTGGTTCCTGTTATTATCTCGACGGTAGCTAAAAACTGTGGCAAGAATAAATCTGTAGCAATCTCAACTGTGGGCACTATAGGTTACTCAGGAGTTCTTATAGGTCCTGCTCTTTTAGGTCTATTAGCAGACAGATTTGGACTTGAAATGATCTTCTCATTTGTGGGTGTATTAACTTTAGTGATGTGTGCGCTATGTTGGTATATTCTAAGTGCGAATAGTAAACGAATGGTTACAGATAATTAATTATCTTTCATATTGAATTACTGGCATAAAATGCCAATGATTTTTCTTATGTAAAAAGTTCATAGATTAAACTCTCATCATTGTTTTTTTTATACTTTGAACAATAATGAAGTTAGTATTCTTGAACAATTTTCTTAATGATAAATTTATGTTTGTAAACACAGATAAGTCTAGTTTTACACTTTAACTTGAGTCTAGCTTAAAGGCTATCAATACCTGTTCGTTACTATTTCATTCAGGTCTAAGAGCTTTTTTAATCACTTAGATGAGTGTGTTTTATCATCAAAAGATCTGAGTATCAGTCTTTTTCTTCTCTTTGTATGGGAAGGTCTGTTCGTACCTCTCAAAAGTCCCAGGTTCTTTATCTGCTACGAAATACTCATCAGGATCTTTGTATGTACATGAAGATGCGTTCAAGTAATTTTTATCAAATTCCTTTATCAAAAAGTAGGGAACGATCTTATCGTTGGTCTCTGCAAAGGCATATCTTACATTTCTTGATGAGGCTAGCGAAAATCCAAATTTCTTGTAGTAGTCTATCGAACCACATGCTAATAGCACCTTTACGCCTTGCCCTTCTGCCTTATTAAGAGCTACATTTAAAAGATACTTTCCATAACCTTGCTTTTGGTATTTTGGATGGATTGAGAAAGGCCCAAAGGTATGAACCTCTCTGTAACTGCCATCTTCGAGTTTTACCTTGGCTTTTGCGAACATCACATGACCAATGATATTGCCATCAAGTTCTAAGACTAAAGACAGCTCTTTTATGAAGTTGTTTGAGTCTCGGAATTTATGTAAAACGTAATGCTCTTTGCAACCAGGTAAATAAACATTGAAAAAGGCTTCTCGTGTATGCTCTTCTACTACTCTGTAATCTTCTTTACTCTCAACTCTTACTTGTAACATCATAATTACCTATAAACAAATGAAGAAAGATAATTATCTTGGATCGCTAAAATTTCTAGATTTTGCATTGCGACATTAACCTATCTAGGTAAGTGATCTTTTGATATCCAACGTTACAGTTACAAGAGCTCTTTCAAATTGCTGTTTGACATCTTCCTTGTTGGAAGCCAAATCATATAAAGAGTAATACATAAACAGCACTGAATAGAACCTTGAGGCCTCTGCATAAGGTTCTTTTATCTTTAAAGATTTAAAGATGTCACTTACATATGACACAGGACCTGATGATAAATATTGAGCATAAAGTCCTCTCATTTTCTCTGATTTATATTGCTCTATAGTTAATATTTTTCTAAAGGATGAAGCAAAGTCATCTTCAGTCCAATACCTGAACATCTCTAAAGAGAATCTAAACACATTCTCTAAAGAGACCTTTTGATAAGCATTAGGAGTTTTATCTAGACTCTGTGCAGGGACATTATTCACATCAGACTTTTCTTTATCGTTTTGTTCCATCTTTGACAAGATAGCATCAAAGATAGCTTGTTTACTTTCAAAGTGTCTGTATAGAGCTCCTTTTGTAATCGATAGAGCATCTGCAATCTGACTTGTAGATACCGCATCAAAGCCACTTTGAGCGAATAAATGTAAAGCTGTTTTTAGGATTTTACCTTTTGTTGAGGTCATAGTAGTCTTAATACAATCTTGTAACCGAACGTTTACTAATATTAGTAAACTTTTGTTTACTTTGTCAAGTAAAAAAAGATCTGGCATGAAACCAGATCAAAAAAATCCAAAATAACTACAGAGGATAAAATGTTAATTCTTAAGCTATCTACCTTCTTATAAGGAGATCAAATTCATCTTGCTCAATTAGGCCTTTTTCTAACAAGTCCTTTAATCTTTTTACTTTAGGATCATTAAGATCTATGGTCTCATCCTCTACAGAATGTGCTTTAGCTGGTTCATATCTTTCTGTTTGAGCGTCAGTTGTGTCACCTAGTAAGGATTCAGTTGAAGGTTCAGCTGTCTTTCTGTCTATGGCTTTACTTACAGTTGAGGCCAGATCTTGAGTTTTATCCACAAGATCTTTTGCAAAGCGAGCAATACCGTCATTGTCTAGAACGCTGTTTAACTGATGGTCAAGGCTCTCTTGAGCTGCCAGTTTTTCTAAATCAGGATCGATGCCACAAGCAAGATCAGGATCTACATAAACAATTGGTGTTCCATAGTACATACCTACCACATCTTCTACATGCTCTACATTCCATGCAGGCTTATCTTTAAAGTACCTTGCATACATAAACATAAAGCGCATGGTCTTTACTTTTGAGACATTCCAGCTATCAAGATTCTGACTGAAAGCTGCAGCGTCATAGAACATTGACGACATATTCTCAACAGAGGATACATTCCATTTATCTAAAGGTTGATTGAACGAAGAGGCAAACTGGAACATACCGCGCATGTTCTTTACTTTAGAGACATTCCATGAATTTAATGGCTCGTTAAAATTCTTTGCGTAACAGAACATATAGCTCATATCAGTTACGTTAGATACATCCCAGGTTTCTATGCCATCAAAGAAGAATCTTGACTGATCTCCTCCCCTTAAGGTTGGTTCAAACAAATGACTCATGTCGGTGATTTTAGAAGTATCAATATCAGCTAATTCGATTTCCTCATTTAAAATGAGTTTTCTCAGATCTTGCTTAGTTTTTGGACGATATTTCTTTCTCATAGTTGGCTCTTATGTTGTCTTGCTTTTATTATTTTTAACACATCACTTTAAATTCAGTCTATTACTGAATATCTACAATAGAATACGATTTATATGCCTTTTCTATAAAGAAAATATAGCTAAAAATTTAAAGAAAAAACATGCTAATAATCGCATTTCGTAAATTTTTACGAAATTTACGTAAATTAACGATAATTGCAAATTATTGCAAAAAAAATTTTCATTCTAGGTATTTGAAATATCTAAAAATTAGTAAATATGTAAGCTATATCAAACATTCTCTTTATTAATATATGTAGAATTATTTTCAATATTTCTATTAATACAACTACAGCAATCTTATCGGGGTTACCCATGTTTTCCAGACTGATTTCATATCTGTCTATAGCTTTATGCTCTTTTTATCTTACGGCTTGTTCTGGTCCAGAGACCGCTCAAGATGTATCTGTTGCATTTGTAAAATCTGCATATTCTGCCGATGTAAAGAAAACTTTAGATTGCATCGATTTTTCTTCAGCTGATAAAGAGGATATCGAAGATCTTGAATCTAAGAAACTTGTTGAAGGAAAGTTATCTCAAGTACTTCCTGAGAAACAGAAAGAAATTGAGAAAGAAGCTGGTGGCATTAAGAAAATTCAGGCTGTTGAAGCAGTATTTAATAAAGATATGACTCAAGCTGAAATTAAGGTTGAGGTTGTATTCAACGGCAGATTAAAAGGAAAGACTTCTACTATTGAGCCTGTACGCCTAGTTAAGACCAAGCAGGGCTGGAAAGTACAAATAAAATAACGATTAGCAAATTTGGAGATAAAAATAATGACAGACTTTAAATCACTTTTAGCAATTATCGCTTGTTCTATTATGTTGTTTGCTTGTGGCGGTGCTAAGGCTCCTGAGGATGTAGCTACAGAATTTATCACTAACATCTATAACGCTAAGACTGATGATGCAGTTGCAATGCTTTATCTTGATGAAGAAAAAGAAGCTGATGAAAAAGACATGATGACTAAAAAGTTCAATGGCATGTTACCTCAGCAAAAGAAAGTTATTGATGAGCAGGCTGGCGGTGTAAAGGATATTAAAGCGTCTGAAGCTAAACTAAATGATAAGAAAGATAAAGCTACAGTTGAGGTTACTGTAACCTTTAATAAAGAGTTCAATGGCAAGTCTTCAAAAGTTGAAACCGTTAACTTAAAGAAAGTAAAAGATACCTGGAAGGTATCAATCCTTTAAATTTAGATCTTCAAATTTAGGTTATTTTCTTGAAGTTATCTAAAAAGATAGGCATAAGCGCAGTTATCCTAATAATTGCGCTTTTGTTTTCTTTTCTCATGCTCTCCACTACCATCTTCAAAGACTCTGACTTTGTAAGACGTTACCCTGTTTTTAATCTCCAAAACATAAATAAAGTAAAAGCAAATAACTTTGATATTAGTGCTGTTAAAGACAAAGTAAAGTTAGGAGATCTGGTCCTACGTGAAGGTACAGCCACAGACAGCAACGTCATTATGATGTTAAGCGCATCTGACTACTCTCATATTGGCATTATAACAGCAGTTCTACCTGAGATTATTGTCACTCACGCCACCACAGATGATGATCCAGAGCATCCAGACCAGGTCATCAAAACTCCTCTTTATGAATTCTGGAATTCAAAGAATGCTGCTGCCGGTATGCTGTTAAGACTTAACTTTATAAATGAGGATAATGTAAAAACAGTAATAGACAGTGTTAACAGTAAGTTAGGTCAGAGTTTTATCTTAACTTATAAAGGAAACAGTCAGGAACGCCCTATGTATTGCTCTATCTTAATTTACAGTGCGTTAAAAGAAGTGAATCAGGAGTTCTCTTTAAAATGGCAGTTTGTGGATATTCCTTTAGTTAGAGGAGATTACCTGTTTCCACAAGCTTTTATTGAAAGTAAAGACAGTAAGGTAATCTACAGTTTCTCTAAAAAAGAGTCCTCAAGATAGTATCTTGAGAACTGCTTTCACACAGTATAAAAGCTACACTGTTTAGTAGTTTTTAGTAATTACTTACTGATTTTATCAATTAACTCTAACTCTTCAGCACTAAAGTTAAGATTCTCTAATGCCTTGATGTTGTCTAGAATTTGTTCAGCCTTTGAAGCACCGATTAACACACTGGTTACAACATCCTGAGCTAATAACCAGGATAGAGACATCTCAGCTAAAGTCTGACCTCTTTGTAATGCAAGATCATTTAATTTTCTAATCTTGGCAATTACAGTTTCATTGAGATCGCTTTCTTTTAAGAAACGGCCGTCTGTTTTTACTCTACTATCCTCAGGAATTCCATTTAAGTAACGAGATGTTAATCTACCCTGAGCTAGTGGGCTGAAGGTAATTAAACCTTTTTGAGTTTCTTTTACAGCTTCTTTTAAGCCATTATTCTCAATGGTTCTATCAAAGATAGAGTAGCAATTCTGATTGATTACAAAAGGAACGTGTAGTTCTTCTAAAATGGCACTGGCTTGTTTTAGTGTCTCGCCATTGTAGTTTGATAAACCTACATATAAAGCTTTACCACTAGATACAGCAGTAGCTAGTGCGCCCATGGTCTCTTCTAGAGGAGTTTCAGGATCCATTCTGTGGTGATAGAAGATATCCACATACTCAAGTCCCATTCTCTTTAAACTCTGATCTAAACTTGCTAGCAGATACTTTCTTGACCCCCAGTCACCATAAGGACCATCCCACATGGTATAGCCTGCTTTTGTTGAAATGATGAGCTCATCGCGGTACTGACCTAAATCGTCTTTTAAGATCTTTTTAAAGTTCTCTTCAGCAGCTCCTGGACGAGGTCCATAGTTATTAGCTAAATCAAAATGAGTAATACCATTGTCAAAAGCTGTAGTACACAGCTTTCGCATATTCTCATAAACAGTAGTATCGCCAAAGTTATGCCAAAGACCTAATGATAAAGCTGGTAACTTTAAACCGCTCTTACCACAACGGCGGTATTCCATTGATTTATAGCGTAAAGATGAAGCTTGATACATAAATATCTCCTTATTCTTATAAGCTTAATTATAAATAGATGAGGTTAAAAAAAAAAGGAGATATAAAGAGTTTTACAGTCAGAGTTTTTATAGGATCTTAAGTACATCTTTATCTTAGGTAGAGACAAGTTGTTATTTATAAGCCTTTTCATATAAATCTCATCGTCCATGGGATTGTTAGAGTTAGCAGAGCATTCTTCAAAGCCGTATTTATGATACAGGCTAATAGCAGCTTTTAAGGAGGGGGGGAGGTAATGGTATCAAAACCATTCTTTATAATCTGAATTTCTTGCTCGTTCAATGACTGCTAAAACAAGCTCTAGCGGAGTGTAAACTATCCCAAATTTTACCAACTAGTATACACAATAAAGACAAAATCCCT
>HF987905.1 GCA_000431835.1 Succinatimonas sp. CAG:777
GTTTCAGTTAAGGACTTTTTCAATCTATAATTGAAGCAGCAACATAAAATTCTTTAAAAAGAATATGTTGCACTTATAAAATGTGATGTAAGTTTCGAAATATTATTTTTTGCAGTGAAACAAGTATATTTTTCGAAAAAAATACTTTACAATAAAAACATAGATTGAAAAAGTTCTTGAAGTCGTCTTTATGGCGAGCTGAAATCATCAAAAATCAAGATTAAGTCCAGCAACTGCGAAAGCATCTGGATGTATTTTTTAAAACCTGTCAGCACAGAAGTTGAAGAATTCGCATTGTCCGCATTTATTTTCTTCTGCGCTAGAAGGTGGAATGTCTGCCTTTTTGAGGTTTTTAATAATGTGATCTCTTATTTCCAAAGTTTTGGATCTAATAGATGCATCGATATTCACTTTTCTGGTTTTACCTTTACTTCCGTAAAGAACAAAACATTGTTTTATTATTTCACCGTACTTCTCTTCACATAGCATTGCATATGCACATAGCTGCACTGCAGTTTCCATAGTGAACTTGTCATAATCTGAGTTTTTAAATTCAATGATGCTTAATTCTGAATCAGCAGACAAAATTGCATCACATATGCCATGAAGAGATAATTTGTCACTATACAGTTCCACATTAAAAGAAATTTTTCCAATCGTTGAAATTCCAAACCTAGAGAGATTCCTTCTTTTAGATAACATCTCTTGGCGCTTGTGTTCTTCAATGCCTTGAGACATCCACTCTTTCTCTACAGGCGTTATATTTCGCGCAATATAGAAATAAGGGATTCTTGGGCAAAAACAGTATTGTCTTAACATTGAAACCGGTAAGTTAAATTGATTCATATCCATCTGGCTCTATATATTTAAAATTTTTATAACCAAAGCAACTACCAAGCTCTTTATCAGACAATGTACATTTGGTCCAAAAGCACTTGTCAGATTCAGGATCAAGCATTTTTAGAACAACTTTCTTCATAGCAGAGAACTCGGCTTGATTTAAATCTCCATAAAACACTGATTTCTGAATAGATATCAACCCAAGATCCTTCATTTTATCAAAGAACTTCTTTCTAGTTTTATCATTCTCAATGTCATAACATACGAGGTACTTTTGGTAAATATTCATCTTTTTCTACCATTTAAAGGAATAGCCTTTATAATTTCCCTTTTCACTTATAACTCCTGATAATCTGTATACTTGCCTTTGTATGATATTTTCAAGTTTTACTTTCTTCTTGTTATAGGAGTACCTTGTAGCCATGGTTTTGTATATTTCATCACTTATCGCTTTTTTAATTGAAGAATCAAATTCTTTTGCACTTTCAAGTCTAGACCTTAGTTTTATAACAACTCTATCAACAACCCAGGCTCTGTACTCTTCCATCAGGTCTAAGACAAGTGATGGCTTTCCTGGTCTGTCTACGTGGAAAAATCCGGCGTACATTTCAAACCCAGCGTTATCAACGGCTGATAATAAAAAACTTGCCAAAATTGCATAGCCATAATTAAGAGCTTTATTAGTGATGCTATTTGCCCCTCGACCTTCTCTACATTCAAAATCGTGTGGAAGCAAGGACAGAGAACTGAGGAGATCCCAATACAATACAGCAGCTTTTCCCTCCAAGCCAAATAAGGTATTTTTCCATTGTGGACCTTGAATGTTTTTGAGCTGAGTTATGATCTGATTAACTGATGTTACAAATTTGCCAACAACTGTTGTTAACTCTTCATTATTTTTCAACTGGTACTTAGAGAAATAAAGTACAACTGCACGCTGATTTCTAACCTTAGAAAGAATAATCTTCTTAGATACATCACAGCAAAGTTTTTCATCTTTAATAAAGTCAAACTGAGATTTTCTCAAAGAGACTACCGCATGCTGATTCTGACCTAAGACAGCTGATACGGCCTGACCTTTCCAATCCAAAAAGAGAATTCTTATTCCTCTTAGAGAGCATGACAAGATTAAGTCACCAGAAACAGAAACTCCCCTTTTAAGAACACATATCGTTCTTAATCGTGATAAGGGGAGCTCTTTTATCTGTGTACCATTCTGTTTAACAATAAGTCTTTCTCCTGAAAGACCTAAAAAAGTACCATATTCGCTTACAGTAAGGTATCTCATTCTAACTCAGGGCACAGTCATAGGCTGTTTTCATCAGAGAATCACAAGTAGTAGACATATAACAATAACGAACAAGTTTGCCAATAGAAAGCATAACTATTTTTCCTGTTTTTTTATTATTTTTTGTTTCTACTCTTGGATTTCCAATAAAATCATTTTTCATGTTTTTAACATAAATTTTAATTTCATCACCAGACAAAACCAATGTTGAAGGAAGTTCTAGATAATTCTTATATTTATTTTTTAAACATTTATTAAATTCATCAAAAGGTTGCTTAATTATTACCAATCTACGAGAATCCGACGATGGAGAAATGTATACTTCTGTTTTTTCGTTTTTATAAACCATCCTATTTTCTTTCATTGGAACAAAATTATCCCCAATACATACATTTTTGTAATTTTTTTCAAGTAGAGTTAGATTTTTTCCGATATACGAATCAACTGTTATTGGTTTATTCCACATGACTTCACCTTTTTCACTTAAGGCAAACCCTTTTCTTTTAACAGTCTGAGGCGTATTTACTTCTAGCAACTGATAAAATTCTTCCATTTCATCTGTATACCTCTTAATTCTTATTCCTCCAGATGCATTTTTTAGTATTGGTAAGCTATACACTCGTTTTGTTCCGGCATGATTGAGTTTTTTTGTGGTTTTTCTGTTTAAATTTAAAGAATTATAAATAATCTCTTTCCAATTTTTAATGTTATCTTTACCCAAATAATCTGAAAATTTTTCAGTAATTTTCGACCATTCATTTTTAGATGGTAAATATATTTTTTTACAAGCTAAGATCTTAAAAGGTTTGGGTAATGAAAAATTTAACTCAAAATTTTTGTTTGTAAGGATTTCAGATTTACTCTTAAATCTCTTTTCTCTATCATTGTAAATATCACATACATCGGTATTTACTGTTGTGTAACGTAATGACTCTAAAATTTTTACTATAAGAGCACAATCATTTACATCTACTTCTTGATGTATATATCTATGGATAAAATCAAATGCTTTCTTTTTATTTATTTTATACGTTATAAATTTACAACTGGATTCTATTGCTTTATTAAAAAATGGAGCTAACAATTCAAGAAATTTATGTTGATCTTTTACAATTTCAATAGAATTTCCTTCTTTACTAGAGTTCCATGAAAATCCAATCTTAACTTGATCTTTCATTACCATCACAGGTAAAAAATGCTCTGCGTAGATCGTATCATTAAATAACTTTCTAGAAAAATCGTCATTTTTATCTGAAAAATCTTTTTTCTCTATTCGAAGAATTTTAAATTCATGAGGCTCAAGTTTTAACAAATTGCCAGTATTAGAAATTTTAGCCAAACAACTTTCTTTTGAGATATTTTCAGAAATACGCTCATTTGTTGATGCAGATGCCAATACACATAAAGCATCTATGGCGTGAGATGTTATTGGCTGATTTTCTTGTTTTTTCAACAGTGTATTTAATTTGCTCAAGTCATCTCTTGTAGAATGAACATCCGAAGGATCTACTTTATAAGCAAAGAAATTTAAAGTATTTCTGTTAGATTTTAACCACGAAGACAACTCGTTTTTTAATTTTGAAATAATCGCATTTACAAAATAAGACTGAGTTCCATTAACCCTTGTACTATAGGATCTGGCCATTGCTGACACAACTATCTGATAGGCTTTGCTGTGAGGCATAAATAAAGCGTGTCTGCAACAGTCTTGCTCTTTTTGATCCATCATATCAAACAGGAATCTTGGGTTTTTGCTACTAATTTTTGCTACCGTACCTTCTATATTCTGCTGAATCTGCACAATATTTGCTGTTCCAAATACAGCATTAAGATACTTTGGTGAAAGTTCTCTTAATGTATACATATTTTCATCTTTATTCCGATTTCCTGTTAGTCTACAAAAAATCAGATTCGCTTCTGAGTTAAAAATCGTACCCATACTGGATTTAGTAAAGCTTCTTGGAATTATATGGTCGATCTCACCATTTGTTTCGGATATACGTTCACCTGTGTATGGACATACACCTCTTGAAGCAGATTTAATTCTCTTCTCTTTATTTTCCCATTTCTTTAATTGACGACTAACTCCACTTTGGGATCTTTTTTTAATTTTTTCCAGTAACTTTGACTTCTTTATCTTCGCTATTGATTCTGTAAACTCAAATTTATTCTGTTCAATTAAAATACCGACATTTATCACTGTCTCATTCAGAGAGTCTAACTCTTTTATCTCTGCGCTCTTTACTTTAGCGATTTCATAAGCCTGCCTTTCTAAGATCTTTCCTAAGGCACCATCAAAAGGTCTTACTGATTCAGTTGGCAGTCGAGAACATAACGCATGATTTCCTAACAGAAACTGCATTCTTGCGTTATTCTCCATATTTACTGCTACACAATTGCTTGAAAAGCCTAATGTATCTGTTTCGATTAGAGTATAAAGTTGAGAAAAACTGAACGGATTGTTAAATTTAATTTCTGATAAAGGATCTTGAGAAATACTGTTCCTAACTAATGGAGAAATCTCTTCAATTATTTTATTGATTTCTACTAGTTTCTTCTGATCTGCAGTCAACCGTTCTTTCTTTTCTTTAGCAGAATAATTAGCATAGTCATATTCGATTTTAAAAGTATTGCCGTATTCTTTTCGAAGTCCTTCAATATCTTTACAAACTGATTTTAAAGTTTTTCTTCCTTTTATAGGAGCTCTCCAAACTTCAAGAAATTTCTCATAATCAAAATCATTATTTATTCCAAGCACATTTCCAACCAGTGTTGATATCACTTTATTCTTCATTGGAGGATGTATTCCAGAAATTTCAAGAAGAGGATCATCTATCACTGACCAAAGACCAGATTTGGCCATTTCTACTTCGTTGTAATATGACTGAGCTAACTTATAAAAATCATCCTCACGATCTTCTACCACTGACTGAATTATCTTGACTGTATCTGCCAGTTTTGAATTTGAAGGATCTCTTACCCATGATCTCAATAGTGTAATTGGCTCGTTTTTATCTGCAGCTAAATCAAACAAACGTTGCATTACATATGAGTTGAAAACTTTGCTTTGCGTATATGAGCTTGAACTCTTTACATCTATTCTTGACTTTCGGTCTGAAATTTTAACTATATCTTCTAGCTGGTATTTTAAATTTGGATATAGTTTTGCGAACTTCTCTGCCCATTTCTCCCATAAATTTGTGTATTTCTTATCTAAGGCTTTAGGTGATAAGAGTAATGTTAAATCTGTAGGAGGATTTCGATTGTTCTGATCCTCATATGGAGGAATTGTGTCGAGAGGATCAATTGAACACAACAATGAAGTTACATCATTTGAAATTTCCAGATTTTTTATCAGCTCTCTGGCTTTTTGTTGATCTTCTTTTGGATAATGGAAGTATTTATAAGCTCTTGCCCACACTTTTTTAAATCTTTCAGGAATCCATTTTGGATTTCCTTTCATGTTGATATCATTGAAATACCAGCGCAAAGCTCTCAGCTGAAGATTCGAAATATTTCCAACACATTTGAAAAGCTTTTCATTGCCATCAAATGACTTAACTATATCAGCTAATCTAGAATCCTTATTTATATCTGCCTTGATATCTGATAAGTATTGTTTACGGTGTTTATTGCCAAATTCACAGGTATTGATGATGTTTTCAGCAGCTTTCACCATCACATCAAAAGCTGACTTGTATATTTTTTTTTCGATTTTATCTAGTTCAGAAGAGTCCATGGCCTGTTTTAATTCTTCTGAAGAAAGAGCTTTCTTCATAGCTTTAGCTGAATCTAAATCACAGCACTTCTGATTAAACTGATCATATAAAGACTGAGATTCATCAAACAGATCTTTAATATATGAGGCAAATAGATCAACAGGGCATTCTTTTAAAATATCAAGGTCAATTTCTGCTTCTAGCCTTGTATACCCTCTTCTCTTCATTAAAGAAGAGATTGATTCTTTTTCATCAGCAGTCAGCTCTCTATGAATTACTGAACTTATAACAAGATAGATTAGTTTTCTTGCTTTTTTGAATCTATCCAAAGCACGAATCATATGTCTCTTCTGAGTTCTATCTTTTACTGTATATTTAATACCATTACCATCATCAGGCATCTCAATAATAAAAGCATTGATGTCATCTGCAGATGGCAATATTGAAGATGTATATGATACGCATCCTGTATACTTACCACCTAGATCAATTGCAATATTTGAATACACTGTTTTTTTGCTCATAATAAAACTCTGCTATTGGATAGATGAAAACTTCTCATCTCACTTTAACACCTAATCTATAATTTAAACAGTATTTTCTTCACATTTAAAAGATTATTATTTTTAGATGTACTATTCGCATTATTTTTCAATACAAAAATAATTTTTATAGTCTAATATCAGTATAACTACCGTTACTTTTAATGCACCCTCAGAAGTTTTTGGACAATTTGATTAATATCCTTACAATATAGGCAAAAAGGAATATTTATGCCAGATCAAAACGATTCACATGACTTTGTCCAATGTGCACTCTTTGGTGAGAGTTTCAACTTAAGATGTGCAAAAGCTCAAAAGGACAATCTTAAAAAAGCAGTAGATTCTCTGCAGACAAAGGCCTCAAATATGATGAGAGAGAATCCGAATTTAACACCTACACAGGCTGCAATTCTCATAGCTCTTGATTCGGAGAGCACACTGCAGGAATATTTAAACAACAAAACACCCTTTGAAAATGAAGCACTGAAACTTATCACCAGAATGAAGGTATCACTTCAGAGAGCCAACAATGACTGATTTTTTTGATAACAAAGTTTTACGCAAGTCGCTGCGTCAGCAGATCTTAGAACAGAGAAGACAGGTAACACCTGTAAAAGCCTATGAGGCTGGCGTTGAGATTGTAAAAATCTTAAGTAACCATAAACACTTCCTGCAAAAAAAGATGGTGGGATCATATTTAAGCTTAGGTGGTGAGTTATCTACAGAGCCTATCAACGAGTATCTTCTAGAACACCATGAATTAGCTCTACCTTTTATGGATGTTCACGTAAAAGGTCATATGGACTTTTATTCCTATAAGAAAGGTGACAGGTTAATTGAAAACCGCTTCCACATTCTAGAGCCTGAGAATTTACCAGAGAATCTGGTAACTCCTGATAAATTTGAAGCTTTGATTGTGCCATTAGTTGGATTTGATAATAAAGGCAACAGATTAGGTATGGGGGGAGGCTATTACGACAGAATGTTAAAGAAGCTCTCTGCTCAATGTCTTTTAATAGGTGTAGCTTATGACTTCCAACTTTTAGATGCTGTACCTATTGAGCATTGGGATATGCCTTTGCATGAAGTCATAACTCCTACCAAGCACTACGTCTTCTAATCAATTTATCTAAAATCGCCAATAAAAAACCCACCGTAAGGTGGGTCTTTTTTAGTAGAAACTTTTATTACTTAGTCTCTGGAGCGTCAGTCTTAGGAGCATCTGTTGTGTCTGAAACTGCAGGTGCATCTGTATCAACTACAGGAGCATCAGTGTTAACAACAGTCTTCTCTTCAACCTGCTCTGTTGCAGGAGTCTCAGAAATATTGCTGAAACTTGACTTCTCTTCGTGAGCTGACTTCTGTAAGTAACCTAAGAATAAGCAAACACCGAAGAACAGAATAATTAAAGTCCAAGTTGATCTAGTCAAGAAGTTACCAGATCCTACTGAACCGAATACTGTATTTGATGCACCTGCACCAAATGAAGCGCCCATGCCAGCACCTTTACCCTGCTGAACAAGGATCAAAGCAATCATTGCAATTGCAATTAGTAATAAAACTACAATACCAATTTCGTACATAATAAAAACGCATCCTATTTTGCGTATACAAAGCTGTGCAAATATTACAGGTTATTATGCTTTTTTTCAAGCATTTTCACAGCCTGCCTGATGGATGATCACATCAGCAATTCTTTGAGCTTTAGTATGAACGTCCTGTGCATTCTCACCTTCAACCATTACACGAACCACAGGCTCGGTTCCTGATTTGCGTAAAAGTACACGACCAGTTGAGCCTAACTCTTTTTCAACTTCAGATACAACAGCCTGAACTTTCTCGTCACGAGTTACATCAAGACCTGCTGTTAATCTTACGTTGATAAGATCCTGTGGGTACATGGTCAGACCTTCAGATAACTCTTCAACTGTCTTGCCTGCATACATACAAGCCTTTAGGACCTGTAGTGCTGATACGATACCATCACCTGTGGTTGCATGGTTTAAGCTGATGATGTGACCGCTGTTCTCTCCGCCTAGAGTCCAGTTCTTCTCTAACAACTGCTCCATAACGTATCTATCACCTACCTTAGCACGAGAGAAAGGAATACCTTCACGCTTTAAAGCTAACTCAAGACCTAAGTTTGTCATTAAAGTACCTACTACACCACCTGGCAGACGTCCACGCTTTTTAGTGTCGTTAGCAATGATATACAGAAGGTTGTCACCGTCACGTAAGTTACCGTGACTGTCGCACATTAAAACGCGGTCACCGTCACCATCAAAAGCAATACCAAGATCAGCTTTTTCTGAAAGGACTTTAGCAACTAAAGCTTCTGGATGAGTAGAACCTACACCATCATTGATATTAATGCCATTAGGCTTATCACCGATGGTGATAACAGTTGCTCCTAACTCTCTGAAAACCAGTGGAGCAATGTGATAGGTAGCGCCGTTAGCACAATCTAAAACAATCTTCATGCCCTCTAATGAGAAGTGGCTTGCAAAGGTACTCTTGCAGTACTCAATATAACGACCAGGAGCATCATCCTGTCTGAAGGCGCGACCAAAGTCTGATGAAGCAGCTAAAGGAATATCCTTAGCATCTAATACAGACTCAATCTCAAGTTCAACCTCATCAGGTAACTTGGTACCATGAGCTGAGAAGAACTTAATTCCATTGTCATAGTATGGGTTATGTGAAGCACTGATTACAACGCCTAGGTCTGCTCTGAATGCTCGAGTTAAATAAGCTACAGCAGGAGTTGGCATAGGGCCTAACATTACAGGAGACATACCACCTGCTGAAAAGCCTGACTCTAAGGCAGCTTCTAGCATATAACCTGACAGACGAGTATCTTTACCAATGATAACTTTACCGCCATGTTTCTTACCTAAAACTTTACCTGCAGCTAAACCTAGTCTTACTGCAAAATCAGGAGTAATAGGATATTGACCTACACGGCCACGTACACCGTCTGTACCAAAATATTTTCTTTTCATCTTTGTTTTCTTTTTTTCTAAAAGTTATTTACCTTTAAAAGATTAGACTTTTAAAGATGCTCAATTTTAATTCTTTTCTTTGTTCTTTCTTAAGTCATGAATTGCATCACGTAGAAGTCTTAGACGTCTTACGATAGTCTTTGATAACTTAAATGGCTTAGTCTTACTTGCCATAATCTGCCAAAAACCAATTGCAATTGCAACTTCACCTACATCTGCTGTTCTGATGATTTGAACTGGACTTACAGATGAACAGAATAAAGCTGTAGTTAAGGTAAGCACTCTATTATCTTTCATGAATCTGTCTTCTTTTGGTAAAGAACGAGGCAGAGCAATACAGATAGGCAGAGCAAAACTCTTAAAGCTCTCAAGTCTTCCTAACAGTCTTAATCTGTTACTTACAGAAGCATTTACTACAGATGGGTCAATGAGTAATCTCTTTCTTTCAATACCGGCATTTAAAAGAGTATCGATTCTTTCAAAGTAGTATTCAGAAATGATACTTACCACATCGCTGTCATCTTCAATTTTTTCTTTTGGATCAAAGTGAAGGCATACAGCTACCTCTGATCCTTTGACAAGATCGATCATGCCCTCTGTGGACAGACCGTTTGTGGTAATAACAATTGAAACACCTGCTTTAATAGCCTGTGAAACAATTTCATAGTTGTTTGAGTTTAGTGCTACAGGAACATCTACACTGTTCATCACAGCGCACAACACAGAGATCACACGAGTTTCGTTGATGCCGTTAGCACCAGCTTTAGCTCCAATCTCCAGTAGCTCAGCACCAGCTTTAACATAGCTATTTGCAAGTAAAACTAGATCTTCAATTGAACGGGTATCATTCTCTTCTAAAGCAATGGTTCCCATTACTTTTGTAAAAGACAAATCAAGGCTTTTACTATTTGGCAGTCTTAATTTCATCGAATATCCCACACTAAACTTGTACAAAACTGATATAAATCAGCTTGCCCATTTAACCTACATTAAAAGCAAAGGATCTCCTGTCAAGAGATCCTTCATGAGACGATGGTAATTTTGACAAGTTGTCCTGTCTAATTACTGCTCTGAATTATTGTCATTATCGTCTTTTTTTGTCTCTGATGCATTGTCAGAGTTCTCAGTCTTAGCTTTTTCAGACTGATTGTCAGTTGACTTATCCTCAGTCTTTACATCATTTGATTTCTCATCTTTTGAGTTATCATCTGATTTCTGATCTGAAGATTTAGCATCTCCTACCTTACGAGGTGGACGAACTTCTTTACGATTCATCAAATCGTCAATCTGATCAGCATCAATGGTCTCATACTTTAATAGAGCATCCTTCATATTCTCAAGAATGTCCTTATTAGCTTCAAGTAAGTCCTGAGCTTTCTTGTAGCATGAGTTGATGATTTCTGTTACTTCCTCATCGATGATCTTAGCAGTTTCATCTGACATTGAAATCATAGTAGTAGATGAACCACCTAAGTATGCAGAACCTTCATTGTCCTTTTCATACTGCATAGGAGCCAATCTCTTTGAGAAGCCCCAACGGGTTACCATGCTACGAGCAATCTGAGTCGCTCTTTCAATATCATTTGAAGCACCTGTAGTTACAGCATCAGTACCAAACATTAACTCTTCGGCGATACGGCCAGCGAACAGAGTAGAAATGTTTGATAACAGACCAATACGGCTTTGAGATACCTTATCCTGTTCAGGCAGATACATGGTTACACCTAAAGCTCTGCCACGAGGGATAATAGATACCTTGTATACAGGATCGTGCTCTGGAACCAATTTACCTACGATAGCATGACCTGCCTCATGATAAGCAGTGTTGATCTTTTCATGCTCATTCATAGCCATGCTTCTGCGCTCAGCACCCATTAAGAGTTTATCTTTAGCTTCTTCAAACTCATTCATGCTTACTACACGCTTGTTATGACGTGCTGCGTTTAAGGCAGCTTCGTTTACCAAGTTTGCTAATTCGGCACCAGAGAAGCCTGGGGTACCTCTTGCGATAGTTGCAGTATCAACATCTTTACCTAAAGGTACTTTCTTTACATGAACATTTAAGATCTGCTCACGACCACGTACATCAGGTAAACCTACCACGACCTGTCTGTCAAAACGACCTGGACGTAACAGTGCAGGATCAAGAACATCAGGTCTGTTAGTTGCCGCGATGATAATTACAGCTTCAAAGCCTTCAAAACCATCCATCTCAACTAGTAACTGGTTTAAGGTCTGCTCTCTTTCGTCATGACCACCGCCCATGCCGACGCCACGCTTGCGACCTACTGCATCAATTTCGTCGATGAAGATAATACATGGAGCATTCTTCTTAGCCTGAGCGAACATGTCTCTTACACGAGAAGCACCAACACCTACGAACATCTCCACGAAATCAGAACCTGAAATTGAGAAGAAAGGCACTTTAGCTTCACCTGCAATTGCTCTTGCTAATAAAGTTTTACCGGTACCTGGAGGACCTACCATTAACACACCACGTGGAATGCGGCCTCCTAACTTAGAGTACTTGGTTGGATCTTTTAAGAAGTCTACTAATTCAACTACGTCCTCTTTTGCCTCATCACAACCTGCTACATCATCAAAGGTTGTTTTAATCTGATTCTCAGAGAGTAGTTTTGCTTTTGACTTACCAAATGACAGAGGATTGCCTTTAGAACCGCCCTGCATTTGACGTGAGAAAAAGATCCACACACCAATTAAAAGCAACATTGGGAACCATGACACAAAGATTGAGAGCAATAAGCTCTGCTCTTCAGGCTTAGTACCAGATGCTCTTACATTGTGTGATAAAAGAGAGTCGATAATTACAGGATCGCTCAATGGCATAACAGTTAAGAATCTTTCACCGTTCTTTTTAACACCATTGATAACCTTGCCATCAAATACAACTTCCTGTATCTGATCTGACTGCACTTCTCTTACGAAACTAGTGTAGTCTTCCATACGACCTGAATTGTCTGATGAGTTAAATGACTCAAAGAGAGTCATTAAAATCACAGCAATGACTAGCCATAATATTAGGTTTTTTGTCATATTTACTCACTTACTCCAAAGTCTTATCTTCAGACTCTTCAAATTCAGCACCTGGTGCAACACCATTTAAAGGATGACCTTTAAAGCCCATTGCTACCATATAAACTTCACGAGAACGGTCTCTTGAAGCATCAGGTTTTCTTACTTTAACAGTGGTAAAGTCCTGATGTAATTCTTTTAAAAACTCTTGAGAACCTACACCCTGGAAAACTTTTACAGCAAAACTACCACCAATACGCAGTACACGTCTTGCCATATCTAAGGCTAATTCTGATAACAGCATGGCTCTTGGCTGATCGATAGCTAGGTTACCTGACATATTAGGAGCCATGTCAGAGAGTACTACATGAGCACCGACACCGATCATTGAATACAGTTTTTTGAAGACTTCATCTTCTCTGAAGTCACCCTGCAAAAACTGTACGTTACGAATAGGTCTTATTGGCAGAATGTCACAGGCGATAACTCGACCGCTATCTCCGATGCACTTTACGGCATACTCAGACCAACCGCCAGGAGCGGCACCAAGATCAACTACGATATTACCCTGACGGATCAGGTGATCTTTTTTCTGCAACTCTTCTAGCTTAAATGAAGCGCGTGAACGCAGTCCTAACTTGTGGGCCTGCTTCACATAAGGATCGGAAAAGTGTTCCTGTAACCATCTAGTTTGGCTGGCAGTTCTTTTCTTTGCTGGCATTAAATTTAAATCCCAAATATTACTATAGATTTTTCAGTTTTAAATTACTCGATAATATTATACAATTTGCACAACATTTATGCGAAGTCTAAATCACAATAGATTAAGCTTTTAACAGATATTTTTTCTTATTATAGGTTTTGTATGTCATTGAATTCACATCAGCGCCAGTTTTTAAAGGCACAAGCTCATTCATTAAAGCCAGTTGTCTTACTAGGCAATGACGGTCTTTCAGAATCAGTGCTTAAAGAGCTAGACAGCAGCATTGAGCATCACGAGCTTATCAAGATCCGTTTAAATGCTGGTGAAGGTAGAAAAGAGCAGGCAGAAACTGCTGCTAAAACTGTTAATGCTGAATTAGTATCTCTAGTTGGTAGAATTGCTGTTCTATTCAGACAGAGAAAAGACGACAGCAGATTCATTCTTCCTCGCTAGTTTTAAGTTGAACTTCTAGGTTCACTCAAATTGTAAAAGGCGCCTTTTTATAAGGCGTTTTTTATTTCAGTTGGATGCTACAATCCAACGACCATTCTTTTTAGCCCCACTTCTTGAGATTAAATTAAGCTCTTGTAACTTTTGCATGATCTTTTTCACTCCTGCTAAACTTACTGAGGTCTTATCAGACAGCTCTTTTTGAGTAAGTTCGCCATTACCTTTTAACAACTCTAAGATCTTCTTTTGCTTGATGGTCAGTTTATAAATAGCTTTCTCTTTATGCTTTCGTGCTACAACATCATCACGTTCAAAGTTAAAGTTTAGAGTCACCTTAATTAAGCCACTACCTATTGAAAAAGCATCTTTTGTATATTTAGAAACTATTGTAGATATACCGTTACTTTCATAAGCCAAGGTAGTTGATTTAAAAATAGCATACAATTCTCTATTTACTGGAAAACTTTTACCACAAAAGAAGTCTTTACATGATAATCCATATGGTAACCCACCATTTGAGAGGATCTCCAATCTATCGTCGTATATAAAAACAATTGGAGGAATCATCTCAATCCACAAGTTATGAATACATGCATTTATCCAAGCCTCTCTAAAAGCTTCATAATCTAGTAGTGGAGTTTCTTTTCTTATACCGTCTGATAGATCTACTTTTACTGCATTGTTTACTTTTACATACTCAAGAACTTCTTGAACAGATCTTAAAAGGCATTGAGATCCAAAATCTGTTCTCTCTGACATTGTGCTTTTATCGGTACCTTCAAATTTAACAACTTTAATGCTTACATTGTTTTGATCAGACAACAGATAAGCCATTAGATTGAACTTACCTTCATCATTTTTTAAACCGTAATTTTTATGGAAAGAAATAGAGGATTCTGTATGAATGCCATACTTAGACATAAAACTATCAAATTGGTTAAAAGTAAGATCTTGATCTTCAGAAGGTATGCGTCTTATGATGTCAGTCTCTGATGTAGTTAACATTTTGCGTAATATTTCACTAGATACAGTCTCATCTGCAGCCACATTTCTAATGTAGTAACGACCATCGCAACTGTAAGGAATATCTGAGCCATGAGCGGTTACCTTGATGTAATCAAGCTTTCCAACTGTCACTTTTTCTATATGAACCAGAGCCTGAGGACTGATAAGAAACTTAATCTTATTTCTAATATCCATTAAAGTATTAGGACCAACGGTTAACCCTTTAACATCTCCATTGTCTAATACACCAAAGCAAACACAACCATAGCCAGATCTGTTTAGCATTGCAGTTATAGACTTTAGACCTTTGTCAAGCTGACCTAAACTCTCTTTGAACTCAAGAGTTTCGTTTTCATGTCCTAAATTCATAATCGTTACCTCTAGATAAAGTCTACTTTAAAGTCTACTTAAAGTCTACTTTTAAAGTCTACAATTATCTTAAGATCAAAAAAAACGGAGGCACTTTTAGGTACTTCCGTTTTGTTAAATTGGATTATGCAACCAAGATTTTCCAGTTACATATGAGTTCTAAGTTATCTCTTAGATATACTCAACCTTTTCAATTTCGTAGCAGATTGTTCCCTTAGGGATCTTAATTTCAATCTCGTCTTCTTCGCACTTGCCTAATAAGCCTTTAGCGATAGGAGTCTTGTATGAAATTAAGTTAGCCTGAATGTCGGCCTCATCTTCACCTACGATTCTGTAAGTTGTCTCTTTGTCAGTATCAACATCAACAACAGTTACTGTTGCACCAAAGATAACCTTTAGCTTGCCACCGTTAGGAGTCTTTAACTTAGATACATCGATAACGTTAGCACTTGCTAGCTTGCCTTCGATGTCTTTAATTCTTGCTTCGCAAAGGCCCTGCTCTTCTTTTGCTGCATCGTACTCTGCGTTTTCGCTAAGATCACCATGGCTTCTAGCCTCGGCAATTGCAGCTACAATGCGAGGTCTCTCTACAGTCTTTAAGCGCTGTAATTCTTTGCGAAGTAAATCCTCGCCACGAGGAGTCATTGGAGTCTGATCCATGATAATAGCCTCAATTAAAAATATAAAAAAATGACGCCTAACTGTTACATCAGGCGTCCTCATGATCATATGAGTTGATAATAACCTAATCTATAACTTAGTTCAATATGAAAACTTATGATTAGCTGTACAACTCACATTATTAACTTGATAGATCCTCAAAGAACTTCTTAACACCTTTTATGAAGCCTGCTGACTTTGGCTTATGCTTCGCTGCGGTGTCAGTTTTCTTTTTACTATCCCCTGTTGTAGAAGCTTTGTCATCACCGTTTAATGACTCCTCAAACTTCTTTAACAGATCTTTCTGTTCTTTAGTTAAGTTTACAGGTGTCTCAACTACAATCTTGCAGTACAGGTTACCTTTAAAGGTTGAGTTATAAGACTTAACCCCCTTGCCTGACAGACGCATCATTACGCCGGTCTGGGTCTCAGGATGTACTGTAATATTTACAGGACCATCTAATGTAGGAACTTCAACCTTGCCACCTAGTGCTGCTGTTGTAAAGCTGATTGGTACTTCACAGTACAAATCATTGCCATCACGAGTAAAGATCTCATGATCTTTTACTTCGATTACAACATACAAATCACCAGAACCAGCACCATTTAAACCAGCCTCACCTTCGCCACTTAAGCGAATTCTATCGCCAGTATCAACACCAGCAGGAATATCAACTGATAAGGTCTTTAAATCAACTACACGGCCAGTGCCACCGCAGGTCTTACAACCGTTGGTGATAATAGTACCTGTACCATTACAACGTGAACAGGTCTGAGAAAAAGCCATAAAGCCCTGACGTACATGAACAGTACCGCTACCCTTACAATCAGGGCAAGTCTCTTTCTTACCGTTTTTGCCTAAGCCTGAGCCTCCGCAGTCCTTACACTTAACATAAGTCTTAACACTTAACTTCTTCTTGCAACCTTTTACAGCTTCTTCTAAAGTTAAGGTTAACTTAGCTCTGATATCACGACCTCTAATTTCACGTGGTCCCTGGTTACGAGAACCAAAACCGCCACGACCACCGAAGAGATCAGAGAAAGCATCACCGAAAATATCACTGAAATCAGCGCCACTGAAACCACCACCGCCGAATGGATTACCACCACCGGCCTGTGAACCATCAGCACCAGCAAAACCATACTGATCGTAAGCAGCTCTCTTTTGAGGATCAGACAACACCTGATAAGCTTCGTTAATTTCACGGAACTTATCACCTGCACCAGGATCCTTATTTCTGTCAGGGTGATACTTTATAGCAAGACGCTTGAACGCACGCTTGATTGTTGCATCATCTGCCCCTTTGTCTACGCCAAGCACCTCATAGTAATCACGTTTTTCGGCCATTTTATCCTCTTTATAACTGACAAAAGGCAGGTGGAATACTCCACCCACCTTTTAAACTAATCTTTATGATTTAAGATTATTTCTTGTCGTCTTTAACTTCTTCGAACTCAGCATCAACAACATTGTCATCCTTTGATGAATTATTCTGTTGTGCCTGTGACTGTGAAGCCTGTTGAGCCTGCTGAGCTTGAGCCTGTGCCTGACCTGCCTGTAATAAAGCGGTTGCAGCTTCCATTACAGCCTTTTCAGCCTGCTCAATCTTATCCTTGTCGTCACCACGAGCAGCTAACTCTAGGTCAGCTAATGCCTTGTTAACCTTAGTCTTATCAGCATCTGATACCTTGTCACCAAGATCAGCTAACTGCTTCTTAACCTGATGAGCGGTAGCATCAGCTCTGTTACGTGCGTTTGCTAACTCCTCAAACTTCTTATCCTCAGCTGAGTGCTCTTCTGCCTCACGTACCATACGCTTGATATCGTCGTCTGACAGACCTGAAGATGACTTAATAGTGATCTTCTGCTCTTTGCCAGTCTTCTTATCCTTAGCAGATACGTGGATTAAACCATCAGCATCGATATCGAAGGTAACCTCAATCTGTGCCATTCCACGTGGCTGAGGCTCAATACCCTCTAAGTTGAACTGACCTAATGACTTGTTGTCAGCAGCTCTCTTACGCTCACCCTGTAATACGTGAATGGTTACAGCAGGCTGGTTATCCTCAGCAGTTGAGAATACCTGTGACTTCTTAGTTGGGATAGTGGTGTTCTTCTCAATTAAGGTAGTCATAACACCGCCTAAGGTCTCAATACCTAATGACAGTGGGGTAACATCTAGTAACAGAACGTCTTTCTTATCACCAGTTAAAACACCACCCTGAATTGCAGCACCGATAGCAACTGCCTCATCTGGGTTTACGTCCTTACGTGGCTCTTTACCGAAGAAGTCAGCTACTAACTTCTGAACCATAGGCATACGTGACTGGCCACCAACTAAGATTACGTCGTTAACATCTGATGGTGATAAACCAGCATCTGATAAAGCAGTCTTAACTGGCTCTAAGGTCTTAGTTACTAACTCTTCAACTAATGACTCTAACTTAGCACGTGTGATCTTAATGTTCATGTGCTTAGGACCAGTAGCATCAGCGGTGATGTAAGGTAAGTTTACATCGGTCTGCTGTGATGATGACAACTCAATCTTTGCCTTCTCAGCAGCTTCCTTCAAACGCTGTAGAGCTAATGGATCAGTACGTAAGTCAACGCCCTGTTCAGTCTTGAACTCGTCAATCAAGTAGTCAACGATACGGTTATCGAAATCCTCACCACCTAAGTGAGTATCACCGTTAGTTGCTAAAACTTCGAAGGTCTTCTCACCGTCAACTTCATCAATATCAATAATTGAGATATCGAAGGTACCACCACCTAAGTCGTAAACAGCAATCTTCTGCTCACCCTTAGCCTTGTCCTCACCGTAAGCAATAGCAGCTGCAGTAGGCTCGTTGATGATACGCTTTACGTTTAAGCCTGCGATACGACCAGCATCCTTAGTTGCCTGACGCTGTGAATCATTGAAGTATGCAGGGCAGGTAATAACAGCTTCTGTTACTTCCTCACCTAAGATATCTTCAGCAGTCTTCTTCATCTTCTTTAAAACTTCAGCTGAAATCTGTGGTGGAGCTAACTTCTTGTCATCAACCTCAACCCAAGCATCACCATTGTCTGCCTTGGTGATCTTGAATGGCATAATGCCGATATCACGCTGAACCTCAGCATCGTCATAACGACGACCGATTAAACGCTTAATAGCGAACAGTGTATTCTTTGGGTTTGTAACAGCCTGACGCTTAGCAGCATCACCAACGATGATTTCGCCATCTTTTGCGTAAGCTACGATAGAAGGAGTGGTACGACGACCTTCTGAGTTCTCTAATACACGAACTTTGTCACCATCTAAAACGGCAACGCATGAATTAGTAGTACCTAAGTCAATACCAATAATCTTTCCCATTTTAAAATCCTCTTAAATTCTGTTTTTCGTTATCTTTAATAATCAGTCTTTTAAACTTACTGTTATTTTTAATAACTTTCTAAATCTTTTCTGTCTTACTAAATGGAGCTTAATTTTTCTTTTTCAAGTCTAAGCTTCAATATTTATAGAATTTTTTTGCTCACCGTTATCCTGTGATGCACTCTCATTTGGTTTAGCACCAGCAGGAGCACCAGCTGATACAATTACCATAGCAGGTCTTACTACACGACCGTTTAAGGTATAACCTTTTTGCATTACAGATAGAACGTGCTGAGCTTCAACCTCTGGTGATGGCACCATTGATATTGCCTGATGCAGATTTGGATCAAATGGCTGACCTTGAGGGTCAACTGCTTCAACGCCAAACTTGCCTAACTCTTTTAGAAGTAATGTAGTAGTGTTCTGAACACCTTCTACAATAGGCTTAATTGCAGGATCGTTAACATCTGAATGCTTTAGAGCAAGCTCTAAAGAATCAACTACTGGAATTAAAGCCTTTAAAATCTTTTCATTGCCGAATTTACGCTCACGCTCAACGTCAGCTTCAATTCTCTTTTTCTGGTTCTCACACTCAGCTAAAGCTCTGACTAATTTATCGTTATCAGCCTTGTACTTAGCTTCAAGTGCAGATAACTGAGACTTTAACTGCTCGTTTTCAGTTACAAGCTCTTTTGGATCAAAATCAATTTCTGACTCATTGTCATTAGGTGTAGCATTTGCTGCATCCTGTGGAGCTTGGTTTTCACCATTAGTCTGGACCTCTTGAGCCTTTTCTTCTTGCTTTTGCTCTCTTTCTTGAGCTTCTGCCTGTGCTTTTTCAAAAGCCTGTTGCATTTGTGTTTCTTCAGTCTGCATTTTTATCTCTTAAAAAATTCGTAGAATTAACGCTTATGAGTACATGGGGTTACGCTAAATAAAATTCAAGACCGGTATCAGAAATTTAGTAAAAATCTTTGCTTTTCTAATTTTAAGCAATGATTTTTTTGCTACAATTTCCAAAGTAACAAAGGATTTATTATGCAAATTAAGAAATTACTATCTGTAGCTGTTTTTGCCACCACAGTTTCCCTTCTGACAACTTCTTGTGCTTATAGAGCTGATCTGAACCAAGGTAACTATGTTGAGCAGGATCTAGTAAACCAGCTAGCTTATGGAATGTCTGCAGAACAGGTTCGTTTCGTTCTGGGAACTCCAATGCTCATCGATCCTTATGACAAGTCACGCTGGTATTACGTTTGTTTCAAACGTGAAGGTTGGAGCTCTCCTACTGTACAGAAGCTAGTATTACTCTTCAATGGTGATACCTTAGTTGATATGTCAGGTGACTACAAGAAACCTACAACCTTCGGTGAAGGGCTGAAGAGCGCACCTAACGGTGGAAAGGCAGCAGACTTTGATCTTCCTGAATAGCAAGAACTCATCAAGATTAAATAAAAAAGGCGAAAATTCTTTCGCTTTTTTTAGACGTAGTTTTGTAAAATCTGCGTCTTTTATTTTTTCTGTAACGATAGTTGTCTGCTCTTCTGTTTTTATTCAGGGCTGTACCCTTGAAGATGAGACTGAGGATAAGATTGTTGTCCCTCTAAAAGACACATCTACTCAAAAAGACAGTCCCCTCTCCTTAAAGTTTTTAGACTTAACTAAAAAGTGCACTACAGGTGACATGAATGCTGCACCTGATGTTTTATCAATGTATCTCTCTTCCCTTCCTCCTAAGGATGTACCTGATAATGCCAAGTCTTTTTACAGAGGACTGATTGAGGATAAGTACTTTTTCCAAAGAAAAGATCTGAACCTAGAATTTGAAAAGTGTCTGCAAAAGGCAGCAGTTTCAGGACTTACTGAATATCGTGGCTATTATCTTACCAAAGCTACTGTCTCAGCTAAGATATCTCAACTTTACTATGCTCATAATGACTATGAGAATGGAGCTTACTGGTCTTTACGTGTAATTAACCTTTTAGGTATCAGTAAAGGCTACAACATTTTGGGCAGAATTTTTGTAAAAGATCCTAAGACTGTAAAGATTGGTGCTCAAATGTTAAGTGAGTCAGCCAAGCATGACAACGTCAATGCTTCAGTCTTTTTGTCAGATTCTGTCTTATTCAGAAACGTCTTTGATATTGTCTCTGAAGAAGAGAGCAATAACGCTCAAATTCAAGATAATTCCTTTGAAAATAAACAAGAAATTTCTGATGATACAGAAAATCATTTAAAAAAATAAAGCTGTATCAAAACAATTTTGTCTAAATTGTCTTAACATAAACTTAACATTTGATAAGACTTTTTGTTAACAATCTGTTTGTATGATCCTTACCTGTTTTATTAGGTTACAGTTTCATTGTTCAAACAACGTCCATATTACAAACAACTTTGCGCTCACATTATTACTTTTTGAGGTTTTTATGACAGACGTAAATTACGATAACGAAATCATGCCAAAAGAGCTGTCATGGCTTTCATTTAACGGAAGAGTTTTACAGGAAGCTGCCGATCCTTCAGTTCCTTTAATTGAAAGAGTTAGATTTTTAGGTATCTATTCAAGCAACCTAGATGAGTTCTTTAAAGTTAGAGTTGCTGAGTTAAAAAGACAGATTATTATCAATAAAGCTCAGGGGGATAATGAGGATAAAGTACATCTTTTAAGAAATGTACAAAATGAAGCTAACCGTTATCAGAAAACCTTAAACCATATTTATAAGCAGCTTTTAATAGAGTTAGCTGATCATAATATCTTTATGAGAGACCAAGACTCTATTACCAAAGAGCAAAAAGACTGGGTTATCGCTTACTTTAAGCACCATGTATTAAAGCACATCAACCCAGTTATCATTGATGAAGACACCGACTTAGTTGCTTTCTTAAAAGACGAGTTTACCTACCTTCTAGTTGATATGACAGAAGGAGACACTGTACATCATGCTCTAATTGAGATCCCTACAGACAAGCTCCCAAGATTTATCAGACTGCCTTCAGTTGATAAATCAGTTACCTTCATGTTCTTAGATGATGTAATTCGTGTAGGTATTCATAAGATCTTCAGCGGTTTATTCTCATATGACAAAATTGAAGCTTACTCAATTAAAATGAATCGTGATGCTGAATATGACCTTTTAGGAAATATTGACAGATCAGTGCTTGAGAATATGTCTGAGGCTTTAAAACAACGCTTGAACGCTATGCCTGTACGTTTCTCATATGATGCTCAGATGCCTGAAAACATGGTTAAATTCATGGCAAAAGAACTTAAGATGAGTTCTATTGACTCCATGATGGCAGGTAACCGTTACCACAATTTCAAAGACTTCCTGTCATTCCCAAGCTTAGGCAGTGATGACATGGAAAATCCTACCTTATCTGAGATTAAGTCATCACAGTTTGAAATGGCTGAAACTCCTTTTGAAGCTATTTCTAAAAAAGATATTTTACTCTACTACCCATACTACTCATTTGATTACTTCACTGAGTTCTTACGTTATGCTTCATATGATCCAAAGGTAAGCTCAATTAAGATCAATATTTACCGTGTTGCAAGCAACAGCCGTGTAATTAACTCTTTAATTCATGCAGCTAACAACGGTAAGAGTGTAACCGTAGTGGTAGAGTTAAAAGCTCGTTTTGATGAGGCTAACAACGTAAAGTGGGCTTCACGTTTAACTCAGGCTGGTGTTAAGGTCCTGTTCGGTTTACCAACCTTAAAGATCCATTCAAAACTATGCTTAGTTACCCGTCATGAGGATGACGACAGAATCGTACGTTATGCTCACGTAGGTACCGGTAACTTCAATGAAAAGACAGCTAAGATCTATACAGACTTTGCCCTCTTTACTGCTAATGAGAAGATCACCAAAGAAGTTGATGATGTCTTTAGCTTTATTGAATACCCCTATACAAGACCTGTGTTTGAGAACTTATTAGTATCACCACTAAATGCTCGTGACAGAATTAAGTTCATGATTGACCGTGAAATTGATTTTGCAAAACAGGGTCAGTATGCATCAATTCACTTTAAGGTAAATGCTTTAGTTGATGTACCTTTAATCAACAAACTTTATGAAGCTTCACAGGTTGGTGTAAAGATCCGCGGTGTGGTTCGTGGTATGTGCTCTCTCAAACCTGGTGTTGAAGGTTTATCTGAGAATATCTATATCACCTCTATTGTTGACAGATACCTAGAGCACCCTCGTGTAATGCTGTTTAATAACGGCGGTGATGAGGAGTTATTCATCTCATCTGCTGACTGGATGAAGAGAAACCTTGATTTAAGAATTGAAGTTGGTGCAAGAATATTAGATCCTGAACTGCAGAAACGTATCAAGGGTATCTTAAAACTTCAGGAACAGGATAACCGTAAGGCAAGAATCATTGATGCCGAGCAGAAGAACGTTTATGTTCAGGCTCAGCCAGGAGATCCTCAAGTAAGAGCTCAGATTGATATTCATGAATTCTTAGCTTCAGAAGAAGAAAAGATTGCCAAAGAATTTAAATCTCAAGAGAAGAAAGATTAAAGAAAAGTCGCTTATTTATTAGTATTTAAATCAAAATTCAATCTAATCTTAGCCTGCTTTTAGCAGGCTTTTTTTAACTCAAGTTTTCTTCTGCTAACAAAGCTTTTGTAAAAAACTTCACATTTTTTACAGAATATGAGCATGTTAATGCACATGAATTAAAAAGTAGATAATAAAATATACGAGTACCATTCAGACAGTTAGAATGGGATGAAATTGTGCTTAAAAGCGCAGACATTAATAAACAAAACAGAGGTTATTATGACATTTTTGGATTCATTTAAGACTTGCTTAAAAAAGACTCTTACCATTTCTGGCAGAGCATCACGTTCTGAGTTCTGGTGGTTTCAGTTAGCCGATATTCTTGGTGTATTTGTTTTGTCTATGCTAATTGGTATAGCTTCTCAAATTAATGAGACTTTAGGATTACTTTTTGGCTTCTTTGCAGGTATTGCCCTTCTCATTGCAGGTATTGCCCTGTTTACAGCAACTATCAGAAGATTTCACGATATCGACAAATCTGGCTGGTTTGTTTTATTATTCTGGCTATTAAGCTGTATTCCTTTTGTCGGCTTTATTGCAATGATCTTTTGCATTGTATTCTTATGCAAGAAGGGTACAGAAGGTGACAACCGCTTTGGTGCTCAGCCAGAATAAGATCTGAATTTCCTTCTCAAAAATGTGGGTTCTTCTGTGCCATCTGAAAATTGAACAATATAATTTACAGACCATCAACCCACATTTTTTGTTTTATAAAAGCTTACCTTTTGCAAATACATAAAGCTAATTCTTAAGTTTTAGGCCTCTCTCCTCTCATTACCCCATACTTCTGTCTTAACTTATCTTAGCTTCTTTTATGATTTTTTTGACAATATACTTAATATTTGCATTACATTGTGAGTATAATATATGTATATTTTCTATTTTGTGTCTAAATAAGGGGTGTCAATGGAAAATCTTCTTAATCTGCCTGATCTTATGCTTGGCATTTTCCTACTTATAATTTTATTTCTTCTCCATAAATACTTTGCAATTTCAAAAGAAAACTCAAGACTTACTGAACAGAGCGCAACTGATGCTGCTAATCTTAAAGCATCAGAGAATTATCTTTTAAAAAATTCTGAATATACAAAATCGCTACAGCAACAGTTAACTGATTTAAATAATGAGAGAACCTCACTTATCTCAGAAAGAGATCGTCTTCAATTTGATAATAACCGCCTTGTAAATTCTGAAAGTGAATTAAAAACCAAATTAGAGACTGCTGTCTCAGAGGTAAATTCACTAAATGCTGCTAATGCATCTTTACGCTCTGACATTGACTCTAACAAGGTATTAAATCAGGAGCTGCAAAAGAGATTTGATACCTCATATAAAGAGTTGCAGGAGCAGTTAAAGGTTATGGGAAATAACCTTGTAAAGGCTGGAACTGAAGATCTGAGCAAGACCTCTAAAGAGAACTTCAGTCAGGTGGTTAATCCTTTAAAAGAAGAGCTTGTAAACTTTAAGAACTTTATTGCTGCAACTCAGGAGAACAACGCTAAACGTTCAGGTGAGCTACAAAAAGAAATCAAGATCTTAGAAGAGTCACACTCTACCCTGTCAAAACAGGCTGAAGAGTTAGCTAAAGCTCTGCGCTCTGGCGGTAAATCTCAAGGTATGTGGGGGGAGCTACAGTTAGAAAGAGTACTGAATGCTTCAGGTCTGAGACTTGGTATTGAGTATGAAAGAGAGGTCGCAGGTGACAGAAGTTTAGGTGAGAACGGCAGACCTGATGCGATTATAAGATTACCTGACAATAATTGTCTTATCATTGATGCTAAGTGCTCTCTTACAGCTTACACTTCATTTATCAATGCTCAGAGTGAGGATGAAAAGAAAGCAGCTATGAAAGCTCATCTTGATTCATTAAATGCTCACTTAAACGAGTTAATTAAAAAAGACTACAGCTCTTATCAGTCTTTGAACAGTCCAAGCTTCGTCTTTATGTTTGTGCCGGTCGATGCTGCTTTAACTGATGCTTTATATGCTGATTCAGCCATATATGACAGAGCCGCTCAGAACAAGATCTTTTTAGTATCCCCTTCAACTTTACTACCAGCTTTAAGAGTTGTAGGAAACTTATGGGTATTAGCAGAGCAATCAGACAGAATGAGAAAATTAGCTTCATTTGCTCAAAAGATCAACGCTAAATTTGCTAATGTCGTAGAGTCATGTGAAAACATAAGCAAAGCAGAAAAGAAACTGCATGACAGTGTAGATGAACTTGAAAACAGACTTTATAAAGGCAAGGGTAACTTTAAATCAATGATTGATAAGTTTGATGCCAACGCCTCAAGAGAATTAAAGGCTCTTGAGAATGATAATGTTATCGATGTCGATGATGCTTCAAAAGAGGATAAGCAACAGGACAATGCTGTAGACTTTAAGTTTGACAATCAGTAAAGTGAATTAAAGCTTCTTCTGAAAAATTGTTCCTACATAAAAGGCCCCTGAGATAGCTCAAGGGCTTTTGTTGACTATGTTAACTTTCTAACTTTTATTAGAAGCTAAAGCTGTTAGAAGGTATTGGATAATCTGCTAAGAACAGCTTAAAAGTCTGATTAACTATCTACATTCGATCTGCTAACTTCAATCATCAGATCTTTTTATTGGTCTAAGTAAGGCAAATAAAAAGCCCAGAACTAAGTCTGGGCGTTGTATTTGACGAGTTTTAACTATGTTTTAATTCATCCTTTTTCTCAATTACAAGTTCACCTACACTCTCAACTGATTTTAGAATTGATTCAATCTTGCTTAAGAGGCAATCAATCTCAGACAGATCGTTAATACCATTAGAGCATAAATTAGCAATCTGATGGGTTAAAGAGGTTAAGCTAACAAACTCTTCTTTGCAGGGAGTCATACAAGAGCAAGCTCCTTCTTCGATTTTATTCTTGTCAATTAAATTGATAGAACTAAGTGTGTCAGTAGCATTCCAATGAGAATTACAAACCTTGTCACTATACTGTTGCAGTATAACAATGCACCTTTGCATCGATAACATCAAATCGTCATAGAGTTCGCTAAAAGGTAAGTTTTCAACAGCATCTCCTTTAAATTTGTTATTGCAGCATTGGTTACAAGGAACTGATTTATTGTCTGTACATTTAGAGAATTTAACTCCCTTACATAGATAAAAATCTCTAATCATGAGGTACCTCCTTATCAGAAGAGGTTTGTGTAGGCTCTTCTAATACCATGTTGTGTAAACTGGCTTCAGCCGATTCAGGATCACCTTTTAGAACAACATTGATGCTGTGATGAAAGAGTCGTCTAATAATACCATCTGATTGAGCCTTACCGGTAAAACAAGCTCTAAGACCTTCTTCATTAACCTGATAACCAATGAGCACTGGTAATTCATTCAATCTCTCATCCAAAAGGTCGTAAAAAATGTTAGTAGCCTCATCTGATGCTTTGTTCATGCCTAAATCATCTATGATTAGAACTTTACATCTTCTGATAATGCTTTTAAGAGAACGTACTTTATAAACACTGTTACTGAGCAAATCATTTAGCAATTGGTTTGCTTTATAGTATCTTACTGTCATGCCCTAATTTATACAGTGATATCCAATGCCACACAAAAGAGAGTTTTTACCACTGCCAGATGCTCCTAGAACAGTGATATTTGATACTTTTCCAGGATAAGTCCAGATGATAGATGCAATGTATTTTTTTGTATCTGGAGTAAATCCTCTCTCAGAGCTTAAGGTTAAGTCATCAAATGACATCTTAGACTTTAGCTTTGCCTGCCTAATTAAAGTCTCACTTCTACGGGCGGTTAAAGCATCATCATAAGCGGTCAAAAGCTCAATTAACCTGTTTTCAAAAGGCATTTCATTATAGACATTGCTACTGCAAATCTGGATCTTTAAAGCATCAGCTGCTTCCTTAGAACCTCCCATGTGTTGAAGCCAGTTAACAGGAGGAAGCTGTGAAGCTAATATCAGCCCACATCTGTTGTTTTCCCTACATTTCTGTACTAAATCCTTAAAGACAAAGGATTCTCCATTTCTCTGTTCACCAATGCAGACATCATCAATAAAAAGCACATCATTTGAGTAATATAGCTTTTGGGCATTTTCATACACTGTTATGAATTAAATGAGTGTCCGCGTAGCTGTCGCATGTGCTCATTTTTAGTTGACAAAGAGTGACCGCCTAACTGGCGGTAGACATTTTTCAGATCAGGTGCTAAATGTTAGTGGCTGGCATGTTTAAAGATCTTGTACAACTGCGTCTTATGAGAACTAACATCTTAAAATTACAGGAAATCTTTTACTTTCTGCATTATGTGATCTTTTTTGCAGAAGTTAAATTATCATGAGGAGAATTCTAGAAATATTAGGAAAAGGCTTATTTAAAGTATTCATAAAAATAGGGAGAGTTGCAGTTAAATCGTTTTCAGCCCCGACTGCAACTTTCCTAACCATAGGTCTTATTTAACAAATACTATCTTTACTCAAAAGGCTGGCACAGCCAGTCTTTTTGTTAAAGCTCTAAGCTTAAGGTTTCATATAGTGTGTGCCTTTAGCAATACCTAAGACACCTGAACGAACCACTTCAATTACTTCAGCTAACTTGCAGATGGTGCTGATAAAGTTATCAGTTTCATCTGAATTGCCTACATACTCTAAAGTAAAGATCTCCGCATTAACATCAATGATCTTGGCATTAAAGATATCAGCTAAACTCTTAACTTCATCTCTTACATTACGGTTAGGAGTGCTTACCTTTACTAGGACCATTTCGCGCTCAATACCACCTTCAGATTCATCTAAAAGTGCTGATACACGGTATACACAAACAAGCTTATGCAACTGCTTGGTGATTTGCTCAGCCTCACTTTTATCTCCGGAGGTTAGGATAGTACAGCGTGATAAGGTTGCATCATCTGTAGGAGCTACGGTTAAGCTGTCGATGTTATAACCGCGCTGTGAGAACAAACCTACGACACGTGACAGAGCACCAGCCTCATTTTCAATCAGAATGGAAATTACGTGTCTCATTATTTGTTCTCCTCATCATTTAACATCATATCAACCATTGAGCCATTAGCTCTTAACCATGGCATTACCTTTGTATTAGTATCAGTGATAACGTCCACTAAGATAAACTCATCTTTAGCCTTGAGTACTTCTCTTACAGTGCTCTCAAGTTTACTCTCATCAGTTACTCTAATACCCTTAAAGCCATATGCTTCAACCAGTTTTACAAAATCAGGATTTCCATCAAGATTTGTAGCACTGTAGCGGTGATCATAGAACACAGTCTGGAACTGACGAACCATACCTAATACAGAGTTATCCAGAATGAAAACTTTAACTGGTAAATTGTACTTTCTGCAAACGGCCAATTCCTGCATATTCATCTGGAAAGAGCCGTCACCTGAGATACAAAGTACTGTTGCATCTGGAATTGCAAACTTGGCACCGATAGCTGCTGGGAAGCCCAAGCCCATAGTTCCTAAACCACCTGATGTAATGAAATGACGTGGCTTTTCAAACTTGAAGTACTGAGCTGTAAACATCTGATGCTGACCTACATCAGTGGTTACGTATGGGTCAATTCCTAACTCATGACTTACTCTTGAGATAGTCTCGATTACTTCCTGTGGTCTGATGATGCCGTCTTTTTTAGCATAAGCTAAGCAGTGCTTTTGCTTATAGGTGTTAATCTCATCCCACCAAGGCTTTAAGTCAGGCTGCTTTGAAGTATCAGACTCATCTAATGTAGAAATGATCTGATTTAAAACAGTCTTAGCATCACCTACAATTGGGATATCTGCCTGAACTGTCTTTGAAATTGAAGCAGGATCAACATCGATATGAACGATAGTTGCATCAGGGCAGAACTTAGATACTTTATTAGTTGCTCTATCAGCAAAACGAGTACCTACTGCAAAGATTAAATCTGAGTGGTGCATGGTTTCATTAGCTTCATACAAGCCATGCATACCTAACATACCTAAATAGTTAGGATCTGAAGCTGGATAGCCTGAGATACCCATAAGAGTACTTACAACAGGTAAGTTTAATCTTTTAGCAATCTTATAAACTTCTCCTGTTGCATCTCCCTGCACTACACCACCACCGATTAACATTACTGGGTGCAAAGCTTTTAAGATCTCGTTTACAGCTCTTTTTATCTGTCCTTTATGACCATAAACGGTAGGATTATAGGAGCGGATCTTTACATCAGGGTTGGTATCATAATCAAAGAAATAGTTTCTGCTCTGACAGTTCTTTGGAATATCAACTACTACAGGGCCTTTTCTGCCAGTTGAAGCAATAAAGAAGGCTTTACGTAAATTTTTAGCGATATCCTCAGGCTTTTTACATAAGAAGCTGTACTTTACAACAGGTCTTGTAACACCCATAGTATCAACTTCCTGGAAAGCATCAGTACCGATTAAATCTGTACTTACCTGACCTGTAATTAAAACCAGTGGAATTGAATCTCCATAAGCTGTAGCTAAAGCTGTAACAGTGTTAGTAGCACCAGGACCTGAAGTTACGATAGCTACACCTACGTTACCTGTAGCTCTGGCATAACCGTCAGCCATGTGAACTGCGCCCTGCTCGTGACGGGCTAGTGTATGAACAACTTTCTTTGAGTCATATAACTCATCATAAATATCTGTAACAGCAGCACCTGGATAACCAAAAATTCTGGTTACTCCAAGATCTTCTAAAACTCTAACAACCTGCTGTGCACCGTTTAACTGTTCCATATTTTTTATCTCTAAAATCTTTTTTAATCTTTAAAACATCAAATCAAATATGCCATGTAAGGCAAACAGTCATTAGCGCACTCGTACTAGTAAGCAATAGTTTATTGTGATCTGTCGGTTATATTTCATAGCTGCAGCCTCCTCTTTTTTCGCTTACTACAAATAAAATTCTGTAATCTGGCATTTAACCTGATTTAATGGCCTACTATTCTACTCTTTATTCAGTCTCAGGCAGACATCATCTCGAGTACTGATAAAAGGTGTCAGTTTTATAAGATGCTCTTTGAAAAGCTCTAACAGTTCATGCGCACTGTGAGTTTTTCTAAAATTAAGTTCCATAGGACGCAGTGGCAACAATTCATAGAAATTGACATTGCGACCAGAGGATAAGATAACCGACTGGCTCTCTTTAGGATATTCTCCTAATGAAGCTAGCATCGCACCGGTAAAAGCAGTTCTCTTTGAAAAGCCATTTTCCTTTTCAAGATAATAGCCAAAACCTACAGGATTTTTCTCAGTTATAAGATAGCTTATTATCTCAATTAACATATAAATCTCAAATGCTGATTTTGAGTCTTTATTAAATCTGTAGTCTTTTGGCAGTGCAAGACAGAGCTCTATATTCTCTTGTTTTAGCTCTGAACTTGACTCTGTGTTTTTACCACTCAAACCAACACTTACAATCAGGTTGTAGTCATGCTCTTTTGTAGGTGCAATTTGATACAGAGAAACATGTGAGAACTCACATAAGTGATTTACTTTACCAAAGTTCTTTTCTACAAAAGATAAAAGCTCTTTTGAGTCCTTCTCATCTAAACCTTTAAACTCAGCTTTATCTAAAAGACGTTTGGCATTATCAATCATGATGGTGATGTTTGAGAACAGCTGACCATCCATAACTGAAGCATGTTTTAGTGCTTCTTCAAAACGGATTAAGCTATCGGAAATAAGTCCTTTCTTAAAGAGGATATAGCCTCTTAAAAAATGGTATTTAGCTGAAATCTTACCTTCTAATGAGAACTTATCTAATAAAATCTCAGATTTTTCAAATAAAGAAAAAGGATCAGAGGTTCTGTTAGCTGCATTGATATAGGTTCTAACTAACTCCATGCACAGCTCAAAATCAAGCTCACTGTTCTCTAAAAGGTCGATGATTTTAAATAATTCATCGTTTTTATAAAGCTTTTCTATTTTTGCTAAAAGCTCAGTTTTGTAAGTTGTAAATTCTTGCTCTGTCATAATTTAAAAAGCCCCGCACTGCGAGGCTCTATACTTAAATACTGTAAATTAAGAATGCAGTGAATGCTCGCCTCTGAAGATACCACACACACCTGAGCGCACGGTTTCAATGACTTCAGCTTGCTCTGAGACAGCCTTTAAAAATCTGTCCACTTCAAATGAAGTGTTCACAAACTGCAGGATGTAAAGCTCTGGAGTAATATCCACGATTTCAGCTTTAAAGATATCACATAAAGTCTTAATTTCTTCTCTTAAGGTATGACCTACTGCCTGTACCTTAACAAAGAGGATCTCGCGCTCTACGATATCACAGGAATTATCCTGCTGGCTTGACACCTTAATTACATTAACTAACTTATGTAACTGCTTGGTAATTCTTTCAACTACAGTGCCATCACCTTCTGTTAAGATGGTGATTCTTGAGATGGATTTATCCTCAGTTGGAGCTGCGGTAATATTCTCAATGTTGTAGCCACGCTGAGAGAACAGTCCTACGACTCTTGATAAAGCTCCAGCTTCGTTTTCTAATAAGATTGAAATAACCTGGCGCATACTAATCCTCATTTAGGAACATGTCTGACATACTGCCACCCATCTGTTGCATAGGCAGAACCTTAGCATCAGTGTTGCAGACAATATCTACAATCACTAATTTATCTTTCATAGCTAATGCTTTCTTTACTCCAGCTTCAAGATCTTTAGGATCTTCAATTCTGATGCCTTCATGACCATAAGCTTTAGCTAAAGCGATAAAGTCAGGATTTGAGTTTAAGTTAGTAGAACTGATGTGTCCGTGATAGAACATTTTCTGCCACTGACGAACCATACCTAATGTGTGGTTATCTAAGATAAAGATCTTAAGTGGAATACCAAACTCTAAACAGGTTGATAACTCCTGAATATTCATCTGGAATGAACCGTCACCTGTAAATAAGCAAACCTCTTTATCAGGCTCACCTACTTTAGCACCGATTGCAGCTGGGAAACCATAGCCCATAGTACCTAAGCCACCTGAGGTTAACAGATGACGAGGTTCATCGAACTTATAGTATAAAGCTGTAAACATCTGATGCTGACCAACGTCGGTTGCAATGATAGCCTTACCGTCAGTTGCCTTATAAACAGCTTCAATGATTTCCTGAGGCTGAATTAAATTTTCGTCATGGCGGTAATTCAGGCAATCGATATGACGCCACTTCTCAATCTCAGCCCACCACTGTTTCATCGCAGTCTCGTTCTCTTTTAAATCAAACTCATTGAAAGCATCAATGAACTGATTTAAAACGGTCTTAGCATCACCTACGATTGGAATATCAGCATTTACTGTCTTTGAGATTGAAGCAGGATCAATATCAATATGAACAATCTTAGCAGCAGGACAGAATTTAGCTAAGTTATTGGTTACACGGTCATCAAAACGGCAACCTACAGCAAAGACCAAGTCTGCCTTATCCATAGCAAGGTTTGCTTCATAAGTACCGTGCATACCTAACATGCCCAAGAACTGTTTATCAGTACTTGGATATACACCTAAGCCCATTAAGGTTGCAGTTACTGGTACATTAAAGCGATGAGCAATTGAACGAACTTCATCAGTTGCACCTGATAACTGAGCACCACCACCGATTAGCATTACAGGGTGATTGGCCTCAGCTAATAATTTAGCTGCTCTCTTTACCTGACCGCGGTGCCCCTGCATGGTTGGGTTGTATGAACGTAACTTTACAGGACCTTTCTGTTCTGGGTATTCAAAGCGTAATGAAGGTCTTACACAATCCTTTGGAATATCAACTACAACAGGGCCTGGTCTGCCGGATGCAGCTAAATAGAAAGCCTGTCTTATATACTTTGGAATATCCAGTGCGCACTGACATAAGTATGAGTGCTTTACTATAGGTCTTGTGATACCTACAGTATCAACTTCTTGGAAAGCATCTGATCCAATAAGTGGAGTACCTACCTGACCTGTAAGAACTACCATTGGGATTGAATCCATATAAGCTGTAGCAATTGAAGTTACAGTATTAGTAGCACCAGGACCTGAGGTAACTAAACATACACCGACTTTACCTGTTGCTCTTGCATAGCCGTCGGCAGCATGGGCTACGCCCTGCTCATGACGTCCTAGAATGTGTTTAATCTTTGTGGACTCGAGAAGAGCATCATAAATATCAAGCACAGCTCCACCAGGATAACCAAATAAACGATCAACACCTAAATCTTCTAAGGTGCGCACTACCATCTGTGCGCCCGACATCATGGTCATGAAAATCTCCTTTTATAATCAGCCTTTTTTAGGTTTAGGCCAAAACCTTTGAGGTACTTTTTGTACCCACTGTGAATATTCTTCAGGGAAATCTCTTTTAAGTCTTGGCTCATCAATATAAACAGCTACGATTTGAGCAAAGATTAAAAATAAACAAGGGATCACTAAAGTTATAAGTGAATTTATAGCACAACACAGACCTAAATAAAACAGGACAATCCCCATATGCATAGGATTTCTGCAAAGAGAGTATGGGCCTTCGGTTACCAAGCGGTCAGTTTGTTTAGTTAATTTTACATTACCTAAAACTACAGCTCCACCGTGTCCTTTTTTAATCAATTCATAATTAGACCAAATGACAAAAAACAGACCAACGGCTGAACAGATTGCACCAAAGATACTGCTAGTCAAACCTATGGGCATGAAATCATATGTATAATTTACCCCAAGATAAATCATCACAGATGGTACTGCTATAAACAGTACCGCACATCCAAAAATATAGGCTAGCAGATCTTTAAAATTCATTACTTCAATGCCTTATTTAATAAGTCATTTAAGACAAATAATGGATGCACAGCTTCCTTGCCTTCCATTCTGTGTACCTGTGAACGGCAACTAAATCCTGTAATTAAGCAGTGCTTGAAGTCATGAGACTTAATCTTACCCTTCCAGTTTTTCTCATAAACTGCATAGGTTTCATCATGATTTTTGGCAATATGACCGAATAAACCTGCCATACCGCAGCAGGCTACTGTCTCAGGAATTACATTGATGAAAAAGTGCTGCATTAAAGTCTGCCATAAGATTGGAGACTGGGTAATTAGAGCTCTTTCGGTGCAGTGAGTAAATAAGAAATAAGGATCTTTAAACTCATCTGTTTTTGAAGTCTGTTCAACTTTGTCTTTAATTTTAGCAAAACGCTCTACAAATGTCTTAGTGCCAAACTGCTCATTTAACCACTCTTCAGGGAGCTTTACGTCAAACTCACCGCATCTGTCACCTAACATCTGAGTATATTCATCACGGTAACAGATTGTCAAAGCAGGGTCATAACCTACAAGTGCCTTACCTGATTTTGCAATTAGCTCAAGTCTTGCTGCCTGCTTGGCTGCAAAATGAACAAAGCTTCTTCTCTGACCACGGATAACTTTGATCTTACCGTTTACATAAGCGCGTAAGAAAGCTACTTTATAGCCAATGTTTCTCATAAATGAAGCCATTGCAATCAAGCCATGAGCTTCATAACTTACAGTAAACGGATCGGTGACAATGATAACTTCATAGTCAGACTTAGCTGCCTTATCCGCAGTTAAGATTTCAAAACCATTGTCATGACATTCTTTGTGGAAAGTCTTTTCACTGAACAGAGGAATATCCACAAAACCAAAGATCTTTTTAGTTAATGACTTGATGATGCTGTTGCTCAAGAAGGCATTGGATAACTTAGGTACTTTGGCCATTAAAGGCAGAGTAAACTCAGCATTTAGGATTAAGATATCCATTAAAGGTCTTAGATAGCGACTGTAGTACAGAGCTAAGAAACGAGAGTTCATATCTGCTGCATTTACGTGAGCAGGACAGATACTCTTACATGATTTACATGACAGACAGGTCTGAATGTTCTCTAAATACTCAGTTGAGTAATCCTCTTTTTTAGTTGTAAGAGTGTTGATAACTCTCTTTACAAAGTTAATTAGATTTGGAGAAGAGGTCATTAGTGACACTTCTTCAGAGGCAATATTATAACCTCTGTCATTCATCAGTCTCATCCATTCACGCATTAACTCACTAAAGCCTTTTGGTGAACGGATGTGGTTCTTGGTATAACGGTAGCTAGGACACATTAGAGCACTGGTCTGATAGCTAAAGCACTGACCATTACCGTTACAGCTTACAGCACCTTTAAAAGACTGTCTTACAGTCAATGGTATGGTTCTATCAAGATCGCCTCTCATAAGAGAGTCAATTGAAACAATCTTGTCGGTCTCATTACCAAATGGAACGCAGATCTTGCCAGGATTTAAGATATTCTTTGCATCAAACAGAGCTTTTACCTTACGTGCTACAGGATATAATGTTTTAAAGAAAACCTCACCAAAGCATGAACGGTAACCACGACCGTGCTCACCCCACATCTGTCCTTGGTATTTATTAACCAGTTCTACAACCTTATTAGAGATAGTAACTAATTTTTCTCTGTCCTCGTCAGTTGTAAGATCAAGAGCAGGACGTACATGCATTAGACCAGTGTCCACGTGACCGAACATACCGTAGGTTACATGTAATGAGTCTAATAAAGATCTAAACTCTAAAATATAGTCAGCTAAATTTCTTGGAGGTACTACAGTATCTTCGGTGAAGGCAACCAGTTTCTTGTCACCTGCTGCTGCACCTAACAGACCTACAGCCTTTTTACGCATACCGTAAATAGCACTCACAGCTTTTGGAGTTTGAGCTAACTGTGCACCTAAAATACCGTTTTCAAAAGTCTCTGCCTTTTTATTTACAGCAGCAAAGATTTTTTCTAACTTACTTCTTTCTGTATCAGCATCATAACCGTTGAACTCAACGATATTGATACCTAAGATCTCATGACCTTCAACTTCATGGATATAGTCTTTAACTGATGACCAGATGGTATCTTTTTTAGCTAAAGATAAAACTCTTGAATCTACTGTTTCAACTGAGAACACACCAGCATCAATCAGATCTACTGCATGACGCAGGGCACTGTCAAAGTTCTCATACTTTACAACCATCAACTCTCTAAAATCAGGGATCTTGGTTAAATCTAAGGTTGCACCGCAGATCACTGCTAAAGTACCTTCAGCACCGCAGATTAGGCGTGCTAAATTTAAGGTATCAGTCTTTGGATCATATGAGTGGTCTAAATCATAACCTGTCATAAAACGGTTTAATTTAGGGAAGATCTTTTCAATCTCATCACGGTTGTCTTTTAATAAAGCGTAGCAACCACGGTAGATATCACCTTCTAAACCTTCTTTTTTCAGGCACTCCTGCAGCTTTTCACCACTTACAGGGCCAAAGGTAGTGATAGTACCGTCAGCTAAAACTACGGTTACATCTTTAATATGAGTTGAAGTTCTTCCATAGCGTAATGAGCCCTGACCTGCTGCATCATTACTAATCATGCCTCCTAAGCAGGCTCTGCTTGAGGTTGATAACTCAGGTGAGAAAAACAGACCGTATGGTTTTAAAAATTCGTTTAACTCATCTTTGATGACACCTGACTGGGCATAAATTTCTCTTTTATCAGCATCAAAGTTTGAGGTGGCTTTCATATAGCGAGAGCAGTCAATAGTAATACCGTCATTTAATGACTGACCATTAGTACCGGTACCACCACCTCTTGGAGTGATAATTAAGCGCTCATAAACAGGAGTTGCTCTTAACTTTAAAGCAATAGAGATATCTTCATTATCTTTTGGGAAGATTACACCCTGAGGCATTCTCTGATATACAGAGTTATCTGTTGCAACTAGCAATCTTGATGCATGTGCACTTTCCACATCACCTTTAAAAGCTGATACTTTTAAAGCATTTAGATATTGTGCATAGATAGGATCTAACTGTGGAAGGTCAGATATCTTAGGGATCATTTACTTGCCTCTTTGATAAATTTCGTTTTAGCCTGTGTCTTATTGTTTTATTTAATGGCTTCAATGAGTTTTTATATTCAAAAGTTGTCGAAAAGAAGTTTACTTTCCGTCCTTATGTGGAACATTGTAATGTATTTTGTGAACTGTGGCTCTATTTCATAAGATCGTTAAAATTCTCACCAATATGGAGAGTAGTTAGCATAAGGTAAGTTAAATTTCATGGTAAAGTTTTCAAAGTAAGTTCAAATGACGTAATGACACAGAGGATACTGGGATGACCGAGCTTGAAAAGAAAGATGAAATCTTAAAGTTGTTAACAAAAGCACTTATTATTGCCATAGACGATGATGTAAATCTTACCTTAAGAGGAAACCGTGTCTATGTTGATTATGGTTGCTCTCAATTTGCTATTGATATTGAAGGCAACTCTTTAGTTGAGATGGTAAAGAAAGTTGTAGCTCAGCTCTAGGAGTTTTGACTTTGATTTTCAGCTTGAGATTGAACCTAAAATCCAGGCTCAAAATAGCGTTAAGACTAGGTAAAGACAATAATCCCTGTGCACAAAAATTTAGACTTTGGCCCAAATTTTTCCGACTAGTATACACAATAAAGACAAAATCCCTTCAAAGTAATATAA
>HF987906.1 GCA_000431835.1 Succinatimonas sp. CAG:777
GGCAATATTGTGCCTAGAAAGGATGAGCTGTTAAGAATAGCTGCGGTCTTCAATGCAGATCCTAAGGTAAGATCTTTTACAGAGTATCAAACTGTATAAAACTCAATTTTTTGACTTTATCAACATCAGAGCTGAAATGTTTTAAACTGATGCAGATCTGAAGAAAATATCTTCATCAAATGATGGAGAGTTAATTTTTTATATCATGCTTTTCTTTGTACATAAAAATCTTGTTATAGACAATTCCTATATCTAATCATATTTAAATAGTATTATCTTTGTATTTCAATTAAATGTACACTCTAATTATGAAATTCAAAAAATAATTGAGGTTACAAATGACAGCACATATTCCATTTAAGTACGATTTTGTTGGTTCCTTTTTAAGACCTGAAGCAGTTCAAAACGCCAAGGCATTATTCAAGAAAGGTCTAATATCACAGGATGAATTAACTTCTGTTGAAAACGCAGAAATCAGAAAACTCATTGAGAAACAGAAAAAGGCAGGTTACCACGTAATCACCGACGGTGAGTACAGAAGAGCATACTGGCATCTTGATTTCTTCTGGGGACTGAACGGTATTGAGCAGACCGAACTGAGTCACGGTTACTTTTTCCATAATGAGGAAACGGCAAAAGGCTCAATCAAAATTGTCGGCAAAATTTCAGGAGAAAACCATCCTTTTGTTGAGCACTTTAAGTTTGTTAATCAGTTCTCTGATGAAAACCATGTTGCAAAGCAGACCTTTCCCGCTCCTGCTCAGCTGCTCGCTGAACTTTTCAGAAAGGACAATATTGAAAACACCAAAAAATTCTACCCTAACCTTGATGAACTAATTGAAGACATCGGTGCTGCCTACAGAACAGTTATCAGAGAACTGTATGCAGCAGGATGCAGAAATATCCAGGTTGATGACTGTACCTGGGGAATGTTTGTGGATGAGAAGTACTGGGCAGCACGTCAGAACGGAAATGTATCTTTAGAAGAGGAAGCTGAGAAATACCTTAGAGTGAACAATCTTGCCTATCAGGACCGCCCTGAAGATCTTGCACTAACAACACACATCTGTCGAGGTAACTATCACTCAACTTATGCCTGCACAGGAGCATATGATCCTGTTGCACCTATTCTCTTTGCACGAGAAAATGTTGATGCCTTCTATCTTGAGTTTGACGATGAAAGATCCGGCGGTTTTGAACCATTAAAATATGTACCTGAAGACAAGAAGGTAGTCTTAGGTTTAATTACTTCAAAAAGAGCTCTGCTGGAGGATAAGGAATTCATCAAAAAGAGAATTAAAGAAGCTTCTAAATACATTCCTTTAGAAAGACTGTGCCTGTCTCCTCAGTGCGGATTTGCCTCATGCGAGATCGGAAATAAGCTTACCGATGAAGATCAGTGGAAAAAGCTAGCACTGGTAAAGGAAATTGCAACTGAAGTTTTTGGCGAGGCATAAATAAAGACATCTTAAGACTGATCTTAAGCAGTAAAACCTAAATTCATCTAAAGGAGGACACTGTCCTCCTTTTTCTCTAGCCGATCATATCCAATCAGATCACAATCTTACTTTCACTCAACAGTTATGAACTGAGAGATCAGAGTTATATAAGGTCATAAAGAGCTTATTAATGCCAGCTCATGACTTTACAAAAACATAACAATTGAAGATCAGATCTTTAATAATGAGCCTGTATATTTATAGTCGTAGAAAGAAAAAATATATTTAACCGTTTGTTGTATAAAGAATAGTTGTATTGAAGTTTTGCTGATCGTTATTTTTTGAACATGAGTTATAAACCTGGTTGTTGTGGTTAGTTTTGATAGGTTGGCTGATTATGTCAGATGTTATTGCTAAGAATGAGTTGAAAAATTTGGATGGCTATGAGTTTGATTCTTATGAAGACAGAGCTGATGATGAGATTGTTGATAAAATCGAAGATCTGATCTTTGGAAAGAATGATAAAAAAAGCTCTGACTTTTTAAAGGCATTATGGAAACTCAGAAATGATATGTATCAGGATGCCTTTTAAAAAGTTAAGAAACTATTAGAAACATCTCTCGAGGAGCTACTGCATGGAGAGCTCCTATTTTTACTCATTGCAGATCTTTAAGACTGAAGCACTGCTGTAAAAGCTCCTGCATCGTATAAAACCATAGAATTCCCCCGTTTTATCACAGTCTGAAAACACTCTTGAGAAGCTCTTTTCCCGCCTCAGTTTTAAAGATGTGTTTCATAAAATTTTCGATAGACTGTTTTCTGTATCCTTTCTCTGAAGCATTGGCGATGTAATCTGCTTCAATCAGGATCTGATGATCTGTACCATCAATTTCAGTCAGAGTGTGATGGTGTCCCACAAGATACTGCACTCGCTTTAATATGCTTTCATCAATAACGGAATCTTTTAGAAACTGAACGACAAGCTGTTCGCCTTCTGTTTCCTGATGCTTAGAGTTGGTGTTGCCGTATTTTGCACGGCAGAGAGGACAGGCAATATCATGTGTTATAGCAGCAACTTCCAGGATGTACTGTGTTTCACTGTCAAGGTGCTCTAATTCACCTATGGTTTTAGCATAGGTCCAGACTCTTATGAGGTGATCGATATCATGAAGATTTCCTTCAGAAAAAGTGATCATCCTGCGCATAATCTCAGAAACTGCAATCATGTATGCTCCGCACACTGACATACATCGACAAACGATGAGTAGTCTACAAAATCCATTAGAAGAAACATTATTTAACTACAATAAAAAACTATTTAAAATTTAAAGTATCCTGCAGTTACAAAGCTAACTGAATTACAGCCATAATGCAAAAATAACGTGCGCAGAGGCTAAAGCAAAGAGTCCGGCGAGTACATCATCAAGCATCACACCTAAACCGCCTCCTATGCGTTTATCAAGCATGCTGATAGGAAATGGTTTTAAGATATCAAAGATTCTAAATAACACAAAAGCAAAGATTGCGTAATACCAAACAGATGGGAAGCAGATGATAGATATGAACATACCATCAAACTCATCGATAACAATAGCACTGTTATCATGCATACCCATAGCTTTCTCTGTAACTGAAGATGCATACCAGCCTACAAAGAAAGTAAGCACAGCTACAGCTATTTGTACTTGCCAAGGTAAATAAACTAAAAGCATGCAGATAGGTAGAGCTGCTAATGAACCGTAGGTACCTGGAGCTTTAGGAATAAGACCAGATCCGAAACCTAATGAGATAAAATGAATTGGATTTTTGATGCTTACTTTAGATAGATAAGATCTGTCATGCTTGTCCATAATTACGTCCTTATTAGTAAATTTACGTAATTATAGCCTTTTTAGTAAATTTTAGAAAAGTAGAGCGTAGAAAAGCAAAAACCCGTACCAGAAAACTGATACGGGTTCTTAGGAAGGGAAGCCTGGCAGTGACCTACTCTCAC
>HF987907.1 GCA_000431835.1 Succinatimonas sp. CAG:777
ATATACAGGGGCATATTCTGTGACATAGCCCCTGTTTGCAAATTTATAATTGTGATCTTTGTTCCTATTTCTTAGGAGGGACAGAACCTTCAGCGTTCATATTCATGAGCTTGCTCTTGTGTGCATTTACAACAGCCTGCATGATGATGAATAAACATAGCAGTAAACCTACTACAATCTTGGTCCACCAAGCTGAGAGAGTACCTTGGAAGGAGATCAGGGTTAAGATAGTACCTTGAATCATTACACCTAACAGAGTACCAGGCATGAAGCCTACACCGCCCATTAACTGAGTACCACCGATAACAGATGAAGCAATAGCATCCATTTCCATACCTAAACCATGTAAGGTATAGCCAGATAGCATGATCCATGAGTAGGTAATACCACCTAAGGCAGCACAGAAGCCTGAGATTACATAAACACGAACTCGAATTGAATCTACCTTCAAGCCCATTAGTCTTGCTGACTGCTCATTACCACCGATTGCATATACACCACGACCAAATGAGGTATAGCGTAAGATGATGGTTGCAATAACTACCATTACAAGGGCAATTAAAGCTCCTAATGATAAGAAGCAATCACCGATTGGCACTGAGAAGAATGCCAAATCTGAGTAGAACTGATTGTCAATTGGCACACTGTCACGTGACAGAATAGCGGTTAAACCTCTGCAAAGGAACATAGTACCTAAGGTAACAATGAAAGGTTGCAGTCTGAAATAAGTGATAAGTAAACCGTTAATTAGACCTACTGCAATACCGATGAAGAGGACTAAGAACATACATAAGTATGGGCTTAAAGAGGTGTCTCTCATCATTACAGCAAGTGACATACAGGTAAGCGATACCACCGCACCAACTGACAGGTCGATACCACCAAAGCCAGAGATAATGGTGAAGGTAATACCTACAGTCACAATGATAAGTGGAGCATTGTCAATGAAGAGGTTTAAAAACACCTGTGGTGAGAAGAAACCTTCAAAAGCAACAGAACCGATTCCGAACAGGATGATAAATAGAGCACCTGTTACATAGAAAGGAAAGTTCTGAGATGCAACCAGGTTTGAAATGAACCTACGCATTTGTTGCCTCCTTAGTATTTTCTGACTTCTTTAAGTGTTTAAACTTATAGTCACTGTACATCTGCTTAAACTTCTCTGACTGGAATACGATGATCAAAAGAATTACCACAGCCTTTACAGCAGGTAATCTGTCTGATGAAACACCGATTGCGTACATGGTTGTAGTTAAGGTCTGAATGGTAATAGCACCGATGATAGTACCACCAATGTAGTATCTGCCACCAACCATTAAGGTACCACCTAAGGTAACAGCCAAAATGGCATCCATTTCCATGTTCAAGCCGGCGTTATTAGCATCAGCAGCTCGAATGAGAGAACCTTCAATTAAGCCTGCAGTACCTGCGCAGAAGCCTGAGAAGATATATACAGCAAATAACACTGCGGTAACTTTAATACCTGAGTAACGGGCAGCATTTGCGTTAATACCAACTGACTGAATCATAAGACCTATAGAAGTTCTCTTGTCTAAGAAGATAACTAATAAAACCATAGCCAGAGCAATTAACATTGCTGTAGGTAACATTACACCAGGAATATTGCCACCGATGTAAGCAAATGGCTTGTAGTAAACGGTAATGATCTGACCATCAGTCATCAACTGAGCGATACCACGACCTGCTGTCATTAAAATCAAAGTTGCAACCATAGCCTGAATCTTGAACTTTGCAACCAAAGTTCCGTTCCAAATACCGGCCACAACACCGACTAAGAGCGAACAGATAATTGCTACAAAGAATGGATGATGAGGAATACCTGAAATATCACCACCTAAGAGCACACAGCAAGTAGCTGATGAGATTGCAACCACAGCACCTACAGAAATATCAATACCACCCGTTGCAATCACAAAAGTCATACCTAAAGCCAGGATGATAAGTGATGAAGCACGGTAGAGAATATCAATAGGACGACCGTAGAGGTTACCGTTTTGCATAATTTCAATCTTAAAGAAATTATCTACAAACAGTGCATTAAATAAAAGCAACAAGGCAAGTGCGATTAAAGGCAATGCCAGTGAGCTTTTGGTAAATTTTTTAACAAGATTTTCCATGATAATCTCCTGCAATCGCCTGCATGATGTGTGCAGTTGAAATTTCATCACCGTTAAGCTCGGTTACCTTTTCATGATCTCTTATGATCATAATTCTTGAGCAGGTACGTACCATTTCTCCCATCTCTCCTGAGATGAAGACTACAGACATACCTTTTTCTTTAGCAAGAGATACTGCTAATGACTCAATTTCTGTCTTAGTACCAACATCGATACCGCGAGTAGGCTCATCTAAGATTAGTAAGTTAGGCTCGGTTGCAAGCCAACGTGCAATAATCACCTTCTGCTGATTACCACCAGACAGATTCTTAATTAACTGCTCTCTATCTGAAACTTTAATTCTTAATAAGTTGATGTAGTAATCTGCTAACTTGTTCTGACGTGCTCGAGACATGTGACGGAACATTCCGTTTTTAGCCTGAAGAGCTAAGATAATGTTCTCTCTTACAGAAAGATCACCGATGATGCCCTGTACTTTTCTATCCTCAGGACAGAAAGCTACACGTTTTTTCATCATATCCATTGGTGACTTTATAGAAACAGAAACTCCATCAACATAGATGTTGCCACTGCTCTTTAGCATGGTTCCAAACAAGGTCTCAGCAATTTCTGATCTACCTGAACCTAAAAGACCTGCAAATCCTACAACCTCACCTTCTTTAATATCCATGCACAGATCTTTTACCTTACCAGGTACTGTTACATGATCAGCTTCAATAAAGGTGTTGCTGCGAGGTACAGATTTATCAACATTTGACTCAATCTCACCTTCTTTAACCTCTTTACCCATCATCTTTGAAATAAGCTGAATTCTTGGAAGATCTTTAATCTCATACTCACCCACATAGGTACCATCACGTAAGATGGTTACCCTATCGCAGATGGTATAAATCTGCTCTAAGAAGTGAGAAATAAAGATAATTGAAATGCCCTGATCACGAAGTGTTCTCATGATCTTAAACAGTCTTTCAGTTTCTTTATCTGATAATGATGAGGTAGGCTCATCTAAAATCAGAACTTTACATTTAGTGTCGATTGCACGAGCAATTGCAATCATCTGCTGCATGGCAACAGGATAGAAATTCAATTCTTTGGTAACATCGATATCGATACCTAATTCTTTGAACAGAAGATCTGAAGCATTCTTCTGCATGGTTGCCCAGTCAATACGACCAAAGCTTCCACGTGGCTCACGTCCGATGTAAATGTTTTCAGCTACAGATAAGTTTGCGCACAGGTTAACTTCCTGATACACAGTGGAAATGCCCATCTTCTGGCTGGCAAGAGGAGTGGTAGGCTCTATTTGCTTGCCATCAAATACAATTGTGCCGTTTGTTTTATGATATACACCAGTTAAAACTTTAACTAAGGTAGACTTACCAGCACCGTTCTCTCCCATAAGAGAAATAATTTCGCCTTTTTTAAGATTAAACTCAACATCCTTTAAGGCTTTCACTCCAGGGAAGAACATGTCTATATGTTTCATCTGCAGTATATAGTCGTTATCTTGCAAGGCCATATATAGCCCTCCTCATGCAGGTGTTCTTCAACAACTTAAAATCCTGATCCTCTCAAAACACATTAAAAAGAGAGATTCAGAATGAATTGATACTTTGAGTGCGATTACGATTAAGTAAGGGTGCCATAGGCACCCTTCTTCTAGAGTTACTATGAATTAGTACTTACGTGTTGGGAATACATCTTTAGCTGTATCTGCTGGGAATACACCTTCCTCAACGAATACGCTCTTAGGTACAGATTCACCCTTTAAGATCTTTTCAGCTGTTGAGAAGAACAGATCACCCTGTAATGGGTTACACTCAACTGTAGCATTTGACTTGCCTTCGATCATTGCCTGGAAGATACCCTTTACACCGTCAACTGATACGATAATGATGTCTTTAGCAGGTTTTAGACCAGCAGCTTCAATAGCCTGAATTGCTCCTAATGCCATATCGTCATTCATAGCAAATAGAACATCGATATCCTTAGGATTTGACTTTAAGAATGACTCCATAACTTCCTGACCCTTCTGACGGGTAAAGTCACCAGTCTGTGAAGCTAAGATGTTATACATATCCTTGTTTGGTGACTCTTTTAATGCATCGTTAAAGCCGTTACCACGACCGGTGGTTGCTGATGCACCCACAGTACCCTCAAGGATAACAATATTTAACTTGTCACCACCATTACGTGGTTTTACATTGTTCTTGTGAACATATGTATCTAACCAATCGAATACCTTACGACCTTCGGTGTAGCTATCGGTACCGATCTTTGCAACATACAATGAAGGATCAGAAACTGTTAAATCACGGTCCATTACCAATACAGGGATCTTTGCACGCTTTGCTTCACGAAGAATGTTATCCCAACCGGTTGCAACGATAGGTACGAAACCGATTAAGTCAACTTTCTGAGCAATGAAAGTTCGAATTGCTTTGATCTGATTCTCTTGTTTCTGCTGAGCATCAGAGAACTTTAAGTTGATGTTGTGTGCTTTTGCTGCTGCTTTTACATCATTGGTGTTAGCTGTACGCCACTCTGACTCAGCACCGATCTGAGAAAAACCGATTGTGATCTGCTTTGCCTGAACAGCTGACATTGAAGAAGCTGCAATTGCAGCGCCTAAAGATACAGCCAAGACAGCTTTTACTAGTTTCATAATAACTCCTATGTATTGTATGTTTGTAAAGAAAAAAGACTTCATCTTTATTGATTTATAGCTTCTTTCTGAATTTGATTTTAGGGCATGAAATGAAAAATGATTTTATTATGTAAATAAAACGTGACAGCCTTATCTTTTTTAAGACGTATATTCAAGAAAAATTAGATTTATATCACTATTTTGCAACCCTTTACGTTAATAGCTTACGCAAATACACCACAAAATTATCATTATAAAAAACGCTTATATTTCAAAATATAATTTTATTCACAGTTGAATATTTGAGTTTAAAAACGAATATAAGCACAAAAGTAAGCGCAAACGATTACAACGAAAATTTTCTCTTTAAAGAGCTGTCTTGCTAACAATAAATGACAGTAATGACAGGTATCATAAATTTTATTGTGTATAATCAATATAAGAAGAGAAAAACAGGAACAGAATAATGAGCAACAAACAATTCTTAGCATTACCATATGGTAAGGATGACTTTACAAAGTTAAGAGCACAAGATTGCTATTTTGTAGATAAAACTCCCTACATAAAGCAGGTCTTTGGAGTTGATTCTTCAGATGTATTGTTGCTTACAAGACCAAGACGTTTTGGTAAGACTCTGCTCATGAGCATGTTTGACTCATTTTTGAAAATCAATCCTGAAAAGCCATTTGATAACTCAAAACAACTAGAGCTCTTTAAAGGTACTAAGATATTAGAAGACAAAGAATTCTGTGATAAGTTCATGGGACAATGTCCTGTTATTGCTGTTTCTTTAAAAGATATGGAAGCTGATACTTTTGAAGAAGCTTATAAGATGTTTGCTGATATTGTTTGGGATGTTTCTAAAAGATATTTTTACCTGCTAAACAGCAATAAACTTGATGAATCAGACAAAGTTATCTTAAGACAGCTTACAGATATTAACTATCTAGAAGACATCAATAACTCACAGCGAGTAAAAAATTCTTTAAAGAACTTAGCAACTTTCCTGTATAAAGAATATGGAAGACAACCAATTCTTCTTATTGATGAATATGATGTACCTTTAGCAAAAGCTTCATATCACGATTTGGATGATAAAAGACGCCATAAGAAAGAGCCTGATTATGAACCAACATTTCATAAGAGAATGGTAACCTTAATGTCAGGCTTTTTAGGTGTATTAAAAAACAACATCGGAAATGAATCTCCAATTAGCAAGACAGTCATTACAGGATGTTTAAAGGTAGCCAAGAACAGTATCTTTACAGGTGTTAATAACCTTAATGTAAATACAGTAATCTCCACAGATATGGATTTAACTGGAATCATTGGTTTTACCAAAGATGAAACATATAAGTTCTTAGAAGATTATGAGATGGATGATTATGCTACAGACGTTAAAAATAACTATGACGGTTATAAGTTCTGTGACAAAGAGATGTTCTGTCCATGGGATGTGGTAAATTTCATTAAAGAAAATTATAAAAACAATCTAAATGGTCATACAGAGTTGGTAAAAGCTAATAACTATTGGGCAAATTCTTCATCTGACAGTGCCTTAGGTGAATATCTTGGTTATTTAACCGACAGTGATACTCGAAAGATGCAAGATTTAGTTGATGGTAAATCAATTAGCTTTATTCTAAACGACTCCATGAACTATGACAGTCTGTCAGAGCATGATCCTAATGATTTCTGGTCGTTACTCCTACATACTGGATATCTGACCTTAGACTGGGATAAGTCTAATAATAAAAATCTTAGAATAAACACTGTATCTAATAATGATGTCTTTGTAAGAATTCCTAATTTGGAAATCAAAAATTGCTTTAAAGATAGCATTCAAAGGAGATTTAATAAAGAAATTGCCCCTAACTCTGTTGCTGATGAAATAGCAACTGCTCTCTTAAATGGAGATAACAGTTTTGCTCAAACAAAACTTCGTGCCATTTTAATGAGATTTATCTCATTAAGAGACAATGCAACTAAAGCTCCATTAGAGAATTACTACCACGGCTATCTAAATGGTCTTTTCACCAACTGCTCTGAAAATTTTTTCTCCGAATATCACTCAAATAATGAAGCAGGCAATGGTTATTCTGATATCTCCTTTGCGGATACTTTTTCAGAAAAAGCTGTAATTATCGAATTAAAAGTAGGCTCTTTAGGTTCTGATTTAGTATCCTTAAGTAAAAAAGCACTATCACAAATAGAAGAGAAGAACTATGCTGAACCTTTCTTGCAAAACAGCATGACTCAAAGTATCTTTGCCTATGGAATTGCATTTTCTGGAAAGAACTGTCTTGTAGCTTGTAAAAAGCTAAAATAGTTACACGCAGTGTCGTTACAGACGACGATCTCAAATAAGGATGTAGGAACACCTACATTCTTATTCAATTTTCTCTAATTACTTCTCATCTAAATCAAGATTTCTGGTAACTAAAAGACCACCAAAAGTCTGACATACAGGCATGATTTCAAGTTCATTGATATTCATGTGAGCTGGAGTGCTTAAGAGATAATCTACAGTATTAGCAATATCCTCAGGTAAAATTGCTTCAACATCTTTGTAAACAGCAGCAGCCTTTTCGTTGTCGCCCTTAAAACGTACATTTGAGAATTCTGTATTAGAGCAAAGACCTGGCTTAATTACAGTAACTTTAAGTGCAGTACCTGCTAAATCACATCTTAGATTTCTTGAAAACTGCTCAACAAAAGCTTTAGTACCGCCGTAGACATTGCCTCCTGTATATGGCCATGCACCGGCAGTTGAGCCTAAATTGATGATATAACCTTTGTTCTTTTTAACCATCAATGGTAGCAGTTTGTGAGTAATATTGAGTAACCCTTTGATGTTGGTATTAACCATGGTATGCCAGTCTTTTAAAGAGCAGGTAAATGCTTTGTCCTGACCTAAGGCTAAACCTGCGTTATTAACTAAAACATCAATGTTTTTAAACTCATCAGGTAACTTATCTAAGATAGAATCAACTGCTTCAGTATCAGTTACATCAAGCTTTAATGGGAAGATCAGACCTTCATATTTATTTGCTAAGGCATCTAATTTGTCTTGACGACGTGCTGTTGCAATTACTTTGTAACCTTGACTTGCAAGTTTTTCACAAATAGCAAAACCAAAGCCTGCTGAGGCTCCTGTAACTAATACAGTCTTATATAAAGCCATATTTCCTCCACATATTTATGACATAACAACGTAATCAAAATAATCTACCTTTATAAGTGCAAAGCTCTAGACAAGGTTATCTTACACAACGCACTCAACAAACTGTTATGCTGTCTTATTTATCAATAGGAGCAACTCGTGAAACGACACCTGACTGCAACGCTTTAAAATAAAAGAGACAGGACAGACCAGTTGCAATTCCTGAGAGTAGTAAAAAACACCAGGTATGACGACTGATATCTTTAATTTCACTTACTCTGTCAGTAAAAAATACTATGCCCCATGTCAGAAATAAAATTACAGTAGTGCGGATGGCGGTTGCAAGGTTAGAGTTAATATCCTTAACACCGATTTTTGCAAAGATAGCTGTCAGAGCTGCAAATAAAGCTGACAGTAATGCGTAATGTTTCCACATGGTAATGCAGTAAACCGTAAAACGGGTTTTATTTGGATATCGATAATTTCCGATAAAGTGTCCTTTAGAATGTAGAAAACGTGGATTTACCGTAAAAAAGAAAGCACGGATTTACCGCATACATTGAAAGGACACGTGGCTAAGATAGCCCATATTAAGTGTCTTGTCCATAGGTCTAGTTAAAACTCTTGCTTTTTACTATGAGCACTTGCCATATGTTCAATCTGAATAAACTCTGCCAATATAAGTTCTTTCTGCACACTATGTGCGTTGAAGGTGTTCTTAGATCACATCAGCAAACTTATCCAAGCTCTTTTATACAAAATCATTTTCCCCAGCACATTCAACTAGAACTCAATTACCAACAGATCTTTTACTCAGGCACATTAATGCTGTACACCTTAAAATTTAGCCTTCAATCTTATTTTTTTATATACCTATCACCTAACTTATAAGAATTTGCAGATATAATCAGAATATACCCTTATGATCTAAAGAATTATCTAATGACAAAAGGTGATATCTTGAACAGCAAAAATAAGAATATATCGATGCTCGAAGGTACTGTTGCCAACAAAGGCATCGCCTTTGGTACTATTAGCTTCTTAAAAAGAGCTAAAACTGGTCTTGAAAAGACTTCTGTTTCAGATACTAAAGCAGAGTGCGAACGCTTTGAAAAAGCTAGACTTCATGCCATTTCACAGTTAAGCGCATTGTATGATGCCTCTTTAGAAAAACTAGGCGAGCAAAATGCCGTAGTTTTCCAGATCCATCAGATGATGTTAGATGATCCTGACTATGTATCATCTGTTAATAAACTCATTGAAAAAGAACATGCTAATGCTGAGTATGCCGTAACTAAGGTTGCTCACAAATTTGAAAAGCAGTTCTTAGAAATGGATAACGACTACATGCGTGGTCGTGCAGCTGACGTCATCGATATTTCAAGACGTGTTAAAGAAATTCTGATGATGCATGCTGGTAAGCTCAAAAAACATGGTCTTAGCTTTGATAACAAGGGTCCTGTTATTCTTGCAACTGATGATTTGGTACCATCAGAGACTGTTCAGCTAGATAACCAAAAAGTTACCGGTATCATCACCTCTAAAGGTTCTACAAGATCGCATACTGCTATCTTTGCCAGAACCATGGGTATTCCTACCATTGTCTGCATCGGTGAGGAGTTAACTGAAGATCTTGAAGGTAAAAAAGCCATTGTTGATGGAAATTCAGGTTATGTTTACATAGAACCTGACGAATCAACCATTCTGCGCTTTACCGAAATGAAGAAGACTGACGATGTTCAGCACTCCCATTTAGAAGAATACCGTGGTAAAGAAACTAAGACCCGTTCAGGTCGCACTATTCGCCTGTATGCAAACTCAGGCTCCTTAGCTGATATCGATCTGATTAAAGCCTCAGACGCTGAAGGTATCGGTCTGTTTAGAAGTGAATACATCTACATGCAGGCTCATGACTACCCTACAGAAGAAGAGCAGTTTAAGATTTATAAAGATGTTCTAAAAGGCATGAACGGTAAGAAGGTCATCATCAGAACTCTTGATATCGGTGCTGATAAGACTGCTGAATACTTCATGCTCAAACCTGAAGAAAACCCTGCTATGGGTGTAAGAGCAATTCGTCTTTGTCTTACTAACAGAGCCTTATTTAAAACACAGTTACGCGCTCTTTACAGAGCCTCCGTCTTTGGTAACCTCTCTGTCATGATCCCTATGATTACTTCGGTTGAAGAAGTCATAGAATGCAAGAGAATTATCGATGACATTAAAAAGGAGCTTACTGCTCAAGAACTTCCTTTTAAAGATGATGTTGAATTTGGCATCATGATTGAAACCCCTGCTGCAGCTTTAATCTCAGATGAGTTAGCTCCATTAGTAGATTTCTTTAGTATCGGTACTAATGATTTAACTCAGTTCACACTAGCTGCTGACAGGCAAAATGCAGATCTTGGAAGTTATCTAAATCCATACCACCATGCTGTGGTAAGACTCATTGAAACTACGGTTAAAAATGGTCATGCAGCTGGAATTTGGGTTGGTATCTGCGGTGAGCTTGCCTCAGATGAGAAATTCCTAGGAAAATTAATTCAGCTTGGAGTTGATGAAATGTCTGTTGTACCTTCAAGCATTCTTACCCTGCGTGCAAAGATTGCAACTCTCGGCTAAAGGAGATAAATAATAATGCCACAATGTATAGTGATTGCAGATGAAATCACCGGCGGCTCAGCTGTTGGTTCTTTATTAGAGAAAAATGGCAATACAGTTTGCTCTTTAATGAGCACTCGCGGTTTAAAAGATCCTATTACACAAAAGTATGACTGCTTTGTGTATTCAACTAATTCAAGAAATCTTACTGCTCAACAGAGCTATCAGATGGTGTTCTCAGCTGCTAAACTTTTAAAGTCTGATGAAGTAAAGCTTTATGCTAAACGTATTGACCCTGCTATGAGAGGCAACACCTGTGCTGAAACAGAAGCTCTGTTAGATGCCCTAGGTGATCCTGATAGAGTTGCCATTGTAGTTCCTGCTTTCCCAGCATTGCGCAGAACCAATGTTGGCGGTTATATCCTAGTTGATGGTAAGCCTCTGCAAAAATCCTTAGCAGGTCTTGAAGATCTGTATCCAGCAGAATCAGGTCGTGTAGCTGACTTATTTACAGAAAAGTTCCAGTACAAAGCAGAACCACTGCACTTAAAAGAGTTCTTAAAAGGCACAGATAATCTTGCGCTAAAGATTAAAGAGTTAGCTGATGCTGGTACAAGAGCTATCGTTTTTGATTGCACTTCTCAGGAAGATATCAACAAGATTGCTGATGCGGTGGTGATCTCAAAGATTAAGTTCTTAGCTGTAGATCCTGGTCCTTTTACAGCTACATTAGCCCGTAAGGTGATGAGAACCAAGTCTGTTGCCACCGCAGCCTCAGGTGCGAAGATCTTTGGTATTGTAGGTGGTGTAAATCCTTTAATTTCAGCTCAGGTTGAACTGTTAAGACTTGAAGAGAAAGTTAATATCGTCACCGTACATAATCTTGAGTTATTAGAAGATCAGCAACACCGTAATGCCGAGATTAACCGTGTAGTAGATGAGATCTCCACAAAGTTCAACAACTACACCATCTCATTTGCTGTATCTGACAATATGGAAGTTAACAATCAGCTCTCAGCTGAATATCAGGAAATGCTTTTAAAGACCAACAGAACTCAAACTGAAGCTTTAGATATCATTTCTACAGCTTATGGTCAGATTGTACAGAAAGTTCTTGAAAAACGACCTGATGTACAGGCTCTTTACACTAAAGGAGCTGAATTTACGGTAGCAGCTTACAGAGAGCTAAAATCTATGGGACTTAAGGTCTTAGGTCAGGTATTGCCTCTTACCTGCTACGGTGAGTTAATTGATGGTGATCATGCAGGTCTTAAGTGTGTAACCTCAGCTTCCTCTGCAACAGATACTAATACCATCACAGATAGTATTCAGTACATCAAGAGAAAACTTGCTATCTAAGCAATAGTTATTAAGACCAATAGCATATCTAGAACTCCACCTTGATTTGAGGTGGAGTTTCTGTTCCTCATGATACAAATTCATGCTGAATTAAGATCAATCTTATCAGAGCAATTTAACTGCTAAATTGAGTTTGCCCAAATATCAAGAATTTGGTACAATTTGCGCCACAAGTTCAGGAGCAACAGCAAGTCTGAATATTTCAAAATGCGAGTGTAGTTCAATGGTAGAACTGCAGCTTCCCAAGCTACTGACGCGGGTTCGATTCCCGTCACTCGCTCCACTTCATAAAAAATTCTCTCCAAAAATTCTAAATATCTTCACAGAGCATGTTGGTTGTAAAAATAAGAGATCACTTAAAAAGTGTTCTTTAGCTAGCTCTTGTTGCAAACAAAATCGAGTACAGACTTATGAAATGAATAAATATGAGCCAGATTGTTTTCTGAACAAAATATTGAATGTAAGAAGAGAAAGAAGACCTTGCATTTGCCAATAAAGAGAGCTTTTATTGCAAACTAATACTGTCAGAAACTCACCTATAATTCACAAAGGGGTAAGGAGCCTATTGAGAACAGTTTTATAATGAGATTAAACTATTGTCGATTTGAAAGTTAATTCTCATCAACAATAGGCTAGTATCTCATTTAGAAATGCTATTTAAGTTTTAACTTATCGCATAAAGATAGCAACTCCTCGACTTTAGCTACTATTCGTTTTTGCTCTGATAATGGGGGAAGAGGAACTAATAAATTAACCATTGTTTCAGCTGATACTCTAGGCATCTTCATTCCGTAAGTTGCATTGTTAACCGTTAAGTCAATATAACTACTTTTTAACAAATAAAGCAAATACCAATTAAATTCTGTCTTATACGACGAGAATGGCACCAACTCTGAAGTACAAATTCCATTTTCAGGTGCGACTAATATCTTTCTTAGATAAGGTCGCAACTTACTATAAAGTAATATCGCCTTTAAAGAACTTTGTTTTATCACCTTTTATTTTTCTTTCAGATGATTGCACTTTATTCAGAATTTTGCCTGTATCTTTCTCTATATCTTCAAGATCCAATGACCAAATATTACTGCATATGTCTTTTCCGTTAATTTTAACTTTTGTTTGAGAGTATGTTGTTACATCACCTAATTGGCACCACATCCAACTATTTGGAATATCAAAAGGAATTTCGTCTCCCGCAATTGGAGGTAAAGGCTTTTCTTTATCTTGCCTTCTTCAATTAGCTTTTGTTTTTCTTTTACGGCAAACAAATAGAACCGATCAGTGTCACCAAAATTGATAGCTCTTTTGTTGTCAAAACAGTTAATAAGATCCTGAAGCGAAGCCTTACAGGATGTTCTTTATATATGGACCCACTTAAACTTGCAAGTTAACTACAGTATATGATTAACTAACAATTTTTGTGATAACGATCAGCTTCATTTGGTTGCCGTAAAGCTAAATATGAAGAGAGATTTACTATTGAAGTGTAAGAAAAGCCGGACAACATCTCCGCTCTCCGGCTTAAGTTTTAAATAAGACTATAGGTTAGATCTTATTTCTTTAAACCTGAATTGATCTGATTGATATGCTCTACTTTTAAGTCACCTTCAGAGTATAACAGCGCTAAACGAGACTCGATGTAGTTATAACGAGACTCTGCAGACTTCTGCATTGAGTCATATAACTTCTGAGTTGCATTTAAAACATCAGTCATAGTACGAGTACCTACATCGTAACCAGCCTTAGTTGCCTTTAAAGCTGATTCTGATGATTTAACTGAGTTCTTATAAGCGGTTACAGAGCTGATAGCAGCATTAACGTTGTTATAGCTGTTGTTTACATTAGTAAGCAGTGAACGGTGAGCGTACTCTAAAGACTCTGATGCAGCGATGTACTGAGCCTGAGCTTTATCAACAGCAGCTGATGTAGCACCGCCGTGGAAGATAGGTACACTTAGAGTTAAACCTACAGACTTAGACCAGGCGTTGTTATCAACAAAGCTTGCCTCAGGAACATTAGATGTATAGTCAGTGTAACCTGTTCTTAAATTTGCATTTAAGTCTAAGGTAGGCTCATGACCTGAACGAGCTAAAGTAATATTGTCTTTAGCAATATCACGGTTTACAACCTGCTGTTGTAAGCTTAAGTTATTCTCTTCAGCGCTCTTAACTAACTTTGATAAATCTTTATCAACACGAGGAGTATCAAACTTGCTTTCATCAAGTTTTGATAACTGCTCTACAGAAATCTTTCGACCAGTTAAAACTCTGATCTGCTCGTATGAATTGATAAGAGCATTTTCTGCTGCAATTACAGCAGCATTTGATAAATCGTATGCAGCCTGAGCTTCTAACTTATCGGTTTCAGCGATTAAACCTACGTTTAAACGACGCTCAGCTTCAGCTAGCTGACGCTTTAGAGCAGCATTATTAGCCTTTTGGAATTTTAAGGTATCAGCGGCACTTAATACATTAAAGTAAGCATTGCTTACTCTTAAAATTAAGCTTTGCTGTGCATCAGCGTATGCAAGATCTTTTAAAGTTGCAGTTTTTTCTGCAATCGATCTGTTAGCCCATGAGCTATGACGCCAGATCTGCTGAGATAAAGTTAAAGCAGCAGAGCTGTTCTTATTGCTACCACGAGCATTGTAAGCTTTGATGGTATTTGTTCTGGTCTTAGTAATTGAACCTACAACATCAATTTGAGGCAACAGTGCAGCTGTAGCTTCTGTAAGGCCTGCATGAGCTGCATCAGCATCAGCTTTTGCCTGAGCTACTTGAGTATCTTTCTGTAAAGCCTCTTTATAGATATCCATTAAATCTTCGGCATGGGCAGACAAGCTCAGTGAAGTAGCTAAAGCTACTGCAAGAGTAGTAATCTTTAAGTTCATCAAAAACCTCAGTAATTCATCTAATTTTCAATTATTGCAATTATAACAATAGCAACACGAAAATTAGCAAAAAACTTAGTCTCTATTGAGCAACATGTTAAGATTTGTTTGTATTTTTTGAAGGTTTGATCAAGGATTTCAGGAAAAAAGCTAAAACTTAGGTGGTGGAGGTAAACGGGATCGAACCGTTGACCCTCTGCTTGCAAAGCAGATGCTCTCCCAGCTGAGCTATACCCCCACAAAAGAGATGACTTATTGACGTTGGTGGAGCTAAACGGGATCGAACCGATGACCTCTTGCATGCCATGCAAGCGCTCTCCCAACTGAGCTATAACCCCACGTCAAAAAGCGTGAATAATTATATCGAATAAAATTATAACGTCAACAAATTTTTTGAAAAAATTGATTATGATTTGAAAAAGATTGTTTGGAAATCTTAGATGGTGGAGGTAAACGGGATCGAACCGTTGACCCTCTGCTTGCAAAGCAGATGCTCTCCCAGCTGAGCTATACCCCCAGTCTGACACTTGAACGAACTGGTCTCGTTCAAAAGCCGTTACATTATATAATGAGATTAAAATTCGTCAACTACTTTTTTTAACATTTCTAATAAGATCTTTACAAAACGGCTTTTATATCGAAAAAATATTTTTCTATTTGAGAAAATTCCCGCCCATAAAAGTTTCAGAAATATTTAAAAATAATTCGTTGACATTAGTTAGATATCTAACTATTATTAAGACATGAAATATTTAGCTGTTTTTTACGCATCGCGAATAAGAAAGGCTGGTAATCAATTCTTAACTAATGAACTAGAGAAAGCTGGTCTTAAAGGAATAGTTCCTTCACATGGAGATATTATTAAATGTCTCTTAATGTTTGGTGCTATGTCTATGCAGGAGCTTGCTAAAAAAGTAGATAGAACCAAAGCTACTGTAACAGTGTTAATTGATAAGCTAGAAAAATTAGAGCTTGTTAAAAGAACACGTTCAAGTAAAGATAACCGTGTAACTTTAATTGAGCTGACTCAAAAAGGACTGGACTTTAAACCTGTCTTTGAAAAGATCAGCCACGATTTAAATGAAAAGGCTTATAAAGGTTTTTCTACTGAAGAAGCTGAACTTGTAGAAACTCTTATGGATCGTATTCGTAAGAACCTTGAATAGATTTTTTGATATAAAAATAGTTAGATATCTAACTACTTTTATAAATACCACTGATTTGGATTTAACGTTATAAATCAACTAACATTGTTTCTATGGAGATATAAAAATGGATCTTTCATTTAAGTTATCAGACAACTCAAAGAAATTAGAGAATTTTGTTAAAGACACCAATGCAACCTTTGCTAATATCGGCTCATTTTCTGACATCGGTTCTTATGAGATGGAGTGCAAGAACGCAAAATTATCCTGCTCTTCAAAATTATTCTTAAAAGATCTTCTTGGTCTTACAGGTTGTGAGATCTCTGTAAACAAGATGACAGCAGGCTCAAAGGCTCCTTTTGCTCACAAGCACAAGGAAAACGAGGAGTTATGGATTGTGCTAAAGGGCACTGGCTCAATTGGTGTTGACGGTAAAGAATATCCTGTAAAGGAAGGTTCTTTCTTAAAGATTGCCCCTGCTGGCGTAAGAACTATCAGTGCAACAACTGATCTAGAGTTCTTATGCATTCAGACTAAGGCAGGCTCTTTAACTGAAAGCACTTTAACTGATGCAGAAATTAAGTAGTAGAAAAAAAATAAAAACTATGTCTTAACTACATTGCCTATCTTATATCTTTGATAAGCTAAACTTTAGCAGGAGCTAATGCGCCTGCTTTAATCAAAGCACACTTTCAAACAGTATCAATATTCCTTAAAAGGAACATATATTCTTTTAATTCTGCTCAGGCCTCATCTTCTTTAAAAGCACTTAAAACAAAGCAACTGAACTTTAAGTAGGCAACATTCTTAGAAATAAAGTTAAACTCTCTTATTTTGCTTTTCATGTAAATAACTTTTTCATGTAAAATGAACGTCATTTTGTAAGGAGACTTTAAAAATCCTACTTACTACACCTTGAACACATGCACATAGTAATACCTAAGACTGATTAGATAATAATTACTTAGGTATTGCAGATCTGTGTTTTTTCTACAGACAACAACTTCAAAAAAGAGATTGGTTTTACTGGATTTCACTTTCTAACTGGATTTACAAAGTGAATTTATCTAAGTGAATTTATCTTAAGGTTATAAACAACACGAGACATATTATGAGTGATACACCATCATTACAGGCTTTATCTCCTCAAGCCATGGTTGAAGCTGCTGAACATCATGTGATAGACAAAGCTTCAAAGAAATTTACAAGAGCCTTTTTATTAGCAATTTTGGCTGGTGCTTCAATTGCTTTAGCTTTCTGCTTCTACACTACAGCTGTTGCAGCTTTAGGTGATGGACCTGGTAAAGTTGTAGGAGGTCTTTTCTTCGCATTAGGACTGTTCTTAGTAGTACTGTTAGGTGGAGAGTTATTCACCTCATCTACTTTAACTTTAATTGCCAAAGCATCAGGTAAGATCACCACTGCTACTTTATTAAAGAACTGGGCTACTGTTTATTTTGGTAACTTTGTAGGTGCCATGATTATTGTGCTTTTAATCTTCTTAGGCAGAACCTATATGAACTTCAATGGCAATTGGGGACTTACCATTTTAAATACTGCACTTCATAAGGTTGAGCATGTCTATCCATCAGATGGCTTTGGAGCTCTAGCTTATGCTCGTGGGTTTATTGAAGCTTTATGCCTAGGTATTGTCTGCAACATCATGGTATGTATTGCTGTATGGTTATCATGGGGTGGTAAGACTGTAACTGATAAACTCTTAGTAATGCTCTTCCCTATTGGCATGTTCGTAGCATCAGGCTTTGAACACAGTATTGCCAATATGTTTATGATCCCAATGGGTATTGTGCTGCACTATTTCTCAATTCCTGAGTTTATGAACAACATCAACATGGATCATTATGCTGATCTTGATGTGATGCACTTTATCTTCTCAAACTTAATTCCAGTAACCATTGGTAACATCATCGGTGGTGGCATGATGATTGGTTTGTTCAACTGGTTTATCTGGAAGAAGACTAAGTAATTTAAGATTACAAAAAAAACTATGAAGCCTCTGTCAAAGATAACTGATAGAGGCTTTTTTAAGGAAAGGAGAAAAAAACTTTCTTCTAGAAAGATCATTAAACCTGTTGAGAAAGAGTAAAAGCCCTTACCTTTGGATCTGCATTAAACACTGCTGCTATTCTTAAAAGCTCTGCTTTCTTAGGTAAGATGTTGCCATAGTCACGTGTTTTAATCTGCTCTACTGCCTCATTAAGTTTTATCTTTGCTTCAGTCTCGTTTTGAGCATACTTAAATTCAAAAACAATTCTGCGTTTATTGGTCTCAATCACTAAATCAGCTCTACCTTT
>HF987908.1:0-1567 GCA_000431835.1 Succinatimonas sp. CAG:777
ATTATTTTTAATCAGTAAATTCAGTTTTACAGGTGAAATTTCAGTATTTAATTTTTGTTCATGGACGTTGATCATATAGTGGCTTTCTACACAAAAACTGTACACTTCATACAGAACAAAACCGATAGAGAACAGGATCACATCAAAAAATAAAATTAAAGAAATCAAACCTTTTATATGGAGTCATATCTTTGACTCATCCATTTTTTGTGGAAGCACAATAACAATTAACGGAAATATGACTGACCATGCAATTATGGCGAGGGTAGCCTTTAGATTTTCACTCATTTTCATGTTCCTGCATTTACTGTTTGATTTTTCAGTGTCGGACTGATTATGAGCCTGTCAGATTTCTTTACAGTTCTGCTTTAATTCCCTACGCCGTTATGTCACTTATAAAACCTTCAGTCTGAAGATCCCAGAGTTTTCTGTACATTCCGTCAGATTTTAAAAGTTCTTCATGACTGCCACTTTCAACTATTTGCCCTTTCTCAAGAACTACAATTCTGTCCATTTTCTTGAGTGTGGAAAGTCTGTGGGCAATGGCTATTACTGTCTTTCCCTGCATCAGTTTTTCAAGATTCTCCTGAATACACTTCTCACTTTGTGAGTCTAAAGCAGACGTTGCCTCATCAAGAATTAGAATTGGGGAATTTTTTACAAGAACTCTTGCTATGGCTATACGCTGCTTCTGTCCTCCTGACAGCTTTACACCTCTGTCACCTACAACAGAGTCAAAGCCGGCACCACCTCTGTAATCAGACAGATTTTCTATAAAGTTAAGTGAGTCTGTTGCAACCGCAACTTCTTCAAGTTCAGCCTTCTGAAGTTCATCTTCAGCACCGTATTCAATATTTTCTCCTACGGTTCTGTGCATAAGCGAAGTGTCCTGGCTTACCATTGAGAATAAACTTCTGAGATCATCCTGTGTAAAGTTTCTTATATTTTCTCCATCAATGGTGACAGAACCAGAATCGACATCATAAAAACGTAATAAAAGACTGATTAAAGTACTCTTGCCAGCACCTGACGGTCCTACAATTCCTACTTTTTCACCAGCTTTTATCTTCATCGACAGATCATGAATGATCCCTACAGACTTTTTATAGCCAAAAGACACATGAGAAAATTCAATTTCATTTGAAAAAGAATCGATTTTTACAGGATTTTCTGGATCTCTGACGCTAACCGGAACTGAAACTGTATGAATACCATCGTAAATCATTCCCAGATTTTCAAAGATGGCACCAACTTCCCACATGATCCATCTGGACATATTGATCATACGTATAGCAATAGCTGTCGCTATGGCAATAGCACCAGGAGTAACCAAATAATTTGACCACAGCCACAGGGAGAGCATGACCAGAGTAATAAGCAGAGTGTAGTTCATAAACTGAACACTTACATCAAACATGGTGAGAATTCTTAATGCCCTGTATTCGGAGTGCCTAAATTCATCCATGGCATTTTTTGCATATTTTTCCTCTTTGCCATGTCCGCCAAAGAGTTTTACTGTTGAAATATTTGTATAGCTGTCAACAATTCTTCCAACCATTGTTGATCT
>HF987908.1:1614-28756 GCA_000431835.1 Succinatimonas sp. CAG:777
CAGACTGCTGCTTTGATGCTTTTCTTAACTGAGGAATAAAACAGACAAGAGAGGAAATATACAGTATCAGCCAGACTGCTAGCGGTATGCACAAGGAGATATTGGCATTTGACAGCATGATAAGCATGGTGGCGATGTACACAATCAAGTGCACCATGACATCAATAAGTTTCATCACTGCTGTTCTGACAGCTACAGAGGTTTGCATTACCTTGTTGGCAAGAGATCCTGCATACTCTTCATTAAAAAAGGACAGAGACTGATTTAAAAGATAGGAGTGCAACTGCCATCTTATCTGACTTGAATAATTACCTGAGATTGTCTGATGGATCAACAGTGAATGCAAAACGGAAGCTACAGGCAGGATCACTCCAGCGCATAAGAGCATAACTAAAATTGATGTACCATGCAACGCAATAAAATTATGAGGTGTTGATGATGATGTCCAGTCAACAACCAGACCAAGGCAGACAAAGAATAACGCTTCACCTATTGCTATTACTGAATTGAGAACCGATGCGGCAATGAAAAATCCACACAGACCTCTGGTAAAAAAAAGAATAAACTTTACGGGATTTTTAGGAGGAGTACCCTCATTCCTCTGCGGAAATGAAGGTACAAGGTTTTCAAAAAAGCTGAATATGCTCTTTAACATGGCTGGCAGGACTATTTTTCCATTGACAGCATGATATCGCTGATACGATTACTTGCTACGTCAATGTGTCTTGCAATACCTGCCACATGATTTGGCAGCATGGCATCGCCTCTTGTATTACCACCTGCTACTACATACCATGGATTAAAATTTCTGATGTAGTCGAGTCTGTCCAATGCTGCCTGTACATTTTCGGCACCACCTCTGACAACCACTTCCTTGTCCACAGAAATAAGTCCTCTGAGGACATCCTCAACAACAGCGGCAACACCTTTTGCAAAGTAAATATTGTTGTCACTGTCAAAATGACTAATTTTTTCATTATTCAGAGTACCAAGAGCGAACTCAAGCATCTGAGAACAGTATTTCAGAATTGAGTAGACATCATCGGTTTTTACATTGTAGACACCGGCATTTTTGGCGCCTGAATCTACAGAGGTAGCCCAGGACTTCCAGTTGCGGATACCTTCCTTGTATTTTCCCTCTGCATCGTATACAAACCAGAATCCCCATACTTCACTTGAGTATACAAAGTAACGTGAAGTTGCATCCACAAGACGAGGATCCATAGTGTCATTTTTGCCATATCTAGATACAGTTTTTGCAACAATATCAGAAGCGGGGCGGGTTGCATAGATAACCCCCTTCTGATATGAAGTGATGTTATCTAAAATTTTTGGCACAAAAAGCAGATCGTTTGGTATCCAGCCAAAGACAGAATCAAGTTCTGTATCAAGGCTATGAGTTACAGCATCTGCCATTATCATAGCTTTGTCCTTATCTGTGGCATTATCACCTAAATCAGGAGCGGTGTAGTGCTCAGGACAGGTTGAGGAAATTAAACCTATGGCTAAGACATACAGGACATAAATTCCTATAACACCTAAAATGATTTTACCCACTAAGTTTGTCTTGAAATTAAGTTTTAAATTTGGTTTATGAAAGTTCATTTTATTATCCAAATATTACAAGGCTTACAGTTCACACCCTTACCTAATTATACAAAAAATTTGTCACACCTGCTGTAAATGAAACGTTTTATCTGCTTTATTATTCTAATTTTCAAAGTTGCTTTTCAGATCTTTTTCAGTTTTGAATAATATTCGATCTCTTTTTAACAGAGATAAATGACCAACTTATTTTGACAGCATGTGTTTTACAAAAACAGATCTTTTAACAAACTGATTTAAATAGATTGCATACGGATTGACAATATTGGTGTCATCATACGGATAGAAAGATCCCATCTTTACATTGTTCTCTCTTAACATTTCAGATAGACCCATTTCATATTTTTTGATAATTTCAGTCTTACTCTTAATGCGTTTTATTCCAGACATAAACTTTTTAAAATATTCAGCGGTAAAGACCTTTTTGTCCAAAACCATAAAATAGCTCTGCAAATGAGGATTTTTTGCCCATTCGTACATGTGTTTTTTTATTTTTTTACCAAATCCGTATGTAGCCATACACAGAGCATACGCATCATCTGATTTTGCCTTTGTAAAGATTTCTTTAAGATCTTCACTGTTTCCTACAAAATCAACACTGTCATTACAGATTAAAAGAGAGTCAATTTTCTCTAGAAGATGACTGTCTGAAAGATACTGATACCCTCTTTTGTATGAGCCGAAGTCATATTCTTTATGTCTTTTGACAATGACGCAGTCGCAAAGTTTCTTTAACTTTTCTACTGTCAAAGGAAGTGCTTTACTGTCAGCCACATAAACAATAACATCACAGTATTCTCTTAAACTCTTTAAGTAGTCTAAGGTATTGTTTGATACAAGACCGTCTTTAGTGAATGATGCAAAAAGACATGCTCTTGAGTTTTTTAAATCCAGATCTGTTAACTTTTTCAAATCTCTTACTTTTTCTTCTACTTCAACAGCATTAGAAGGGAATTTGGGTGTTTTTTTAACTTTTACAGATACAGTCTGGCCTAAAAACGTATATAAAGTTCTTCCATTGAATTTTTTTATAGAAAACAGCTTTTCTAAAAATGACATTTTTTGTGACGGTACTATGCCTTTTCTTTTAGCTGTTTTAAGATCTTTTGAATATATTTTTTTGTCTGTAAAGCTGTTACCTGTTTTCCTGTCAAAACACAACCTTTCATTGACTGCATAGGCTACTTTTTTTCCATCTCTTAAGATTGTCTGATACAGAGCAGAAACTGAAAAATGACCATTTAAAGCAGGAGGAATTGAATTTAGAAGTTCAGCCTTACAGAGCACACAGTTTTCAAAATCATTTTCAGAAGGCTGTTTGTTATAAACAGTGTAGATGGTGTAGTTATCTTCTGCTGACTGCAGACAGTCTTTTCCTACCACTTTGTTGTCATGCAATCCTAAAATGAGAACTCCTGTTGACTCATCGAGAACATTAGCAGCATATTGAAAAAATTTTTTTGAAGGTAACATACTTTGAGGCAGTATCATACAGTACCTTCCTTCAAGATCTTTTACTTCCTTTTGAATTTTAGATGTCAGCGTACCACCTGTCAGGCCTGAAAATGAAATCTTCACACTGACTTTTATATTGTAATTTTCTGTTTCCGCTCTTTTTTTTAAATCTACTGAATCTGTTATATGCAGATACCTGATTTCCTCAATACACTCTAAATCTGAAATACGTTCTTCAAGTTGAGTTCTGAAGTTATCGTTGTCTTCAGTAAGAAGCACCAGTAAAGTGTATTTCATATTTTTGCCTCGAAAACAAAAAAGCCTGCATGTTTTAGAGAGCAGGCTTTGGATCTAAGTTAAATAAAAAGAATGTTTACTTCTTTACAACAGCTGTAATTGCAGACACAACCTTGTCGATGTTATTGGTGTTGATACCAGCAACACAGATACGGCCTGAACCTACAATGTAAATACCGAAGTCTTTACGTAATGCCTCAACCTGATCTTTATCAAGACCAGAGAATGAGAACATACCGTTCTGCTCGTTGATAAAATCGAAGTCACCAGCGCCTGCTGCCTTTAACTTCTCTGATAGTAATGAACGCATCTGATGGATACGATCTCTCATCCCCTTTAACTCTTCTTCCCACTGAGCACGTAGGTTCTTATCTGAAAGAATGGTGGTAACAACTTTCTCTCCATGTGCAGGAGGGTTAGAAATAGCAGTACGAACAGAAATCTTAACCTGTGACAGTACCTTAGCTGCAGTTTCAGCATCAGCTGATACGACAGTTAATACACCGACACGCTCATTGTATAAACCAAAGTTCTTTGAGAATGAGCTTGCGATTAACATTTCTTTGTTGTACTTAGCGATAGTACGAACTCCGAAAGCATCCTCATCGATACCGCTACCAAAGCCCTGGTAAGCAAAGTCAATAAATGGGATCAGCTTCTTGTCAGCGATGAATTTTGCGATCTGCTCCCACTGCTCATGAGTAGGATCGATACCAGTTGGGTTATGGCAGCAAGCGTGCATTAACACAACATCACCCTCTTTAGCCTGTGACAATGTCTCTAACATTCTGTCAAAAGCTAAATTGTGATTAGCTCTGTCATAGTATGGATAACGCTCGAACTTTAAGCCAGCTGACTTTGCAATCTGATAGTGGTTAGCCCAGGTTGGATCTGAAATCCAAATTGTGCTTGCAATGTTCTGCTGATGCAGGAAATCTGCACCGATACGCAGAGCACCGGTACCACCAGGACAGTGGCATGAAACTGCTCTTCCACCGTCAACCAACTCGGAACCTGCACCAAAGATTAACTCACGTGCCAGACGGCCATACTCAGGAAGGCCAGTGATAGGCAGGTATGACTTGGTCTCCTCAGTATCCAGTAAAACCTTTTCAGCTGCCTTTACACAGTTTAGAATAACTGTTTTACCTTCGTTGTTCTGATATACACCAACACCTAAATTAACCTTATCCTTGTTAGGATCCTTCTTGTATGCGTCAGTTAAACCTAAGATTGGATCTGCAGGAGCAGCTTCTATACGATCAAAAAACATGTTATCACCTGTTAACAATAAAATTTGATTAACTATATCACAAAAATTTATATCTTAAACACTCAAAAAAAACGATCCAAAAGTGTGAATTACGCTTTAAGAGCTGATTTCTGAACCTTTTTCTTCATGTAGTTTAAGCGGTAGTTGCGTTTTGCAGCCTTAACCCAGCCTTTAGTTTTCCATCTGATAAGCATGATCACGCCACGAGAGCATTCGTCACAGCAGAAGCCTATCCAGACACCAAGCAGGCCCATGTGCATATATACACTCAGGAAAGTGCCAATTGTTACAGACACACCCCACATGGAAATTACAGCCATGATCACAGGGAATCTCGTGTCGCCAACCGCTCTTAAGGAGTTAATGATAATGATATTCAGAATTCTTCCAACTTCCATTACTACAGACACATAGAAAATTGGTCTTGCCATTTCAAAAACTCTTGGATCATCTGTAAAGATTGATAAAACAGTATCCCCAAGCCAGAATGGAATGTTAACTGACAGTAAAGCTGTAATCAGCATGCCCATTTTTACAGAATGCAACAGCTGTCTGTTTGCAAGGTTGAACTGCATGGCTCCGGCATAATGTGATACCAGAATTTCTGTTCCCATACCAACAGAGATTGAGAACAGCATGATAAGACCGCACATCTGGGCATAAATTCCCTGTGTTGCTAAAGCAACAGTACCAAATGTGCCTACAATTGAGGTCATAAATAAAAACTGCAGCTGCCAGGTTAAATTCTCACCAGCTCCAGGCAGTCCAACAGAGAATATCTGTTTTAAGACCTTTTTCTTGATTATAAAAAAGAATTTAGGAACAATCTTTACCCTGGTTCTCTTTACCATGAGGTAATAGAGGAAGCCTACAGCTAAAAATCTTGAAACAAGTGTGCTTACTGCCACACCGTAAATACCAAGAGCAGGAGCACCAAAGTTACCAAATAAGAGAATGTAGTTGCCAAAAATGATAATAATATTACCGGCAATATTCACATACATAGGATCACGTGTACATCCGTGAGCTCTTAAGATTGCACTGGCACAGAGATTTATGGCTTCTGCAAAAAAAGTAAATGAAATAAGCATCAGATATTCTTTGGAGGTGTGAAAAATATCCGGAGGGATATTCATGATTTTACAGATTACACCTGCTCCAGAGAAACATACAAGTACAATACAGATGCCCCAGACAATGTTAAGTCCGAGTCCCATGTGAATAACTCTTCGTACAATACTTTTATTTCCGTTTCCTAATGCCTGTGCACAGCAGACACAGACACCAATGTTGACGAAATTGAATAAGGTAAAAGCCAGCTGAAATGCCTGAGAACCGACATTAAGCTCAGCCACAGCTTGCAAAGAAATCATACTTACCATGTAAATATTTATAGTAACGGTAAGATAATGCATTGCAAGATCAATAAATATAGGCCAGCTCAGAGAGAACAATCCTTGAGTTGGTGCTGTATATCTTGAATGAGTTGATATTTCTGTATTTGACATAAAGGTCGCCTTATAAATGCGTTTTGCTGAATTATAAACAAATACAGTTTTTTTAAAAGGGCTTTTGGTAAATATATATTTTGTTAAATTTCAAAGAGTTATAATAGATTTGACCGTTACCTCAATATTTTTATTCAGTGAGGTAATGTTATTTGAGATAACAGGCGAATTTTGTGGACTAATATTTTGGATAATTTAAATGTGAAGGTCAGTAACCCAACCAACCTTCACATACAGATTTAAATTTTAATTATAAAATCTTAGCTAAGAACTCTTTAGTTCTCTCATGCTGAGGATTGGTAAAGAGTAGCTCTGGAGTTGTATCTTCTAAGATCTTACCCTGATCTACAAATAAAACTCTATCTGCAACCTGACGGGCAAATCCCATCTCATGGGTTACACACATCATGGTCATACCTGAATGAGCCAGATCTTTCATTACATCTAATACTTCATTAACCATTTCAGGGTCAAGTGCTGAGGTAGGCTCATCAAAAAGCATTACCTGAGGCTCCATAGCAAGAGCTCTTGCAATGGCGACTCGTTGCTGCTGACCGCCTGACAACTGATCAGGATATGACTTTGCCTTATCAGCTAAACCTACACGCTCTAAAAGCTCCATAGCTTTAGTTTCAGCTTCTTCTTTGCTCTTCTTTCGAACATTTATAGGAGCTACGGTAATGTTGTCTAGCACTGTCATATGAGGGAATAAATTGAAGTGTTGGAACACCATACCAACTTCAGCTCTGATGTGATTAATATCAGTCTTTTTGGTAATAGTTTCCTGGTTGATGGTAATAGTACCTGAGGTTGGAATCTCAAGATAGTTTACACATCTTAAAAGTGTACTTTTACCTGAACCTGATGGACCAATTACAACTACTACTTCGCTCTTCTTTACGTGCAGATCGATACCTTTTAAAATCTGATTACTGCCGTAGCTTTTGTAGAGATCTTTTATGATAATCATTACAGTTAGTGTCCTTTAGAATTGTACTTTTTCTCAAGGTATGCAACCAGACGGCTGATAGTTAAAGTCATGATCAGATAGATGATGGCTACAGCAGTCCAAATTTCAAATGATCTATAGGTTGCAGCAATAATTAACTGACCTTTTCTTGTCAATTCCTCGAAGCCGATTACAGATACCAGTGATGAATCCTTCAACATGGCAATAAACTCATTACCTAACTGAGGAATGGTACGACGGAAAGCCTGAGGGATCACAATCTTTCTCATGGTCTGTGACCAGGTCAAACCTAAAGAACGACCTGCTTCAAACTGACCTTTATCGATTGACTGGATACCAGCTCTAAAGATTTCTGCTACATATGCACCAGAATTGATTGAGCAGGCTACAACGGCAGCGATGTAAGGCTCAATTCTTACGCCTAATAGTGCAGGCAGAGCAAAATAGATAATAAAGATCTGAACCAGTAAAGGGGTACCACGAATGATATCTACATATACCTTTGCAGGATATTTTAAGATCTTATAGTTAGAAAGCTCAGCGATACCAACGAAAAGACCTATGAGAACACCACAAGTAACAGCTACTAAAGTGATCTCTAAAGTAACCAGTGCACCTGTTAATAGTAATTTTAAAGTACTGGTTACAAAGTCAATGTCGATAGTCTGAAAATATTCAATAATTGAATTCATTGTAATTTTTCTTATGTATAGGGCACTTACGTGCCCAATTATCTTCAGTTATTCTTTAACTAAGAACCACTTTTCGTGGATCTTTGCAAATGTACCGTTCTCACGGATCTTCTTTAAACCGTCATTTAGTTTCTTTAGAACTTCAGGGTTCTTCTTTGAAACTACAATACCGTATTCTTCACCGTTTGCCAGATCCTTAACCTCAACGTATGAATCGTCCTTTTTGGTCTGTAAGAAATACAGATTTACAGGTCTATCATTTACAACAGCTTCACAGCCCTTGTTCTTAAGCTCCATGAAAGCCTCAGGTACAGTGTTGTAGGTGCCAACGTTACCTGATAATTCTTTACCAAAGCTAGCACCAGTAGTACCAATCTGAGCACATAATCTAGAATTCTTTAAAGAATCTAAAGTAGTATACTTCTTTGCATCAGCTTTTCTTACAATAGCGCTGATACCAGATTTGTAGTAAGGATCAGAGAAAGATACCTGCTTTGCACGTTCTTCTGTAATAGAAATACCTGCAATAGCACCATCTAACTGAGCAGTTAATACACCAGGAATCAATGAATCAAAAGGCATATTCACTACCTGAACATCAAAACCTTCAGCTTCACCAATAGCTTTGATGATATCTACATCGTAGCCGATGATGTTTGCTTTATTATCTGTAAACTCAAATGGAGCAAAAGTAGCTTCAGTACCAAATTTTAATGTTTCAGCATTAGCAAATGACATTGAAGTGCATAAAGTTAAGGCACCAATCAATAAAGCCTTTTTCATAATTATTCCCCCAATCATAGTTTTATATAAATTTATAAAAGGATTTTATTAGTTCTCTTTTATAAAAAAACTGTGTGCATTTTATCAAATATCTTAACTATAAGCTATTTATTGGCTAATTTATAACCACTTTTCACAACATAAGAACGTCCGTTCTACATTTGGGCAAAACGTTAAAATTTAGCAAATAAGCAGATAATAGAAAATACTTAAAGCTGTTACTAATCAATTTCCCAAGGCTGAACAAGCCATGTGTCCTGAGGAAATTCTTTAACATATAAGTCAGGATAATCTTTGCCATGTTCTTTAACGTATACACATGTAAAGAAAGCATCAGGATATACATGCTTAACATATCTAGCTGTATTTCCAGAATCTGACAGATCATCTACAAATAATGCATCTTTAAGATCAATAACAGGCTTCTTTAATTCCTGAATTTCACCACCAACTTTATTTGAATAAGAAGCAAGACAGAAAGTATCGATCTTTTTGATATTAAGCTGAGCACTTAAGATGGTTGCAGGAAATAAACCACCACGAGTAATAACAATAATTGACTTGAAGGTACGACCTGTCTTTTTAATCATATCGGCAAGCTTTATCGCATCATTTGCATATGTTTCAAAGCTGATGAATTCTTTCATAAAATGATCCCTGAAAAAACAAAAACATAGTATACAACATCAAACACTAAATATTGAGATTTTGGTAAATCTATTAGCCTGTATTTACGAAAGTTCAAACAGATAAATTAGCCATTTTAATACAATCAGAGTTAGCAAAAATTGTTCTACACTTCAGTTTTAAACTTTGCTTTTACGAAATTGATAAAAAACAGATCAAGATAAATGCAAATTTAAGAAAAACGCATTCTTTAGCACATAAATATAGAAATTTTAAAAAAAATTAATAATTCTCGATTAAAATGAAATAAGTTTGTTAGTTGTCTTTGTATTGGAGAATTAAAGTGACAACCATTAAAAATGTAGTTTTTGATTTTGGTGGAGTACTCTTAGACTGGAACCCTCGTTACTTCTACTCATCAATCTTTAATGATGATGAAAAGATGGAGTACTTCATTCAGAATATCGTTACATCTACTTGGAACTCTCAGATGGATAGAGGTCGCACCTTTGAAGAGTGTATGAAAGAACTCTCTGAAGAACATCCTGAGTACAAAGATCAGATTAACCTTTACAGAAAAGGTTGGGAAACGATGTTAAAAGGTGAGATCGAATCTGGAATTAATGTTCTCAAGGCAGTTCAGGCATCTGGCAAATTTAAAGTTTACGGTTTAACCAACTGGTCTGCTGAAACCTTCCCTTATGCTTTTAATACCTATAAGTTCCTACAGAGCTTTGAAGGTATCGTGGTATCAGGTGAAGAAAAGATGATCAAACCAGAAAAAGGTATCTATCTAACTCTGCTAGAAAGATATAACTTAAAACCTGAAGAAACCTTCTTTATGGATGACAACATCAAGAACGTTGAAGTTGCCAAGTCAAGAGGCATTCATGCTATACAGTTTACAGGTACAGATGAGAATTTAGCTGAGATTGGTAAAATTCTAAAAATTAAGATTTAAGTTTCAATCTTAAAATGCCGTTAAACAAGAAAGGTAGGAGGAAAATTTATGAGCGAAATTAGTTCAAATTTTGGTATGGAATCATTAAATGTTGCCATGCTTAAACGTTCTAACGACAATCAAGGTCAGATGGCTCTTGCCCTTCTTGAAGGTGCAGTTCAAACATCTCAACAAATTCAGGCTAATGCTCCAGCTGCTCCTCAGGTTCAGCCTGTAGCTCATGCTGAAGGCGCTTTAGGAGCTAACATCGACATTACTGCATAGTCTGATTGGCTTATAAATAAAAAAAGAGCAGATTTCATTTTGAAACTGCTCTTTTTTTATGATCTTTCAACAACACAGGGAGCCTTGCGGCTCCCTTAATTGGCAAATAGACAGATTAGACTGCTGTCATCAGTTTCTCTTGTACACTGCTGTACGAGGGAATGCTTTACCATCAGCATCAAATAAATGACATGCTGTTGATGGAATACCTACTACGAAATCATCACCAGGACCTACATCTAGCTCTGAATCTGATTTAACTGTAAAGTCGCAACCAACCTCAGTTGCACCTGAATTCATGTATAAGAAGGACTCAGCACCTAAGTTTTCGGTAACCTCTACCTTACCCTGAACCTTACCGCCATCAGCAAATTCAGATGTTGAGCCAACTAAGTGCTCTGGACGAACACCTAAAGTAACCTTAGCACCAACTTCTGATCTAGAAGCATCAACAGCTGCAGTAATACGCTCACCGGTAATTAACTTAACTACGCACTTACCATCTTCAATAGACTGAATTTCACCCTTTAAGAAGTTCATCTTAGGAGAACCTATGAAACCAGCTACGAATAAGTTTACTGGGTGATTGTATAAGTCTAAAGGTGAACCAAACTGCTCTAAGTTAGACTCTGCATTAGCCTTTAATGGGCTTAATACACAAATCTTATCAGCTAAAGTCATAGCTTCAACCTGATCGTGAGTAACATAGATGATGGTTGCATTTAACTCTTTGTGTAACTTAGCAATCTCAAGACGCATCTTTACACGTAAAGCAGCATCAAGATTAGATAAAGGCTCATCGAATAAGAATACTGAAGGATTCTGAACGATACAACGTCCGATAGCAACACGCTGACGCTGACCACCTGATAGAGCCTTAGGCTTACGCTCTAAGAATGCTTCTAGACCTAAAACATCAGCTGCCTGAACTACACGACGGATAATTTCTTTCTTATCCATATGCTTTAACTTCAAACCGAAAGCCATGTTCTCAAAAACGGTCATGTGTGGATACAAAGCGTATGACTGGAAAACCATACCAATGTTACGCTCTGAAGGAGGAACATCGTTCACTCTCTTACCATCGATCTTTAAATCACCTTCAGTGATATCCTCAAGACCTGCAATCATACGTAAAAGTGTTGATTTACCACATCCTGATGGACCTACGAAAACGATGAAGTCACCGTCTTTAATATCTAAGTTAATGTTACGTAAAGTATCCTTTAAGATTGCAGGATTGTAGTTCTTTCTAACTTTACTTAATAATACGTCTGCCATGATTTACTCTCTTTTAAAAATCGTTTACTAAAGCTATAAGCTTATAATTAACCCTTTACACCACCAGCTGTCAAACCACCTACTAACCAACGCTGTGCTAATAAGAACACGATGGTAATTGGCAGACCTGATAGAACTGCAGCAGCTGCGAAATCGCCCCACAGATAATTCTGTGGATATAGATACTGCTGAGAACCTACAGCTAGTGTTAACTCGTTCATGTCTAAAAGTAGAACTGATGCTACTGGAACCTCAGTGATGGTACCGATGAATGCCAGAATGAATACCACAGCAAGAATTGGTACTGATAGAGGTAATAGAATCAATCTAAATGCCTGCCATGGTGTAGCACCGTCGATAGCAGCAGCTTCTTCTAAAGATGAGTCGATGGTTTCAAAATAACCTTTAATTGTCCAAATATGCAGAGCAATACCACCCATATAAGACAGGATCAAACCACCATGAGTATTTAAACCTAACCATGGGATGTAATCACCAATCTTATCGAAAAGAGCATAGATAGCAACCAATGCTAGCACTGCTGGGAACATCTGGAAAATTAACATACCGTTTAAAAGAACTGTCTTACCTGCAAACTTCATACGAGCGAATGCATAAGCAGAAGTTGTTGATAGACAGATAATTAAGAATGCTGTTATGAATGCAACCTTAATTGAGTTCCATAACCACAGTAGAACTGGGAATGGAGGTGGAATAATGCTTTCCTTGTATACACCATATGTAGTACCAGCTTTGTCGTTCTGGTCAATTACATACTTAACTGCATCAGAACCTTCACCTAAGCTCATTACTAATTTCTTAGCAACGTTTTTGCAAATTTCTTTAGTTGCGCTTTCGTCTGCGTAGGTAACACCTTCAGCATCTGAAGTATCAGCATAACCTTCTACAGCTAAAGTATTGTCATCCTTTAGGTTCTGAACATCAGCTAAAGCAAAAGGCTCAGTTACTAAGTTATGGAAAGAAGGATCTTCTTCTGAGGTAACATAGAATCTTACTTTACCGTCATCAGTGTTGATTACGTTAACAGTAGCTCCTGAAACCTTGTTTAACTTTACAACATCAAAACCTAAAGCTAAACGCCAGTGGTCTAATGTTGAAGTTGATGCCTTTGGAATAATGTCACCGACAGAGAAGTTTCCCTGACGGAATGAAATAGCCACAATCATGAGCAATGGAAACATGATTAGGCACAGGAAAGCTATGATAAAAATATGAGCCACAGCTTTTCTGTAGATTAAAGATTTTGGTTGAACAATAGCCATTTTCTATCAGTCTCCTCTTAACCTTGTACCTGACTGGTCCTAGTTAAACGTAACTGTACCAAGCTTAATAAGCCGACAATGATGAAGATCATAGCTGCAATAGCTGCTGCAAGACCGTAGTCGTTACCCTTACCACCTTCGAATGCGATACGGTAAGTGAAGCTTACTAATAAGTCAGTGTAACCTGCTGGAGCCTGAGTAGCATTAATCATGTCAGGACCACCACCAGTTAATAACTGGATTAGTACGAAGTTGTTAAAATTAAATGCAAATGATGCAATTAACAATGGAGCCAATGGCTTAATCAATAAAGGTAATGTAATGTGGCGTAAATTTACCCAAGGTGAAGCACCTTCGATAGCTGTTGCCTCATATAGATCATCAGGAATTGACTTTAATAAGCCCATGCACAGGATCATCATATATGGATAACCTAACCATGCATTAACCATTAAAATCATACCTCTTGCAGCCCATGGATCTGTGAACCATTCAATTGATGACCACTCAGCTCCAAATACTGCATAGATAGGCCCCATAATTGCATTTAAGAATACATTCAATTCACCGAAGTTCTGATTGAATAAACCTTTGAACACCAAAATAGAAATGAATGATGGTACTGCATATGGAAGAATTAAGATTACTCTGTAAATACCTCTAAAGCGTAAGAACTGCCACTGTACCAAGCAAGCTAATACCATACCGATAGCTAGAGTACCTAAAACAGTAATTGCAGAGAAGCAAACGGTCCATACGAAGATCTGGAAGAATGGCATACGGATATTTTCGTTTGATAAGAACTTAATATAGTTCTTTAAACCGATATTTACTTTAAAGCCAGGAGCGAACTTCTCACCAGATAATTCACCCTTCTCATTAGCATACTGATAGTAACCAGTTTCCATGTTAGGCATGAATAACTTATTTGTTTCGTTATCCCATAATACGAAATCTGAGTCTACTAAATAACCGTTCTCAGCCTTTTCCCCCTTATGTAGAAGCTTGAACTTCTCACACTGAGCTGAAAATGAGCGAAGACCACTCATTGATAATTTAACTTCAGAATTTGGTACATGAAGAGTAAATGTCTTTAAGGTATTTCTGTAAGACATTAACTTCTTCATAGGAACTAACTTGCCTGATGTCTCACCTGATGCAACTAAGTTAACATCCGTTGTAGCACCAGTTTTTGCCTTTTCAGTTAATTTCTTGTCAGATAGATTTAATGGAGACTCATTCTTATAAACAGTTGAACCCTGTTGTAAAACAAGGTCATATGTCCCGTCTTGTAACTCAAAAAGTTTATAAGAATAATCGCCGCCTTCTGACTTATATGTCTTCTGCAAATGGAAAGCCATTGCAGAATCTACATTCATAACGTGGGATCCAGAATAGTTAGTAAAGGAGATCCACACTGTGTAGATTAGAGGGAAAATGATAAATGCAGTCATACCGGCTACGCTTGGGAAAGCATAACGCTGTGCATACATCTTCTTACTTACGAAAACGTAAACACCCACACCGACTAGCACAAGATCTAACAGAGGATAAGCAATATCTCCATTCAGATACATGCAAATATCGGCATACAGATTGACTAACACAATTATTGCAACTACAGCCCACTTTAGTAAAAACTTTGGACCTAGTTTCAAATTATGCATTGCTGACAGTTCCATGCCCAATTCCTAATTTGCCAAAAAAAAATAAAAAAAAACTCTCGGCACTTGCGTGCCGAGGGTCCGTGTTAAAAATTATTCACTTAAAATACGCTTTGCAGCAGTATCAGCAGCTTCGTTAACTCCCTGACGGCCTGAGCATACGTTCTTTAAAGCGGTCTCAAATGATGACCAGAACTTGTTCATCTCAGGTACTGAAGGCATTGGCTCACCGTTAACTGCATTTTCTTTTGTTGTAGCAATACGTGGATCCTTGTCTAACTTAGCCTGGAAGCTGTTCAGAGCAACTACACCTAAAGCCTTGTCGTTATTGACAGCCTCTAAGCCTTCATCGGTTAATAAATAGTTCTCGATGAACTCAGTTGCTAACTCTTTATTTGGAGAAGCTGCGTTGATTGCTAAAGCTGTTACACCAACGAATGCCTTAGCTGGCTGACCGCCTAACTTAGGTAACTTGTAAACAGAGAAGTCAACCTTAGCGCCATCGTAGTTTGGCCAGCCCCATGGTCCGTTAATGATACATGCAGCTTTACCCTTGGTGAACTGTGCTTCCATAACACCGTAGTCAGCACCCTTCTCCATGTAACCCTTGGTAATTAAATCAGAAATAAACTGCATACCAGCCTTAGCACCAGCGTTATTAACACCTGTATCCTTAACATCATAACCGCCATTTACTTTCTTGTATGCATAACCGCCCTGTGCTGCAATTAAAGGATAGCTGAAGTATGGAGTTGTGTAAGACCAAATGATTGGCTTAACACCGTCTTTCTTTAATTGGTCACCTAACTTATAAAAGTCTTCGAAGTTTTCTGGAGCACTCTTAACCAACTTGTTGTTACATAGTAAACTTACTGCTTCGATAGCTACTGGGTAACCAACAATCTTGCCGTTAACAGTTACTGCATCCCAACCAACTTTAGCAAACTTTGCCTTCTCTTCATCTGAAGGATTGAGAGGAGCGATAAGACCTGCAGCTGCCCACTCACCGAAACGGTCATGTGCCCACATCATGATATCAGGACCATTCTGAGTTGCAGCTGTCTGCATGAACTTAACTTCTACCTGATCTGGGTGAGCTACAGTTACCTTAATACCAGTATCAGCTGTGAACTTCTCACCAACTTTTGCAATACCGTTATAGCCCTTATCACCGTTAACCCAAACTGTTAACTGATCTTTCTCAATTGCTGCATTTGCTGAAACTGAGAAGCCTAAAGTCATAGCGCATACTACAGTAGCTAAAATTGTTTTTTTCATCTTATGATTTCCTTTAGTTTTCACTTATGTTGTCTGATCAAAAGATAACCTTTTGACTTGAACGTTTAAACCTTGTTAGGTTAGTTATGATTGTATAGAGTTAGCCTAAAATAAATCAATACAATATTGACCTATTACTGCACTTTATTATCTTTTTTAGATATTTTTGTGACTAAACGCATATATTTTTAAAACTTGGTCATTTTTAGCCACTAAGTAAATTTTTACATATAGTGTTTTTTTATCAATGCCTTATGTATCAAATTGCAACAAATTTTCTTTGAATTTCCGCAACGTTTAGATTATAAACTTGATTTAAGCATTAGCGCATATTTATAACGTTTATCAGGTAATAATTTTCAAAATACTCTCAATTTTTCGTAACGCTTTTTGTGATATATTTCGCATTATTCTTTTATATACATTTTTCAACTTAATTACACTTTATTCACCTATATTTCTCTTCAAAATCTAAATTTGAATTGAATCACATAATTTAATAAATGTTTTCGAGGTATTGACCAAAAATATTCTTATCAAAAATTGATATATTTAATTAACCAATAAGTTTTGTGATGTAAATTAAATTTTCTTTAGGTTGATATTGCATTTTTAGAGACTTTGCATGGAGATTAATCAGTTTTGAAAGGAATTCTCCGCTTAAGTTCTTTTATTTCTGAACTGTTTAGATATCTATTTTGGATCAATATTAGACCGTGTTTGAAACTGATTTAGCTCTTGCGTTTGCGATATTTTAAAGGGGTTGTTCCATATTTCTTTTTAAAGAGTCTAAAGAAATATGAATCATTGTCGAATCCATGATCTGCGGCAATATCAGAGATTGATTTCTCTCCCCTTTCAATATCACCTGATGCCTGCTCTAGTCTGTAGTCGTTTACATATTCAGTAAAACTCATTCCAGTGGCTTTTTTAAAGAATCTGCAAAAGTACTCTTGGGAAAAATCCATCTTTGCAGCAGCATCTTCAATTGATAATGGTCCTGAATGATGATCTTGTATCCAGATGATGAGATCTTTTAATTTCTGGGTTCTCTCTTTTTCAAAAGATGAGGAAATTTCGACCTGATTAAATATTCCTTGCCTATAAAGATTAGTTAAAATAACTATAAGCTTTGCCTTGATGAGCAGTCTTATTGAATCATCTTTTTCTTTATAATTTTTGAAAATGTAATCAAAACATTCCTTACATTCTCTATAGTCTTCAGTGTCATTGTTACGTACAGGTATGATGTTGAGATTAGTGTCATACAGATTATCTAAAATTGACCCTAACAGCTTGTCATAAAAGGACAGACGTAACATTGAAGGATTAAAGACTAAATAGCGCTGTACTGATTTAGCGCCCTGAATTAGACCATGAACAGCTTTACTTGGCACTAAGTAAAAGCAGGAGGAATCCAAAGCCACCTGTTTTGAATGAATTGTGACAGTAAAAGGTCCTTTTTCTACACTGATAAGCTCAACTTCATCATGCCAGTGCTGGTGGTAGTGAATAGGAAAGACTTCACTATACTCGTTTATATAGCATTCTAAAGGAAATTTCTGACTGCCATGCTGAATTCCTTCTTTAGGCGCCATAGTACGAAGTGTTTCCATAGTCATTCTTTATTGAGTAATGTCCTAGATCAGGTAACGCTAGTTCTTAAGATTTTTTTTCAATTGTAAAACAATGTAACAAAAAGATATATGCTATTTCGTGTTCATGACATTGAATAAGGAAAAAATATGATCACTCCAGCACAAAAATTTCTAAAAGATAACAAAGTGCCTTTCAAAGAATATGAATACGAATGCACTGTAGATCATGATTTTGGTAAGTTTGCAGCACAATCTTTAGGTGTTGAAGAGCCAAAAGTCTTTAAAACCATCCTCTTAGTACATGATAAGACCTTCGTCACCGCAATTACTCCTGTAGACAGCATGATTTCCTTGAAAAATGCTGCAAGAATTATGAAATTAAAGTCACTTGATGTGGCCACACCAAATGACGCTACTAGAATTACAGGATATGTTATTGGAGGTGTAAGCCCATTTGGTCAAAAAAGAAGAACTTTAATTCTACTCTCAGAGAGTGCTTTGCAGTTTGACGAGATTTTAGTATCAGGTGGCAGAAGAGGACTGTCAGTTGGTGTTAATCCAAAAGATCTTATAAAGGTCTTAAATGCTACTGTAGGCGACTTTTTAGAGCATAAGGATAAGAAATAATATAACAAGCTCTGTCTCAGATTACTTTTAAATGAAATAAAAATAAGTAGAAGCCACATCAGAAGATGTGGCTTCCTTTGTTTTACAAGGTAAAGCGTGAAACAACACCTAACAGACGTCCAATTTCAACATTAGTGTTGTTAATATTGTCATCAATTAAGCTCAATTCACCATGCAGATTCTCGGTTGCTGCCGTGATTTCTTTCATATTGTCAGAGATCTCAGAAGTTGCTGTGATCTGACCTTCTGTTGAATGAGAAATCTCATCAATCTGATTATTTACACTCTCAACCTTACCAATCACGCTATCTAGGATCTCGTTCAGATCACCTGTTTCGGCAGAGATTGCATCCATAACTTTAACAGACTGCTGAATAGTATCATTAGCACTGGCAGCCTCAGACTGTACTAAAGTTACCATCTCAGTAATTTCCTGTGTTGACTTTGAAGTTCTTGAAGCTAGAGCACGAACCTCATCTGCTACCACAGCAAAGCCTTTACCGTAGACCCCAGCTCGGGCTGCCTCAATTGCAGCATTTAAAGCTAATAGGTTAGTTTGTGATGCAATATCATCAATAGTATTTACAATCACACCAATCTTTTGAGCTCTGTCTGACAATTGAGCTACAAGCATTGCATCTTCTTTTGACTTCTTAGCTTGGTTATTCAGTTTTTCAATAGTTTCATTAACGCGATTGATACCTAACTGAGTATCTTTTGAGGTATCGGCTGCCTGCTTTGAAGCAGAAGCACAGCTTTTAGCAATTTCACCTGCATTCTCTACCATGCTCTCAGCTGACTGTGAAACTGTGGAAGAATAAGCCTGATTGTCCTGAGCAGTTTCATCAATATGGGCTGACGAATCCTGTAAGGTACTCATAGAATTACTGATGTTATTACTTACTTCTTTAATCAGCATGATGTTGTCGTGCCAGAAGACTCTCATTTTTTCCATAGCAAGCAGCAATGGTAAAAACTCATCATGACGTTTAATTCTGATCTCAGTATGCAACTCACCATGAGCCAGAGCATTAGCGTTCTTGATAGCAAAACGAATAGAACTTGCAATTAAACGAGGCATCTGAGTTAAGATGATAACAGCTGATACAATTTCAAAGAGGATAATAATAACTGCAGCAATTAAAGGAGTCTTGCTGGTAATTCTGTCTACTGCTGAATTAGTAACTTTAATCTGATTGCCACTTACACTATCCAAATTCTTGCGCACGACCATAAAATTGTCATACATGTCGTTTTTCAAGAGCTTTTTAGCTTCTTCAAGATTGCCATTTTTATACATATCCACAAATGAAGCATATTGAGCTAAATAGTGTTCTGAGCTTTCTTTTACAGCTCCAATCTCCTCTGGGTAACGGGAGGTTTGTAATTTACCTACAGCATACTTTAAGTTATCAGCTAAGGATTTACTCTCTCGTACTGCATTAGCAGAAGCTGTACCCTTGGTCATACCGGTTAAAAGCAACTGCAAGTCAGTGATATATTCACAGGTGTGCTTAACTCTGACATAACGACCGTCAAGGACTTCATGAACAGATTCAGCCACATTCTTGTTAACAGAAATTGTATATAAAGAGATATAACCCAAACCAATTGATGCTAGGATCAGCATCACGTAGGTCGCTATCAATTTTTGCTTGATAGAGAAAAGATCTAAAAATCGCATATTACATCCCATATTTATTTTAATTATATTTAATACGATTAACTAGACTTTAAGTCTTAGCCTAATATAACTAGATAACGACCATTTTAAACGCATCTACATCACATATCTTCGTGTGAATATAGGATAGAGGACTACCAAACTATTGAATACTGATCAGCAAACTAAATCTATCTATTTGATCTATAGAGCAAATATAATCAAGGATCTTGCTATTATGCGTTTGTAGAGAATTTACAAAAATTGAGCACTAAATCACATTTAGACATAACAAGATATTAACAATATCATGAACACAGACTGAGCAAAGGTAAATTTGAATTAATATCTCGACATTAAAGCTAAACAGGTCGACGAGCCTTAACAGATATATTCATGTAAAAAAGATGAAGTGAAGATGAAGTGAAATTGTTGTGAGAATTTGATGTTGGCAACAAAAAGCTACCAACACAATGAAAATAGAACTAGATGATGTTGTTTTCTTTTAGGTAATTGATGATACCTTTCATGGTCTTTTCTGAAATCACATGCTCTACACGGCAAGCATCATACTCAGCAACATCTGAAGGTACTTTTGCGATATGCTTGAAGAAAACAGTTAAATACTGATGACGCTTGAAAACAGCCTCAGCTACTTTTCTGCCTTCAGGAGTAAACTCAATATCACCTGCTATACCTACTTTGATGTATTCTTTCTCTTTTAATAAAGAAAGACCTCTAGAAACACTAGGCTTGCTTAATTTAAGTTCATTGGCAACGTCTACAGCACGAACAAGACCATTGCTGCGTCTTTCCTTGATAACTAAGATAGTCTCAAGATAGGTTTCACCTGATTCTGCAATTTCGCCCTGTTTTTTCTGTACAGCTTCTGGAACAGCATCTAATACAGTTGGTGCACTTTTTACGTTTTCCATGCCAAATTACCTTAAATCTTACTTATTAAAACTTACTTAATAGTAACGTTAACCTTGTCACCCACTAATGACAGCTCAAGCTCGTTCTGAGGACCGATTGTTCCGCGAGCTATTAAGCCTTGCTTAATTAGTGTAGCTAAATCTTTGGTAGTACCTGCATTGAAGATCTTACGGCCTTTGTCATCGGTTATAGTACCTAACTTTGGCTCAACTCTCTGCATTCCAAGATTTCTAGCTTTAGAAATTACGCCGATCTGCTCTAATCTGTTAATCAGACGATAAACAGTTGCGATTCCTAAATCAGGGACAAACTGCTTTGCCTCATACCATAACTCTTTAGGAGAAGTACATTGACTTGAGGTTAAAATCTCAATGATGTGTCTTCTCTGGACTGTCATTCTTAATCCAGAAGCTTCAAGCTTCCTGAGTGTATCTTCAGTTAGAGGATCAACTCTAAACTTCTCGTTCTCTTCCATTTATAAACCTTACTTGTATCATCGACATAAGTTTACATGGGGGTAGAATGGGTCATTTTCAAGTTTTATGCTTCACCTAAATCTGAACTTTGTCATATAAAAAGACAAAGCATAACTACTCCATGAAAATGAGGCTTCTAGTGAAAATAACACAAACTTGCAAAATTGACTACAAAAAATTTAGCTTTTTATGAATAAAGATCATTTTTTCTTGTCATGGCAGTGGCATACAGAAGCACCAGTTTTTGAACAGCCACAACTGTCTCCTTTCATTAAAATATGAAAAATTCTTTTACCGCCACGGAATAGAGCATAAACGGCCAGGCATAATAGAACGAATAAAACTAACTTTGCTAACATAATTGAATGTCTCCCTTTGTAGACACAATTATAACGCAATAGTTAGCATAAACTAACCTAAATATTTATAAATTTTTTGGACTGAATGTCTATTTGGAAAGAAAAAAGCCTATGGTAAAGATAACAAACAAAATTGCACCGATTATCTTTAAGATCTTAAAGCCTATCTTTGAGTTAACCTCACCTTGGTAGATCTTTTTAGCTTCTACATTATCTAAAAGATTTTTAAGATCAGACTTTGAATATCGACCTTTGTCATTTCGTCTGGCTATAACAGATGGATAACCAGAGCCTTCATAGACATAAAAAGAAAAGCCTATAGAGTTTTTTAAGATCTTTCTCTCTTTATAGTCTAAAACAGCATTACCGCCAATGCGGGTGCACTCATCAATCACAGCTTTTTTGGTTAGATTTGAGTTTCTGCCGATTTTGGTAATTGGATACTCTGACTCAACGATGACTTCATAGTCATCTGGTTTTGAAAATGAGATACCGACTCTTGATGGAACATCATAAAAGACTTTGCTCTCAGGATCGATTCTTTTAGCTGCAACATGACTTACCTGATAAGTATTAGCATCATTCTCTTTTGACACTTCAAAAGTAGCTTCTACAGGCTCTTTGATGTCAGATAAGGTAAAGTCCCCTTCACAGTCTTTTGAGGTAAAAGAGTAAATCTTACCGTCTTCAGACAGGATTGATCCTTTATCTTCTAGCTTTGAATAATAAGTAATAATTCCTTTCATACTATAAAATTCTCTTAAGAGAGCCTGCACTACTTTCTATATCTTTACTGCATTTGCTTAAAAGAAGAGCCTTTTAAAGAGTGATCTTTCCTGCTTTTAAGTCAGCTGAAAATGACAACATCTTCTCTAATGGCTTCATAGCCTTCACTCTGGTATTCTCATCTACGCTTAAACTATGCTCTTTTGGATGATTTAGAGCCTCAATTAAGCTCTTTAATGAATTTAACTCCATCCATGGGCAGTTAGCGCAGCTGATGCAGTGACCTTTAGTACTTGCAACAGGTGCTTCAATAAAGTTCTTCTCAGGACAAGCACAGGTTAATTTGTAGAAGATATTTCTCTCGGTTGCAATGATGAATTCTTTGCAAGGAGATGATTTTGCATAAGATAAGATCTGTGAGGTTGAACCTACATAATCTGCTCTTTCTACAACTGCAGCTGGAGCCTCTGGATGAACCAGTACTTTTGCTTCAGGATGCTCTTTTTGTACAAATTCTAAAGCGTTAGCTTCAAAGGCATCATGAACGATACAGCGACCTGGCCAGCAGTAAACATCGCAATCTGACTGATTTGCAATATATGAACCTAAATGTCTGTCTGGTACCCATAGGATTGGTTTACCTAATTTGGTTAAATACTTACCAAGCTCTACAGCTAATGATGAGGTTACGATCCAGTCAGCCTCAGCTTTTACAGCAGCAGATGTATTTGCATAAGCTACTACTGTAGCCTCAGGATGTTCCTGTTTTGCTCTTCTTAAATCATCTACGTTGCAGCATAAATCTAAAGAACACTCAGCACTTAGATTTGGCATGATAATGTCTTTTTCAGGAGATAAGATCTTAGCAGTCTCTCCCATGAAACGAACACCTGCTACAGCAATTAACTGTTTATCACTGTCACGACCACGACGTGCCATTTCAAGAGAATCGCCTATAAAGCCACCTGCTGCCTCACAAAGGCGCTGCATGGTAGGAGAAGTGTAATAGTGAGCAATTAAAAGAGCATTTTTCTCTTTAATTAAAGCTAAAGCTTCATCAAATAAGGCCTCATCAGCATTTTTTTCAGCTAAAGATGGACGGTTAGGTAAGTCAAAAGTCTCTGGTACTGAGACATTGTTTATCATGTGTAATGGCATAATTTTATATAACCAATTCTATTTATAAATGTATCTGTATAGACGCAAAGTCAAACAATCTATTCTTAACAGACTATTTCTGAACGAAGTTTAAAGCAGTGGCACCAGCCTGTACCATTGCCTTATTTACATCTTTTCTTAATGAACCGTAAGCTCTTAATCTGTTAGTAACATCGCGTAAATCCAGGCTTTTAGCTTCATCTGAATCAAGATAATTGTTAATTTTTAAACTGGTTAAATTATCTTTACAAGGTAAAAGACCTGAACCTACAAGACAGGATGGCATCAGACAAAACAGATGCTCATCCTTTTTCATTACTCTTACTGTATGTGTGAGCAATGGATTAGAGTCAATTTTAAAGATGAATTCCTCTTCAAACTCAACACATAAAGTATCAAATTGAGTTAAAGCTTCAACACTGTCGGTGTCACCTTTTACACCAGCATTGTAGTCTTTTCCTTTGACATTAAACAGCATTTTTCCATCAGCATAATCAAAGGATAAAGCAATCAGCTTCGCTACATGTGCAAGATCAGCCTGTCCATCTATAGCAATCAACCTCCAGGCATCGGTATTGTCTATAGATATTTTTAAAAGGTATTGCATACAACCTACTATTTTTTTCTAAGTCAGTGGCTTTTATACTCTTAAATTCAGTTTAAAAGCCAACTTTTTCTTTTCTTGCAACTTATTCACTGAGCTACTGAGCTACAGTTGAAATGAATACATCAGGATCTGAAAGTTCAGCACTCTCTTCCCCAGTTCTCTCACATTTGTTTATATCTAAAGCACCTTCTTTAGAATCACAGACTGCTGAGAAATCAAGATCACCTAAGATCATAGCAGTAGTATTACCAGAGTTCTTAGCTAATTTCATAAACTCTTTATAAGTGCTGTATTCTGGAGCAAAAGTAAGTGCTCTTACAGACATCAAAGCTCTGGTTATGAGTAAATTCTGAGAATTTGGTAACTTTGAGTATGGCTCTTCTAAACAATAGGCTATGACATTCTGACCTGGATGCTGATAGAAATCAGAACCTAATAAAGTGTTATAAGTACCATCTTGGAGCTTTTCTTTTAACTCGTCTACAGAACATTCAATTGGCTTACGTAAACTCTTTGGTAATTTAACCTTATGACCAAAGTGGTTATAGAACTTAGATTCAGACAATTCATATAAGACGTCATTCTCAAGCTCGGTAGTACCTTTTACAAGTGCTTCGTAGATCTCTTCGACCTTATTGACCACAGCCTCATGCTCAGCGCTGTCATCAGTTGCAGCCCCACTAAAGAAAGACTGCATTTTTTCTAAACTCTTTCTAAATGAAGAAAATACAGAGCTCTTTTCCATATCAGGAGGGAAAGCATGACCATAAATTTCTTTATAGAAAGAAAAGAATGATACACAACCATTTGAAATAGCTAACTGCTGATAATGGAAGGTTCTTTCAATATTGTATGGTAAGAGGATTGCTGAATTATAAATTTCTGACATGACAAGACAGGCAGGAGCGTTATTCTCTGCCATCTTCTCAAGTTCTTCAATTCTCTTCATATAAGGCAATGGCTCATAAACTCCACTATTTACTGCAGACTTATATTCAGATACAGCATCTGGAATTAAATATTCTTTAGCATAACGTAAATAGGTAAAGGCAAGAGCTGGATTATCCTCAAGATAAGCCTTATATAGAATGTAATAACCAAAGACAATGCCATGTCTTATAGCCTGAGTAGCATAGTAAATTGCTTTAGGGATTTCCTTTTTAATTAAGTGTCCCATCGCAAGATTCAGTTTTGAAAATCCATTACCCTGCTCTGCTGCTTTCTTCCATATCACTAAAGATTTCTTGTCACTTGCTGAGGTCAAACTCAAGTTACCTAAAGTAAAGGTAGCCTTGCCGTTGCCTTGTTCTGACATTTTCTCTAGGATATCTTTATCTATCTTTTCAAAAGGTCCTTTATACAAGCAGTACAAATTCTCATAAGCCTGATATGTGTCCTCATCTTCACGAGCTAAACCATAATCTAATAATGCAAAGAGTTTATCTGATGGCTCTTTACATCTTTTCTTAATCTTAGCTATCTTTAAAAGCCCGTTTAAATACTTAGTACTGTTATCTAAATTTGCCTGAGCAGAAAGGTAAACTGCAATTGCTGCTAAAGTACGAGGGTTGTAAGCATATTCATCAGCAAACTCCATCAAAATATCAGAGAAATTTTTCATAACCACTGATGGGAGCGCAAATGGAAGATCCTCTACTAATACTTCGTATCGTAAATTATTAACAAAAGATAACAAGTTGTAGAACGAAATTTCTTGAATAGTTTTGCCACTGTTAGTAATACTATCAAATGAAACGAAATTTGCCATAGGTAAGCGTTTTTCGTTATAAGCAATCAAGAATGTGTTTAATAAAATACTGTAGATAGTAGCTAATTTAGGCTCTCGTCTTAACTCATCATCTAATGAAAGATCAACAAAATACATAAGGTAAGCTAAAGCACAGTAAGGATCACCTACAACCATACCGTAAGAGAACCATTCTTTAGCCTTTTGCTTATCCATTGGTAAGAAATCACCATTTAAATAAGATTTACCTATTCTAAAAGCAACAGCTCCAGGCATTCCTAAAATGACTGATGATTCCTTTTTATAAGCAAAATTTGGATAAAGTCTAGAGAAGAAATTTGGAGTTAAATGCCTGTGAGATTCAAACTTTAATATATGATCGTTTGAATCCTCATCAAAGTTCTCACAGCAAAACACATCATCAACATCTGAAAATTTATATTCAATGAATTCGTAGAATTGATCATTGATTTCATTCTCATCGGCTGGTCTTGTTTTTATAGCATCAGCAAAAAGGCCTGCTATGCAAAATGGGATATAAACTGCTTGACGGGAAGGAATAAATTCACCTTTTACAGCTAAGGTAATATCCTTAGGCAAAGCTTCATCTGAAAAAGCTATCAAAAAGTCTGATAAATCAGATAAATTATCGTCATTTCTTATAAAATCGGCATTAGACTTATAGACCTTTGAATGGAAGTGAGGTTTTAACTTATGAAAACATAATTTACTAATATAATCTTTTAACTTTTCGCCACACTCGCCATGCCCGCCAAAGGCAAAGGCTGCATAAAGGTAAAAGAGATAATCATTTTTTTCTTTAATGTTTGTTGCGCTAGTTACAGCAGGTTTTCTTGAATGAGCTGCTAGTGCTTTATCAATAGCCTCACCATTAGCTGGAGTGCAATTTTCTTTCATCTCAAGAAAAGCTCCTTCACGAATAAAAGAATCTTTTAGAAGAGCTTTAACATTTTCAACTTTTAAGTTTTTAAGATTGTTAATATGCTTAAGATGTTTGCTTACCATACTTTCCGTGAACCACTATGTAGAGAAACTTTTTAAGATGCCCTTTTGGAGCTTAAAAGTTAAAGTGCCTAGCTATAACTTTAAACTTTTTGCATTAAATCTTGATAATAAACTTAACCAAATCAAAGCTAAGTCTTACTGATCTTAGAATATGCAATATTACTTGCACTTTTTAAGGATAAATCGTTAGATTTCTACGTTGTCTGTAATTATAACATGCAATGCAAGCTCTATAAAATCATAGTTCTTTTGAAGCAAGATGTAGGTTAACGCTTTAT
>HF987909.1 GCA_000431835.1 Succinatimonas sp. CAG:777
TTTATAACATTTGGCTTATTTAAGCCTTTTGTCGTTTTCTGTCTCGTTTCAAACTACACTGATTCATAAAAATACATAAAAAAATCGGATTTTTACTTATTTTTAGGTGCTTTTTAGCTCTCTTTTTATCTGCCACCTTCAGAATAGTATCTTGCCATATCCCAAATCACATCTATGCAATCGTCTATGATCGCTTTTATATTTTCAAATTCCTCTTCAGAATATCCTTCAAGTAATGTTATGTTGTCTTTTGGCAGATACACTTCTAATTTCTTGAATTTGCCAGTGGTCCATCAGGAGATTCAGCATAGATCCTAACTTGTTCTATACCATCGATTATCTTTATATCCGATGTTAAGATATCAAGATCTTTTTCTCCGAAAAAAGGAAACATCATAATCTAGTATCCTTATATTTGAGTCTTTCTGAAGTTTTTACGTTCATAAGTTGTTAGATACGTTGTTTTTAAGTGCCTAAATCACTTTATATAGACGTTTGTATCTAAAAACAAAGTAACTTACCGTTGATTGCTTTAATCTCTCTATAAGCGTTTAAATAGCGTATTAGCACTATTGGTAGAGTTAATTGAATGGAAGATTAGAAGAGCTTTCTAAGGCAAACTGCGTTTTTCAGAGGATATATAGATCCTTTGATATGTCGATGTTTGCCTTGTGCTGTTAAGCTTTCATAAGGAATCACTCTTGTATTAGATCTTAGTGTTCAGTTCTTTTGTGATAGCTATCGATGGTAGTTGATTTTGAGCGTTGTTCAATGAATCAAAGATCATTTCACCTGTAACTCCAAAGACCGAGAATCTGTCTACAATTCCTGACTTAAATACTGTATCAGCATTTTCTGGTAAGCAGTTCACTACAAGATCATGATGATCTTTAGCAGTAAATCTCTCTTTACCATCATTTTCATTAAGACCAATTTCATAGCGAGATAAACATCTGCTCCAGCTTACTTCACTAGGGCAGGTCTTGATGTAGACATTGGTCTTATAGTGATGATCTTTAAGATCCTGTAAGGTTTTTAATGGTGTTTTAGCTGTTCTAAAGGTGCCTTCAATGATGATGTTGTATTTCTCATTAAGTGCTCTGTTTAAAACAGCTTCAGTCAGCTTACCTGCAAAGCTTCCGGTGATCTTAGAGCTGTCTTTACCATATTTTAATTGGATCTCATCAAAGTAAGGATGCCAGCATCTAAACTCATCACCATTGATACTAATGCTATTTGGAAGCTCTCTTTTAATGTATTCTGTAAGATATGCTTTTCTAGCTCCTGGTTGACCGCCTAGTACGTAACCTTCAGGAGTGTCGCTGTTAGATGGTGTGATGCTTCCAAAATTGGTTATGTAAGCAAAGACGTTATCGATAATCTTTTTTGATGGTGCAAGATCTTCAACTGCATCAGGAAGAGAGGTGCTATCAGATAATGAACAATCAAGTAAGTTCACAGGATGGTCTTTGACACTGTTTTTTAGCGCTGAAAGCTCAGATCTTATAGCAACAGCGTCGATATCTTTTGGTGCTTTTGCTAATAGAGTTTCTCTTAGATCTCCACAGCTTTTTAATTCCTTACAAAAGGTGTGAGTCTGAGGATTGTTGTGTGTCCTAGAGGCAATGTAAGCAATGGTAGCTGCAACCTCTTCCATAAGCACATCTTTTTCCATGAGTTCGCTCATCTTTATCTCCTAAGATTTATAACTTGAATGAAATTTCCCTTTTGTCTTATCGGGCTTTACATAAATTGGTAACTATTGTTGCCACAGACTTTGTCTTTCTATTTGAGGTGAAGATGTAATCTCCTCTACAGCATCTCTTACTCTTTTTTCTATTTTGCTGTTGCATGGGAACAGCTGATAGCTGTGATCTTTTTTAGTTAAAGCTGTCTGATACATCTGGGTATTGTCATAGACAACTGCTACATCTGCTTTGTTAAGTAAAAGAGGGAACATCTTAAAAGATCGGGTAAAGCGTCTTTTGATGTCATCAGCATCAATGATGTGTCCTCCCATCTTTACTCTTTGAGCTACTCGATTGAGGTGAGTAACAGCACTCGTTAACATTACGTAGATAAGGGCAACCTTATAATTATGACTATGAGCTTTATCTATCAGTCTTAGAGTTGTCTCAGATGTAGCTGTAGTTTCAATACCAAAGTCTTTACCTTGCTTGAAAAATATCTCACGCTCTTTTAAAGCAATTTTGCCAGCTTTTAGGTTAATCTTAACTTGTTCTTCGTGAGGTAAATCGCTAATAGAGTTAGCTCCTAATTCATTGGCCAGCTTTTTGGCATAGACATCAGGATTGATGACTGGCAGGCAATTTACCAATTGAGGATCTTGCTCATAAGCTGTAGATTTACCTGCTCCGTTGACACCTGCGATAATCACTAGGACTTTATCAAAATTAGGCTTAGGCATAGTTTTGTCCTATCAGTCCAAAATTTCTGGTAGATCAACATATTTCTCTTTTATAGACTTAAGTTCATTCAATACGTCATCACGAGAAATTTCTTTGTATGATGTGCTTAAAAGGAAGTCTCTGATATCTGCGCATCTATTAAACTCATCAGGTAAATCAGCATTATCTAGGAATCTGTTAGAAATGAATGCTGCTGTTTCAGATACATCCAACAGAAGATCTTCTTTTTCCATAATGGTACACATATTGTTTACCTCTTAATCAGACTTAACTTAAGTAAATACAGCTTGTTCTATCTGTCTTAGTACAGGTCTATCCTGTTCTAGGATGTAAATCTCCAAGTTGTTGATACACACAAAGCAGATCTTTGAACAAGATGATTGGTGTATGTAGTTGCAGGCTCACTTAAAACTCGTCTGGATATGCTTTTTTAGCTTTGGATAGATTTAGATATTGTATAGACTTAAAGCTACCTGCAATTTTTGATGCTATTGCAGAAAAAGGTTCTACAGGAATTTTAAAGAGCAAAGCCAAAGCTTCTGTTTTAAGCCCCTTATCAATAAGAGAGCCATCTTTTTTATAGATCTCAAGTATTTCATCTTCAGTCATATCAATGTCACACTTTTCTCTGCAAGCATAATAATCTTCCCATTCTTCTTTTGTCAGTTCTGGAAAATCTCTATATTTGGGAGGATTTGGTAATTTGTCAGGGATCTTCATATTTGAGCTCCTCTCGTTGTTTGTAAAATTGATTGTATTTAACAAGGTGGTGATACTAACCTTGAGCAAGTATCACCTTCTCCTTTTATGAAGAACTTTGTCCTTATGCTGTTTTAGATTGATGTTATATTTAAAGAGCAATGGATAAAACTAAGCAAACTCCTTAAGTTGCTTATCAATATTTTTGATGATACGTTCTCTTCTCTTACTGTACGCTATAGCAATTAGGCTGTCTGGATTATGAGTTACGTATTCATCCATGAGAGGGATCTGTTTTTGTTGGTATAAGTATTTTGAACGTTTAAATGCTGTATAGCGAGTAAACGATAGTTGTGTAAATCCTACAGACATGGAGAAAGAATTCTTGAGTTTGTTCAAGTGAGAGAGATGATGTTTTTGACAATAAACCAAATTGTCGGATGGCAAACCGTTATAGCTTTTTGATCCAAGCTGTGAAATGGCACCAATAATACAATGTTTGTATGGTTCATATGTACTGAAATAACAGGTAAAACTAAAAATAACTCTTAGGACATCCCACTTATTCAAAAGAGTCATGTTAGTTTTGATGTCCTTTGGCGATTTATTATAGATTCGCTCTGTTTTGTAGCTAATAGCTAGAAGATATAATTCTACTTCAGTTATTTTTAGTAAATTATTCTCAGATGCGATTTTTGTAATTATTTTACATAACTTATCATAGAGGAGATCTTGAAGCTTTATATTTGCAAATTTATCTTGCTGAAATAATCTAATTAAGTGAGCTTGTATTCTACACAGAGCATCAACTTCATCCTTGCTTAAACGATCTTTTGCCCCAATTGTTTCATCTTCTTCATTTGGATTTGAATCTGCCTTTACACCAAATTCTTTAGGATACTTCTTCTTTGCCTGAGATAAGTTAAATTCTTGAATAACCTTATATCCACCAGTACACTTGAAGATAAATGCTAAATCAGCGTCAAGAGGTAATGACGCTACTAGCTTGCCTGCTACTTCATCTTTTCCCTGAAGGTATAGATTATTTATCTCTTCTATTTTTGAATTGATCTCATCGTTAGACATTTCAACATCTAACTTGTCTCTCAAAGAGAAATATTCTTCCCAATCCTTTTCTGTCATTGGATGGCAAAGTATGTTTTCGCCTACAGGATAATTTGGCAATTCGAGTGTAGTTTTCATATAAAACCTCTAAAAGTAGTTGAAAAATCAGTGTATTACTCTTTAAACACTGTATCAGTTATTATTCATACGATTGCGTTCAGCTGCAGCAGTTGCTTCTTTTTCACTCTGTTCTCTCTGTTCAGTTGCAATATCAGCTGAAATTCTGTCTCTAATAGCCTTTTCAACCCTTTCTTGAGCAAGTTCCTGTTCATAGATATTCTTTGCCATCATCAGATCAGCACATCTTCCACTTGATATGTATTCAAGGAACTTACCACAAGCATGAGCAGTGCAATACTTTTCGCCTAGTACTGATGCTGCTTGCTGATAGAAAGACTGGTACTGAGGTGAGCTAAAGATATGTTCGATGCTTTTAACTGTGCTTACATCGTCTTTTCTTTCTCTGATAGTAAAGATTGCAATAATGATGGCACTTATAGCAATTAAGATACCTAAGAACAGGTTTCGTCCTAAAAATTCATCTATATAGTCGCCTATGTAAATTAGCTTTAAAAACCAGCCTAAAAAGCAAGCAAATATTGGAGAGAGAAACACCAGTTTTAAAATGGTGATAATGATCCAGGAAAGAGAGTGTTGTTTGGTATAGCCATATGATCTTTCAAGACCTTCGAAGTAGTCAAAGTTCTGCTTACAAGCTGAAAGAAATTGAAGTAGTTGCTCATTCATAAAATAGGCTCCTTTTAAAGTTGCCTTGCCTTTTGGCAAGGCAGATTAAATACTATTCAGCCTCAGATTCTTTCTTCCACTTTGCAATCAGCTCTTTTGGAGCGTTTCTACATTTATCATTTTTAGCTTTCTCTTCAGGAGATAGATTAAAATCTTGATACATACAGTCTGTAGCTTTTTTTCTTAAATTTCGTAACTCTTCTCCATAAGAGCCTAATTTCTTAACTTTGCACTGTTCTAAAAAGTCAGAAGCGTTGTCAATTTTTCCCTGACGAGCAAGTTCTTTTAAAGCTTCTTTAGCTCCATATTTGCCACCATCAAAAGGAGTAGTGCAATAGTAATTGTTAGGCTCAATCTTCTTTTCTCCACAACCTGATAAAACTACAGTTGAAGCAACTAGCGCTAAGGCAATTACAGATATCTTTTTCATATTCAGAATCCTTGTTAACAAACTTAATTTAATCAAAAACAACTTTTCATCAGGTGAATGTGTATAATTTATTTGTTTTTCTTAATCATAATACTAAATTATCTGATTTTAAATAACTAGATGATAAATTAAATTAGTGGTTGCATAAATATTTGTATTTACACTAAAAATAGTGGTGATAAAATTAAGAAAAATTTGAAATTGGTCCATTACTTACAGCGTTAAGAAAGTGAATTGCGCTTTTAAGTCTGATTAACTGTCTTTACTGTATAGATGTTTTGAATATCTTTGCTACTGATTCGTTGCAGTCTAGTGGGCATACTATGGCTTTGAGTGGGCATTTACTGATTGTTTCTTTGTAAATATTGAAGTTGTATTCAAAGATGAATAGGTAAATCCAGATGATGCCCATAGAGATAGCTTTTGAGAAAACACTGATTTTAGTTAAAGGTTGTTGTCTATAAAGAAACAGCTTTTGTGCCCATAAAGGTGCGACTTTTACACAGTTGAGGTAGAAGTAAATGAAACTTACAGGAGTATCTATGAAAGATAATGACGAAAAGTTACAGAAAGATCCTGCTCAAATCTTTTATGAAAAGTTATGTGATCCTGAGTATTTAAACCGCAATCTTGAAAAGGCTATACAAAAGAGCTTTGCTAAAGGTGTTCCTGTAGTACAGGCAGATGAAAAAGGCACTTATGAGCTCTATCCTGATGGCACTAAGAAGTACTTTCAAGATTCAGATAAAGATTAGTTCTTTACAAAATTGTCTTTAAAGACGGCTTATTTTTGCTGTTTCAATGCTAGACTTTATAGAACAGCTTTTGTAAGCACTGTAAGTTCACTAGATTTTAAAGGTGATTTTATGCCTAAGAAATTCGATCCTTTAGCTAATTCTAATGCCAAGCTTTTAAGGTTATATGCCTTACTTTTAAGTGCTGATGGTGAACTTACTACAAATCAGATCACAGATTCATTAAACTGCTCAAAACAAACTGTTTCACGCTTGGTAGACAGCATCAACTCTGAGCTTAACAATTGTGTAAAGATAAACGTAAATGGCAGAGTAAAGTCCTATTACATTGAGCATTACCGCTCAGGTCTTTATGATACTTTAGATCCTGAAGGTTTAACCTTAATTCAAATGTGCTCTAATATTGCTGATGGTATCCTGACAACCAGCGATAAGCAAAAGCTCAATCAGACCTTAGAAAAAGCTTTGGCCTATATGCCAAGAGCAAGTAAGGGTAAAGAGCTTGATATCTTTAATATCTGCAAGCAGAACAAAGGTTATATACGCTATGACAACTTTGATGAGGTAATTAACAGGTTAAAGCACTGCATCTTAAAACGTCACTGCTGCAAGTTCTCTTATCGCAAAACTCAAAGATCTGAGCCTAAAGAATATATCTTTGCGCCTTTAGAATTTAAGCTCTTAAAAGATGTGCTTTATGTTGCAGGTTATCTTGTGGAGATTAAAGGATATTCATGCCAAAAAGCGCATGAGGAGAGTCGATGCTTTTGTGTCCATCGTATCGTCGATGTGCAGGAGCTAGAAGCTACCAGTAGCCGTATTCCTTATGAGGCAGGTAAGAATCAGGGCTTCTATGGCTTTATGAAAGATAAGCCTGTCAAAGTTCAAGTAAAGTTTGATAAATCAGTTGAGAGCTACATTACTGATCGTATCTGGAGTGACGATCAGCATGTAGACTTTTTTGAAGAGGGCTCTTTTATGCTTACTTTTACTGTACAAAGCGTTCCAGAGCTCATCTCATTTGTATTAAGTTTTGGCAACAAAGCAGAACTTGTAAGTCCTGATAACTTACGCAATGAAATCCAAAGAGTCATAGGTTCTATGAGAGAGCAATACCTTTGATCTGTAAGATCTGTCATGAAGTGAGATCTCAATTTCTCTTGGCACATCAGGTAGTGCTTCTAGCTTGAAGTTATTATCTTTATCTTTAAGCTTCTTCATATAGTATTTGATTTCATCTTCAACCTGCTTGGTGTCACCTGAGCAGGATAACCAGTGACCTTTTTTCAGGCGAAACTGCTCTTGAGGCATAGCAATCCTTTCAACCTGAAAAGCTGAATCTGATGACTGAATGAAATTACAGTGAGTCTTGTTCTGTGAGCGACGCAAACCACGACCTGCCATCTGAATTGTAGGCAATTTGCCAGAATCTCTTATAAAGACACTTTTTAATTCCGGAAGATCGAAGCCTTCAGTTAAGACACCTACGTTTGCAATAACCTCAATCTTGCCGGACTCAAAATCGTCAATCTGTCGTTCTTTATCAGATGATCCTGTAACAACTTCACAGCTGATGCCTTGCTCATTTAAGAACTTTGCAAACTGTCTGCATTCACGAATGGTTCTAAAGAAAGCCAGTGACTTACCAAATCTCTCTTTACTAGAGGCGTAGATCTGCGCAATAGATAAAGGATCATAATGAGGTACTTTGTAAGAGTGGAATGGCACTAATACTGTATCCTCAATGAGCATGGGAATGGAGCAACTGTGTACTGTTCTCTTAAAAGAGAGTTTCATTCTGTCGGTGCGCTGAGGGGTTGCAGACAGACCTAAGGTAAATGTGTTCTTACAGCGAGCATACATTCTGATGCAGCTGTTAGTAGCTTCATGATGAGCTTCATCAATAATGCAAAGATCACACTCAGGTGGTTCTTTGTCAAAGACAGAAACTAAGTTTAGGGGGACATGGAAGTATTGAGCATTTACTTTCTGTGTCTGCTTTAAAATATGCTGACGAGAGGCTACCCAGTTTACTCTAAGCTTAGGATTTTGCTTTACAATCTCACTTGCGACCATAAGCCCCATGATGGTTTTACCTGAGCCTACAGGTGATTCAATAAGCACTGAATTACAACCTGAGTTAAAAGCCTGCAAAGTCTCATTAACAGCTGCAACCTGATACTCTCTCTTTTCAAAAACAAACTCTTTCATAATAGTCTCCAAAGTCTTTAATCATGATTAGTACTTGATTACTTAGGCTGCTTTCTTAAAGGAAAAATCCTCAAGATAGAGCTTTTTGGCAGGCTCGGTCCAACGCTCAATCCCTTCAAGATCAAAGTTGTTAAGCAGAGTCTTGCCTGCAAAAGTATTTATCTTGTCCAGAGCTTTATCAGTCAGTTCTTCTAAATGGTGAGTTGATAACTCAGTTAAGAAGTTAATTAAGGTGTTAACAGGACAACGTACACGTAATTGAGCTCTTACGTTAGTTGGAATATTGGTAAGTGCTGTAGTGCCGTAGATATCACAAGGATCACCTGCTAGATTTTCTAAACACTCACACAAAAGATTTGCGGTAACACCATTTTGCATTACCTTTTTGATGAGACACTCTGTATTTAAAAGCTCTCTTACAGAGGCAGTGGTGTATTGAGCTGTCCTAATTCTGTCTTTTAAATTTCTAAAACCTACATCATTGTCATAGGAGTTTAAAAGGTTCTTTAAATGAATACCGCTTGACTCATTTAGAATGATCTCTGATTTAAATCCATTAACAAAGGCTACCATGCCGTTGGTGCATACCTGACGCAGGGTTGAGAGGTAGATGTTTGGTGTAGTGATACCGTCTACAGGCAGATTTAACTTAATTCTCTGTAAATAGACACTGTCGTTTGTAATATTGAAAGTCTTACCTAAATCAAAGGTTGAGGAGATCACGCCTTCTTTATAATCGATATCTAACAATCTGCTATCAGAAAAGATTACGTCACAGGCATCTTCAACAGATAATAAAGGCTTTTTCTCTGAAACTACGCCTAAAGCGCGTTTCTCTTTTTCATCAAAAGTAACCTTAAATTTAACTGATGGGTTTACATCATAAATTCTTTCAAAGACTTCAACAGGAGTGAAGTAGTTGAAGATATTAGTTGAGAACTTTAACTGTGAGGCAAGTGAGCTCATAAAGCGCTTAGAAGCATCATACTCTTTACCGTTAAAGCTCAATCTTAAAGCTGAGTTTGAGCTGTCAGAGAGTGGTGTCAGATCGCTAATTGAAATTAAAGAGACATTAAATCTGTGCTTTAAGTCATCATCCTCATAGTCATCTTCAGCTTTAGGGTTGTAGAGCTTGTTGTAGGCAGCCTCTACATATAAGGCTGCTAGCTTGTCTTTAATGGTTTCATGAGCAAGCTGTTCGTCATTATTCAAAAGATTTAACTGTGGATTTTGACGCAACAGCAGTTTTGCCATTTCCTCTGATTTGCAAAGATGTAATGGAGTGTTACCATCGTCATCCTGTTCATTGATATTGGTAATGTAAGACACTAAATAGCTTGCTGTTAATACATCGTCTCTTGAAACAGCAATGTGTAATAAGTGCTCTGATGGAGATGGTCTTTCACCAGCATCTAGTAGAAACTTAACAAATTCGCTCTTGCCAACTCTAACCGCTTTTTTTAATGCATATGACATATCTTGATCCCTCATTTCGTTTGCTATGTCTATATGGTAAAAAAGTAAAGTTCCATACTAAGGAACGGAAAGCAAATTTTAAATATTTTAGGAAGGTGTAGGTTGAAGATGTACTTTAGAAGAACTTATAGTAAGGCGTGGTGTTATCAGTAATGATAAATTTGCTGATATGCCACGCTCTATTTTAAGAAGAAAGACCGTTCTTTTTGAATTTGTAGTTAGGATTTTGGGTTCAGGCCCAATTAAGATTTTGTTAGGTAGACCAAGGTTACAACGCGGAGCTAGACCGAAGATATAGTGCGCTACTAGACCGAAGATAGCGCAGAAGTGGTAACAAGAAAAGCGCTACCAGCAAGAACTAGTAGCGCAGGATTTTTTGAGAGTTTATGAGTTGTTATTTTTTACTATAGGTTAGATGTCTTCTTTTACCTCAAAATAGCTCTGAGGGTGGAAGCATACAGGGCAGACTTCAGGTGCTTTAGTACCGATAGAGAGGTGACCACAGTTTCTGCACTCCCATACACTGACACCGCTCTTTTCAAAGATCTTTTTAGCTTTTACATTAGATAAGAGCTTACGGTATCTTTGCTCATGCTCTTTTTCAATAGCTCCTACTGCTCTGAATTTAAAAGCAAGCTCTGTAAAGCCTTCTTCATCAGCATCTTTTGCCATGCTCTCGTACATATCAGTCCACTCATAGTTCTCACCATCAGCTGCCGCCTCAAGATTGTCCTCTGTAGAACCAATGCCACCTAATTCTTTAAACCACATCTTAGCGTGCTCTTTTTCGTTATCAGCTGTCTTTAAAAAGATGGCAGCGATCTGCTCGTAGCCTGCTTCCTTGGCAACTGAAGCAAAGTAGGTGTACTTGTTGCGAGCCTGTGATTCACCTGCAAACGCTGTTTGAAGGTTCTTTTCAGTCTTGGTACCAGCGTACTTGTTGCCGTTTGCTTTATCTTCAGCTACAGCTTTAACTACAACCTTTTCAAAGTCTGAAGCTGGGTGTTTGCAGATAGGGCAGATAAAATCCTCAGGAAGCTCTTCACCTACATACTCATAGCCACAGATCTTGCATCTCCAAATGGTCTTACCTTCAGATGTAACACCTACAGCTTCAGGCTTTGGTTTGATGTTGTTTAAATAGTATTCATAGGTTACAGAAGGGATGTCATTTAAAACTTCCATATCAGTAATTTCACCTACGAACAGGGTATGTGATCCTAAGTCTAGTGTCTTATCAACTTTTACTGAAAAATAAGCATTAGAACCTTCGGTTACATAGTAGATGCCGTTTTGAGCTCTCTGACATTGAGTGTATCCCTCAAACTTGTTGACATTGCGTCCTGACTGGAAGCCAAAGCGCTTGAAAAGCTCAAAAGGGGCTTTTTGAGAGAGTACTGACACATTAAATACGCCAGTTTTTACAATCATGTCATGAGTGAAGTTTGCTTTGTTAATGCAGATACTCATCTGATTAGGACCAGAGGCTGCCTGAATTGCGGTGTTGATGATACAACCGTTATCTTTTTCACCATCTTTTGCAGTTAGGACAAAAAGGCCATAACTTAATTTGTACATTGCTTTAGTATTCATGTGTTCTCCTGAATTTTATCTGTTCTACAGCTTAAGAAACCTTGAACGTAAGCTATTAAAATTTCTTATTGATAATAATTACTATTATAGAATAAATAGTAAAAAATTCATCTTTTGAAAGCTAAATTTGATAAGTTGATACAGATTATTTTTCTTTACTGACAAAATTTGTCAGTAAAAAATAGGTCTTAAAAATTCCTGGTATACACTTCAAGTCTCATGTGAGGTGTATATGTCGCTACTTTCAAATTTGTTTTCAAGACCGTATGGCTGTTTTAAATCAGATGACAATGAGATCTCTTTAGACTCATTAGTTCTTTTAACCATCGATGATCTTAAAAAAGCCATAAGAGATGAGGTACAGGCTAGTCTTGAGAATAAGGTATCTGAAAGCTTAGTAAGAGCTCTTACTGTAAGTAAGATCAAAGATGAATTAAAAGAGCATGCTGTAAATGAAGCTTTAAAGCTCTCTGAAAAATACAGTGATACTCTGCCTAAAAGGCGCAGTTCTAAGCAAACTCTTTTATTAAGTAAAGACTTTTTAAAGGTGATGTTACAAGAGAATCATAGTGCAATTGAGCTTTTAAAAGAGCTTTTTGCTGATGAAAACACTTTTGAACTCTATTATTTACCTGTAATTGAAGACACAGCCTCACATACCTACAGGTTCGTTTTAAAGAATATGAAAGAGGATGCCTTTTCATATTTTTTAAAACTGACCACAATGATGATGGAACTTGCAAAAGAGAGTACTTATCTTTATGACGATTTTGCTAGCAGTAAAGCTAATCTTGCGATTGTGCTCTATTCATCTTCCTTTGTTATCTCAAAGCTCTTATATGAGCACAACTTTGTCTATGGCAAAGAAAAGCAGAGCATTTCATTAGTTAATACCTCTTTAGCCGATCTTTTTAATCAAGACTTATCTCTTAAAGAGATTAGTGTCATTGCAACTCCTTGTGAGTGCAGTATAAGACCTGAGCAATTAGTCTCATTAGGCCTTTTGATACTAAAAGACAAGGTGTGCAACATCGTCACCTATTTAAAAGAGCACAACTGCGACAAACTTTTAGTTGATCTTGTAAAGCCAGAACTTACCTCTCGTCTTTATACTCTCTTACTAAGAGCTCGAGAGCTTATAGCAAATGGTGAGTCTTACAAAGACTGTGAGTTTTTAGAAGCTGTAAGACCAGTCTTTGTAGGTGTACCGCATACTCCTGAAAACTGGTTTTCTGATCCTATATTTAATGGCGAGAATTACTTCTACCCTGATGAGGTTTTACAAAAGGTAAAGTTGCATAAGAGCATCTGCTGCTATGTAAATCACTCTAAAAAAGCTGTAGAGACCTTCTTAAGTTCATATAAAGTGCTTCAAGAAAAGAAGGCTCTTGAAAAGGCGCAGGCACAGGCTTTTAAAAATGAGAGAACCTTATTAAGTGCAGCTTCCACTATCGACTTTAAAAAGAGAAAGAGTGGTAGCCATGAATATGATTTCCATGAGAATAGTGACCAACACACAGCTATTGAAGATGAGAGGGCTGTAACAGGAGGATCTTCAGTTGCTGAAAACAAAATTCCAGCTGTCATTTCATCAGCTCCTACACTTGAAGAGCTAATGTTAGGAGGTGCTCCTGACAATAATGCTGTAGGGGCTAACAGTGCAAGTCTGAGCCCTGAAAATAAGGTGTGCTCAGGTATTGATGCAAAGGTGCCCTCTTATGACAACTTGAATCTGAGTTCAAGCTCCCCCGTAAGTCTTGATGATACTGCCTTAGGTGACATAAGACTTTCAGCCAATGGTAATGACAGTTTAATGGCAAATCTTATGAGAACTGAGGCAATTGTAAACAGGTTTTGCTATAAGGAGAGTTTAGCTGATGTCACAGATCCTCAGGTAAGTGACACCAATACTACCAAGGCTTACAAGCTGATCGTAAGCAAATTAAAAGATCATACCTTGTCATCAAATGTAATTAAGCGCGCTTTAGATTCTAGAGTATCGAGGATTAAACCTGTCATTGATGTAGTCAACGGCTTTATCAAGGATGGTGCCTTTGCCATAGACTTTGATTTAGATGCTGCAATTAAGAGTGCAACTACTTATGTTGATTACTCAAGAGCATTACTTGCCACACGTTATAGTGCCATGCACAACTATAAAAGAAACAAGGTAGGTGTAGACTACCTCAATCACTTTATTGAAAAAGAGGTAGTCTTTTTATCGAAGGTTTTAAAGGAGCAAGCTTAAAAGAGTAAGTTAAAATTTAATCCTAAAGCTCTTTTCTTAAGCGAGTGAAGAACTCTAGAGCTCCATCAACATCAAGCTCACTGTAGGCAAAGGCAGTGCGCTTTAAGTCCATGCTGATAAAGTTGTCGTGCTTGTCTCTATCAAGATTATTGATCTTTTTGATAAGCTCGATTTTATCGATATCTTTTGCATCAAGAATATTAAAGACAGCAACTTTTAATGAGTCTCTTGGGGTGAACTCAAGTTCAATATGAGATTTGTAAGCTGTAGCGCTAATAGCTTCTTTTTTGAGCATCAACACAATAGTGCGGATGACCTTGTCACCACGCCAAGGGAAGAGGGCAATTCCTGTAGGTCCTTCATAAATGCAATGTTTGTCTAATTGTCTGTCTTTAAAGAACTCAATTCCTAATCTTAAGTGCTCTTTAGCTGTCTTATTAAGATATGGTGGAATGATGCCTTCTTTGTAGATCTTAAGCATTCTCTCACGGACAGTATCGTGGATGTGGCCTGCTGAACCGTTCATAGACAGAGGCTGTGCGTCAAACTGATATGGTTTTACACCAATGATATGTCTTTCCTGTGAGAAGAAGTTTACCTTCCAGCCGCGACCTGCAAATAAGAATGTATCCCCAATCATCAGATCCCGGGTTAAAGGTACAGTACCGATGCTGTGACCGTCATACTCGATGGTAAATTCTTTTGGAGTATCAAAGGCAGCATAGAAGCTCCAGTCAGAGAGCAGTTTCTCACCTTCAAGACCTAAAGCTAAAGTACCATCATTTAACTGTACGATAAGATCTTTTTCTCCTAGGCTCTTTAAAAAGGCCATAAAGACTTTAACAGAGCATAGGTTAAATGGACCTGTCTTACATAAAAGATCATATAAAGCTTTTGCTGAAACACTGCCAAAAGATGCTATTACAGATAAGCACTGCTGCAACATGGTAGAAAAAGCGTATTCATGCTCTAATGGTGGTTCATACCAGCGCTCTAGTAACAGCTCAATCATTGCAACTGTAAGCACCGTGTCTTCAAAAAGTTCGGTCCTTTTTGTGGAGGTAGAACCCTCTGGTAAGAACACTCTTAAAATTGCATTATGGTCACGACGACCTGCTCTACCAAGACGCTGTCTTAATGAAGCTACAGTAATAGGATGCTCAACCTGCGCAATTGATGCAACATCAGAGATATCAATACCTAATTCTAAGGTAGCTGTACAAATAGCTGTAGTAGGCCATCTGCCTTCTTGCAGACGGTACTCTAAGCTTTCTCTTAATTCTTTAGATAAAGAGCCATGGTGTGGGAAGAACTCGTTTGGAACAAACTTTTTCTTACTCAAACTCTCTAATTTGGCAGCAAGAGACTCAGTGGTAAAACGAGAATTACAGAACACCAAATTGGTGCTACCACGTAACAGTCTGAAGATATCATTGGCAATCTCTTCAAACTCATAAGGCAGAACCTTACCTTCCTCTTCTTCAGGGAGCTCCTGATGCTCGTAGCCTTTAATTTGAACAGAAAGTTTGTCTTTGGAGCTGTCAGGTGAGGTGATGACCACACAAGGAACCTTACTGTTTGGTCTTAAATAGCTGATTACACCATTAGCATTTGAGAAGGTAGCAGAGAGGGCAATTCTGCAAACTCTTTTACCAATTAAGTTTTCAATACGGTGTAGTTGAGACTGTAACTGATAACCTCTTTGAGTACCCATAAAAGCATGGAACTCATCAATGACCACATAGAAAAGATTCTGCATGGAGTTTTTAATCCACTGCACGTGGTTGATGAGTAATGACTCTAATGACTCAGGAGTGGTTAAGATCACTCCTTCAGGCTCATCCATGAGTTTGTTTTTCTTTGAAGCTGAGACATCACCGTGCCATGGAGTGACTTTGACATCTAAAAACTCAGTCATCTCCTCTAAACGGCGGTACTGATCGTTAATTAAAGCTTTTAAAGGACTTACATACAAAATACGAATGCCTTTTAATTCTTTGGAGTTTGCAATTGCTGTAAGAGCTGGTAAGAACGCAGCTTCGGTCTTACCACTAGCAGTAGATGCTGAGATGATCACATCAGTCTTTCTCTCAAGAATAGGCTTTACGGCATTGTTCTGAATAGGCTTTAGCTCCTGCCATCCTTTTTTGAACATGAAACGGCGTAGATCCTTGTCTATAAGCGAAAGCACTTGAGCACTCATAGTGATCCTCTTTTTTTGCTTTAAATAAGGTTTGAATGGTCTTTAGATATTTAAAACGCTGTAGAAACTACAGCGTTTTAGGATGATTTAGTGATTACAGTGTAAATGAGGTCAATTCATCATCGTCAGCGTTGTCATCTGCCTTTGATGTCTTGTCGTCCTCTTTTTTAATCACGGTTTCGGTTAACTTGTCATCATCGGCGATGGTAACTAATGAGTTATCAGTCTCAGAGTCAATCTTAATGTTGCCAATTAAACTCTGCCAGCTTAAATCTGGGTTCTGCTCAACAATTGATAAAAGATCCACGAAAGCTTTAATGGTGTTTCTTGGAGTTCTAAAGTAAGCATCACCGATGTTCTTAGAGCAGTGCTCTAAGAAAGCCTTTAGAGCTTCATCAGGTAAGATGTATTTATCTTTGTTGCCACCTGCAAAAACATTTCTGATGTTGCACAGCAATACATAAATCTCTTCAGGGGAGAGGTTTTGTAACATTAAAATTGGGCTGTGGTAGTCCACAACATTTGCAATCTGAGCAAAGGTGTTTTCAGCTAATCTTGAGTGAAGAGCCTCATATGAGTACAGACCCTTTCTCTGATCCATCAAGAACTCAGGAGTACCACCTAGTAAGAAACCTAAACTCTCAGCACTGCCTTGCAGGCAGTCATTTAAAATACGTAAAACCTGCTCATAGTTAGAGCTTCTAGCTCTTTGAGAAGGTAACTTATAGAGGTTTACAACCTCATCTAGGTTTACTAGCAGACCTTTGTAGCCAGCCTGAGTTACAAAGCGGGCTAATAACTTGATGTGGTCATAAACATTGTTGTCTTCAACAATGGCTCTTACACCTAAATCTCGTCTTGCGTCAGCACGAGAGGTATACTCACCACGCAAATAACGGATAACGTTGTTTTTAAGATCCCCGTTGCCTTCGTTATAGGCTTTCCAGTAAGTTGCAATTACCTGAGCAAAATCATAACCGTCAACTAATTCAGAGAGTGAGTTTAATTTATCTTTAATTACTCGCTCAACGTCTTTACCTTCAGCATCTGCAACACGGCGCTGTTCTGTAATGAACTTTTCAACCAGAGGGATCATGGCATTCCCCTCAGGATGAGCGCGAGTTGCTAAGTTTCTTGCTAATTCTTTATAGAGGTTTCTTGCCTGACCGTTTGATGCAAACAAACGTCTGTCAGGAGACATATCTGCATTGATGACTACCATGCCTTTTTCTAAGGCAATATAGCGGATCAGCTGTAAAAAGAATGATTTACCGGCACCGAAGTCACCGATGATAATTCTAAAAGCACTACCACCCTGTTCGATGTTGTCTAAATCCTCAATTAGAGCCTTTACCTCATTAACACGACCTACCTGAATATATTCAAGTCCAATTCTTGGGGTCACACCTGCGCGCAATGATTGAATAATTGCAGATCTTTCACGAGGTCTAATGTTAGCCATGATTGCTCCTTAAATTTTTGCGAACTGATCATTATATACCATGATTTCTTGTTGTGTGTACGGATTTACGCTAACTTGAACACAATTTTCAAATACTGTGCAGGCAAGCTTTTCTGTACTGAGCAAATTTTTTGTACTGAATACATTCCTTGTTAAGAGCCAATTTTTTGTTCAGCCCCATTTAGATGATCATCGGTCTTTTCAAATTTTGAAATTTGCTTTTGACAAATCATGTGCACAAAACTAACCTTGAAAAGGCCCTATAGCGCGTCTTTGTAACCTTGTATTTACAACGTCGTCTTTAAAGTTACTTTCAAAAGACTTCAAACATGATTTATTAGAGTTTTAGATGAGTACTGATACAAACGAATTTAATGACAATGCTCTTAATAAATGGCAAACAGAACTTGATTACTGTTTAAAGAACTATAAACATGACAAAGAGTATTTCAATTTAGACTGTCTAAGAAATGCTCTTTGGCAGGTAATTGCTCTAATGCAGTTAGATAATGATCTGCGTGACTGTTTAGTTGATGAGATTTGTAATGAGCTATCACTAGATAGAAATATTCTCTTGTCAGATAACTACAAGCCTCACAGTGTGCTTACTCTCTTTAATGGTGGTGTTTTAGATGTTTATGCTGATGCAATTGTAAATGCAGCTAACTGTGCTTTAGCAGGAGGTGGAGGTGTTGATGGCGCTATTCATAAAGCTGCAGGAATTGAGTTGAATGAAGCTTGTATGAAACTGCACGAATGCAGAACAGGTGATGCCAAAGTCACTTCTGCTTTTAATATTAAGAGCTCAAACTACATCATTCATACTGTAGGACCAGTCTATCAGCATTGTGCTGACGATCCACTGCTTTTAGCCTCATGCTATAAAAGATCATTAGATGAAGCTTTAAAGTTAAATTTAACAAGTATCGGTTTTTGTGGAATATCAACAGGAGTGTATGGTTATCCTCTTTTAGAGGCTTGTACTATAGCTCGTGACAGTATTAAAGAGTGGATAAACACTCATCCAAATATCACTATGAATATCTACCTTTGCTGTTTTTCCAAAAAAGAAATCGACGCTTACAAGCAGGTGTTAAGCTAGAAGAAAAGTTATGGTATTAAAACAAATTGTGAATTCAGAGACTGGTTCATAAATCTTAAACAAACATCTGTTTTCACTTTTGTCTTTAAAGCTAAAGTCCTTAAAAAGGCCAACAACGTAAGTTGTTAGCCTTAATATGTGTTTTATTGAATTGTTATCTCTTTTGTAAGCTTAAAGCAGAATCTGTCCTAAAGCCAAACCTACAGCACAGGCTGTAATTACACCTACTAAACCTGGGAACATGAAAGAGTGGTTGAAATAGAATTTGCCAATCTTTGTGGTACCAGTAGGATCAAAGTTAACTGTTGCAATATCTGATGGGTAATTTGGAATAAAGAAATATGCATAGGTTGCAGGCATTAAACCAATTAACACAGATGCAGGTAATCCTAAAGCTAGAGCTACAGAAATTAGGATCTTAGCAGTAGCAGCTTGTGAGTTTACATCTACAGATACAGCAAAGAGTGCAAATCCAAAGGTCCATGGATAGGTGTTTACCATGTCTGTAATTGCAACTTTAAACTCAGGCATTGCATGCTGGAAATAAGTATTAGACATCCAGGCAATACAAAAGATTGCAATACAAGCTACCATTCCTGATTTGAAAACTACACCATTAGGTACTTTAGCTACAGGTACTTTGCAGAAGATTAACATCAAAGCACCGAAAGCTAGCATTACCATCTGAATGACAATACCCATGCTGATAGGCTTGGTTCCTTCACCTACGGTTCTAATCTCTGGGAACACAGCTAAGAAGACAATAAATACCAATGATGATAAGAAGATTGCGACCGAGAGCTTTGCTGAAAATGGTAACTTCTCATCTAAAGTAGTCTTAGTGCTGTTTTCAATCATCTCTCTAAAATGAGGATCCTGCATTCTCTTTTGAAACTCAGGATCGTCTTCTAACTCTTTACCTCTAAAGGTAGAGAATACAGACATAGCAAGCACACCCATGAGTACAGCAGGGAAGGTTACACATATGGAGGGGCATTGAAAAGATATTTACTGCCTGTAAAAAGTTGGGAGCAGAACCTCCTGTTTATAGAATAGAAGGAAATGATATTAGTTTAACTTTTAGGGCATTGGAGAGTGCTGTAATAGAAGAGCCTTCTGAAACTTCTACAAAGAGTGCCTCTTTGGAAGTAGATGAAAGTAATTCTCTAGATAATTTATTGGAACAAAGAATTATTTCTGAAATAAAAGTAGAGCCTTCAATTTCACAAACAAGATTGGCCGAAATTACAGGAACATCAGTTCGTACAATTAAGCGAGAAATTAAAAAGCTTGTTGACTCTGGGCACATTGAACGAACTGAAGGCAAACGCTACGGTAAATGGATTGTATTAAAGTAATTCTCTATCTCTAGCAGAAAAAATCAGATTTTTTTGCTCTTGTTTATTTTGTTCTTTTCAAAAGAATTCAATTGTAGAGAAATAAGTGGCACTTTGGTGGTACTTTGAAAGGCTTTTCGGTGGATAAGTTAGAAAGAAGATCTTTTATTCCTAAATAGAAAAGGCCTCAGAGCTTTTGATAGAGGCCTTATGTTGGATTTTGTTTCTCTTTTTAGAACTGAGTTTTCTTATAAGTCTCAGTAGCTAAAAACTCACCTAAAGCATGAGATACTGCTTTTCTTGCCTTGTCAGCAACTGTTCTTGGGAAAGCATCTTTGACAATAGAGATGTAATCCTGTTCATCTTTACTTAAGGTATGAACATAAGCTAAAGAACCATCTTTATACAGCTCATAACTTTCAAATGCAAAAAGATTGGTATTTTTGTCACGAAGAGCAAACTGACAAACTGATGAATCTTTACCTGTATAAATGGTAGCTTTGCTGAAAACATTCTGTGAATGATTTGTTTTTGCTTGCTTATATAAAGTTTTGCAGAAAGTCTTCTGATTCTTATCATTGATCTCTTTTGTAAAATCAATGTAAGCAGTTACCATCTTTTCAGCGTTTGATACCAAGATCTTTTGAGCTTTACTGTCGTTATTAGAGAATAAAACGGCATTGTATCCGTTAGGAACCCACTGATTTAGAGCATCAGAATCAACCATCTCACCTTCAAAGTAAACATTTACTTTGTACTTATGACCAGTCTTATCTGAATAGTACTGCTCCATCTCATTGCGCTTGTTTTCTAAAGCTTTTTTACGCTCTAATCTAGCAGCTTTAGCTTTTTCAAGCATGATCATAGCTTTGCTCTTGCCTTCATCAGAAACAGCCTGTGATGGAACGGTAACAAATACACCTGCAGCAATACATGCACCAAGTATGGTGATATATGTCAATTTTTTCTTAGTCATTATTTATAATCTTTCTAATAATATGTGATCTGAACGACAGTCAATGTACACATCTTAAGTATTTTATGTGATATATGTCAAACTTTTTTTTGATTGAATTTTTTTAGAGCAAATTTCGGCTGGTGTAATAAAAACTGAGCATATCCAGTTATCATGGATATGCTCAAGATGTCATGAGGTTAGTGGAATATGTGTTTTATAAAAGCTTCATTGTGAAGATAAGCTTTAGTGTTTTTATTCGTAAAAGCCTTTTGCCTCACCGTCTGTTACAACTTCAAAACTTAAAGGTGCAACTGTAACTGTGTAGGAGCCATCAGCATTCTTTACAGCAGGAGAACTGCTAATCAAAGCTTTTAAGCCCTTGTCTTTTGCAAACAACTCATTGCTAATAGTTATCTTAGCTACATTGCTTTTATCAAGATTCATTAGATAGAAGAAGGTGTCATCACCTTTAAAGGTCTTTCTACATGAGAAGAGGGATCCTCTAATCTTTAAAAGTTCCATCTTCCCATTAGAGATAGCACCATGTTGAGCGCGAAGCTTCATTAAATAGGTAAAGAGTCTTTGATGTTGCAGTTCTTTATCTGTGAAGTTAGCTATCTTGCCATCATCACGAGCCACATGATCGTCATAGTAGCCCATCTCATTTCTCTTTTTATCAAAGTTAGGAACGTCCTGACCTATTTCTTCACCATAGTAGTTGGTGATAGGTCCTGAGTGAGCTATTGCAAGATAAGACAGTGCAAGATCAACTCTCTTGTCATAGCTCTCCTGTAGGCCTGCTCTTTGGATAAGATCACCAAAGCGCACCAGATCATGATTGGTGATCATTAAATTTGGATAAGCATGCCTTGGAAGGTTGTTCTCGTCATACTTTAAGAGATCGATTAAATTTAGTGCTGAATGGTTCTGTTTACCCCATTCTTCGGTTGCGAGTGTCTGTACAATGCCATAACGAAGACCAAAGTCAAAGCATGAGTCTAAGGCAGGATTTTTATTTGGACCATAACCTGTTTTTGCCATAGTAGGATTGTCAGACCAAATTTCACCTACCATATAGCCTAAAGGATGCATGTCTTTACCGTTACTGTCTTTATAGGTAACTGAGGCACTGGTGTTCTCAACTGCCTTTTTAATATGACGCCATGTATCTAGTGGTACCTGATAGGCCTGATCTAGTCTCCAGCCATCAATCTTGTAGTCCTCAATATAGTGAGTAGCTACTTCTGTCATAAATTTTTCTGAATCGCCATTAGCATCAAAGTCAGTACAAGAGGTGTTCTCAGGTGGATTGTATGGCTGTAGATTGCTACCAATACATTTACCTGTCATATGTAAGGTATTACCTTTAGGAGACTTGGTGATTACATCTGATCTAAAGTGACCAAAGACACCGTCTAAGAAGACATACAGACCATTCTTATGGGCAGTATCAATTAACTCTTTTAATTTCTCATTAGTACCGAAGCGTGGCTCTACATTAAAGTAGTCATAGATGTAATAGCCTGTTGCATCAAGTTTTGATGGAGTTTGTCCGTCTGGCACTGTCCTAAAGACAGGTGTCATCCAGATAGCATTCATGCCTAAACTTTTAATGTAAGGAATTGCATTGATGATACCTTGCAGATCTCCTTTGTGAGATGAGGTGCCATAGCCTGTATCAAAGTTAATAGAATCATCTCCATTTTGGAAAGACTCAACCATTACCTGATAAATACGTAAATCGGCTATTGGATCGACTGTACCAGTATCATTTCTGTAAGATTTAAAAGTGTTATACCAGTTAGAATTAACTGAATCTAGTGTGTATTCATCAATTCCGTTATTAGAAGCACAGCCTGACAACAGAGCTAATAAACCTAAAGATAGGGTAGTTTTAATTATTGTTTTCATAGTTTTCCAAGAAATGTTTATTTGATTGATGAATTCATTGTATGGAGAAAACTAAGAAAATATTTGGAGATATTTCACAAGTTTTGAGTGGATTTGCAAGAATCTTTGAAAAACTAGTGAACTGTAAATAAAAGAGACCTGATTTACTTGAGTTAGATCACATGAGTATGAGGGGCTTAGCAATCAACGTAAGTGTAACTAACATGTAATGACTTAAAGAATACCTCCACAAGAGAAGCTGTTTTCATTTTAACAGTCATTGTGTTAGTACCTGGATGACAGCCAATGAACTCTTGAGATAAGAGCTCTTTGTCCATGAGTACTTTTACATTATGTTCTGTATCTGAGACTAAATCTAATGGACTTACAGCTCCTGTAGATACATTTAAGAGTGCTTTTAAATCGTCATCTGAAGCAAAGGACAGGTGAGATGAGTTAATCTCTTTTGCGATATTATTTACTTTGACTCTCTTATCTCCTGATATCATCAGTAAAAAGAACTCATGCTGACGGTTTACCAACAAAAGATTTTTACAAGGAACTATCTTTAACTTTTGCTCTACACAAAGACCATCCTGCATGGTAAGCAAAGGCTCATGCTCAAGAACTTCATATGAGATTTTTTGTGAAGTGAGAGTATTTAAGATAGATTCTGATGATGACAATGTTAAATCCTTGAGATTTTAAAAGAGCTCACATAAGTGAGCTCTAACAACAGAATTACTAGAAAGACCAACTGTTCTCTGTAGCAATGGTTACGTCAACCTTGCCGTGTTTTAGACCAACAGTAAGCTCTTCATCAAAAGGAGGCTTATCAATGATAAGTCTTGAGATCTGATTCCATGGTAAGAATAAACTTACAGCATTTTTTGAGATCTTTGAAGAGTCTGCCACAATGATAGTTTCACTAGCACTGCGTGCCATGGCTTTGTAGGTCTCACCGATTTCTAAGTCAACATTAGATACACCGATCTGGTTAAGTCCAGTTGCACCTAAAATTGCTTTATTTACATAGATATTTGAAAAATAATTGATTGATTCTGGTCCAAATACGCAATTCTCATCATCGTTATAAAGACCAGGGCATACGTGTACTTTAAAAGTAGGATTTGAACTTAGAGCTGATGCAATAGCATAAGAGTCTGTAAAGACTGTTAAATCTCTCTTTTCAGCAGCAAGTCTTACTGCTACCTGCAAAGTGGTAACAGAACTTCCGATAGCTAAAACTTCACCATCATTGATGAAATGACAGGTAGCTCTGGCAATAATCTCATACTGTTTAACATTAACCATCTCTCTTTGTTTAAAAGATGGTTCCTTAGTAATAGCAGGAGCCGCACCACCATAGGTACGACTGATTAGACCTAATGATTCAAGTTCGTCCAAATCACGGCGAATAGTTTCTGTAGAAACACCAATATCCTGAGATAACTCAGATACTCTTAGGGCGGGGTATTCTTTTAATTTATCAGTTATAAGTTTCTGCCTTTCAGGTTTTGTAAGCTTTATTGTTTTCATTTCAGAACCTGCTCCTTCACTTATGATTCAAAGACGGTGACAATCTATTTTCATGTTTTCATTATAATTGCCACCGTATTATTTTTCTATATGTTATGTTTTAGCTTTATAACTCTTAGATGCGACCCAGTCTGCGGTGCATCATGTAAACTGTTAAAGCACCTAATAACATTAGTCCTGCAGCACCTAAGGTGCTCATGGTTCCTAATGTTGGTACCATTGGGGTATAACCTGCAACCATCTTAGAGTACAACCACTTTGGAACAGTGTTGTCTACACCAGTAGTGTACAGTGATAATGGGAAGTTACCCCATGAAAGTAAGAATGCAAACAGCATTCCTGACCAAATACCAGGCCACAGTAGAGGTAGTGTTACTCTCCAGAAGATCTGGAATGGAGTTGCTCCAAGATCTTTTGCTGCATCTTCTAGTGTAGGATCAAAACCGTAAACCTGAATTGCGATAACTAGAGTAACAACAGGGGTTATCCATACTAAGTGAGCAAATACTGCTGTATGCCATGACAGAGGAATCCCAATTGCGTTAAACCACAGTAATAGAGCAAGACCTAATACAGGTTGAGGGAAGAAAACTGGCATTAAGATGATCTTTTGGAACATTTTCTTTCCTTTCCATGAGAATCTAGCAAATGCTAAAGCTCCGCAGAATGCAATGATGGTACTTAAAATAGTTACAAAGAATGCAATTAACAGAGAGTTACTTACTAACTGACTGATCTCAATTGAGTTAGCAGTCTTTGTCCACCAGTCAAGTCCCCACTTTTTAATAGGGAACATGAAGTAACGACCTTTTGAAAGTGAAGATAAAGCATCACATAGTACTGGAAGATAAATAAATCCGATAACTGCAATAGTCCAAATAATGATAAAGGTTCTGTTGCGTCTTCCTTGTTTTGTGTATTCCATAATGGCCTCCTATGCACGGCCCATGAGCTTGTCTAAATCGATCTTCTTGAAAGCATATAGTGTTAAGGCACCGATAATCAGGGTTAGCACTACAGCTAAGGCTGCGCCTTGTGGCCAGTTCTGCGAGAAGGTAAATGACACATCAATATCGTTGGTAATCACAATGATTGACTGACCGCCTAAGATCTTTGATTCAGACATTGAACCTGTTGCTAAGACAAAGGTTAATAACATTCCAATTAGCACACCAGGCATTGAAAGAGGTAACTCAATCTGCCACCATGTTCTAAGACGCGACGCACCTAAGTCTCTTGCTGCGGTTATTAGATCCTTTGGCACTAAAGCTACACCCATGATTACAGGGAACAGCATGTATGGTAAGAATGAGTAAGCAAGACCCATTGCTGTCATACCTGGTGTGAACAGAATATCAGGTCCAGACAGACCTACCATCTTACAGATACCATCTAAAACACCGTTCTTACCAAAGAATAAGATCCATCCATAAAGACGAACGTTTTCTGATACGAACAGAGGAAAGACAAAGAGAATACTGATAAAAGTAGACATACCTTTACCAAAGACTCTTACCATGCCTACGGCAACCGGATAGCAAACTACAGCTAAAACTGCAGTTACAAATGCTGCAAGTCCTATAGACCAGGCAAATGATCTCCATACAGAGCTTGAACCATCAAAAATGTGGATGAAGTTCTCTAATGTAAAAGAGGTAAATGCATGGAATGATCTAGGTTCGGCAAATGAGAAACCTAATACCATGAATAAAGGTGCCACAAAGCCTATAAACAAAAGAATGTATACAGGTAGTGCACAGCGACCGCCTTTAGAACGGACAAAATCCTCAATCTTAGTAATAAAACTGTGCTTTTTTAATTGGATAGTCATAGTAGCACCCCCATATTATTCTGTTACAAAGATGGCATCTTCAGCGTTCCATCCAACTTTGATAACAGAACCAGTCTTGTACTCACCAACTTCTGATCTTGGTAACTCAAGGGTAATTTCCTTTTTGCCACATAGAAGTTGGAACTGAGATCTTGAGCCTAGTGAGAACTGATTTAAGATTTTGCATTCAACCACGTTATCAAGAGAGTTGCCTTCTTTAGCAAGCTTTAAAGCCTCTGGTCTTACAATGATGTAACCTTCTAAGTCCCTTCCATGAGGAACTACCTTAAAGTCCTGCTTAGGAAAATCTGAACTCTCCCAACCTCCTGTAGGCTTTACTCTGATTGGGAAGATGTTAACGTCACCAATGAACTCAGCCACAAAGCGTGAAACTGGGTGAGCGTAAATCTCTTCTGGGGTACCTACCTGCTTTAATTCACCTTTGCAAAGAACACCTACTCTATCTGACATGAACATAGCTTCTTCAAGTGAGTGAGTAATGTAAATAAAGGTCTTACCAGAACGTCTGTGCAGCTCTTTTAATTCCTTTTGCAGTGTCTTACGTAACTTTGCATCAATAGCAGATAAAGGCTCATCAAATAAAATGATCTCTGAGTCATAAGCTAAGGCTCTAGCAATAGCTACACGCTGACGCTCACCGCCTGAGCACTTCATAACGTTCTTGTTGTAGTAGTCCTCAGGTAAATGAACCAAATCCAACAGCTTTTGAGCTTTCTCAATACATTTTTCAGGAGCGGTGCCCTTAACTCTCATAGGGAACTCAATGTTCTGACCTACGGTCATGTGAGGGAACAGTGCTAAGAACTGGAACACCATACAGGTAGGTCTCTTATCTGGAGGTAGTGTAGAAATACTCTTGTTTTCAAGCACAATATCACCAGAGGTTGGCTGATCCATACCTGCTAGCATTTTCAAAATAGTGGTCTTACCTGATCCAGATGGTCCTACCAGTGTGAAAAACTCATACTTTTTTACAATGAGGTTTACGTTTTTAATAACTTTTACTTTGTCAAAATCTCTGCAAACATTTACAAGATCAAGTAGTGGTTGACCAGGAAGAACTTTAACTTTTGATTCGTCATCTTTTAAAGAGGTGGTTTTGCTATTCATAATTAAAACCTCATAAAGTAATTTTTATAAATTGGGAAATTAAGTAGCTCCCAAGTAAATGAAGAATGTGTTATGTGAAAGAATCAAACTTCATAAGTTAAAAGTACAACATAATAATGTTGTAATCAACACATTATTATTTGGTGTTACAACATTAGCTGTTTAGTTTATTTGTAAGTGCAACATGAATAAAACAATAGTTATTAAATTATGTAGATATAACAATAGGTTAAATAAAATGTTGAGGTTGCAACTAGAATTACTGCTCTTATCGTAAATGTTGCAACTTGTTTAATAAAGTGCAGGTGCACTAGCTAGGTGCTTTGTTTTCCCCATATTTGAGTGTCGTACTCAATTTTTCTATCAAACTACAATGTAGTTTTTTTTCGATCAAAAACTAATAAATTGATTAATATCACTGTTTTTATATGGGGGGGGGTATAGTAGCTATATTGTTTATTCTAATTTTAGGAGTTGAAATTATGGCTATTGGAACTGCAATTCAAAACGGTGGATTTGTTAGAGTTTACGATGAAAAAGGTCATCCTATTTATAGTAAACCTGGTGAATTATATGGTTTTACATCAACAACTGTTTCTATAAAAGTCGGATCTTTTATCCATATTTACGACGCAAAAGGACACCCAATCACAAGTAAACCTTTATAGTTTTTTTATTTAAGTCAGAAAGATCAAGATATCACATAACTACTTAGAATTTTGAGTGCCTGAGTAGTTATGTTTTTTCTGTACCAGTTATCAAGAAGTTATTTACATATTATTCTTTTAAATTTTGCAACGTTATGTTTTAAGCTTGTAGATTAAATTAAAACTGATCAGTATAAAAAAGACGTTAAATTTGTCATTTCTCACTTGTTGTAGTCACTATTTTTTGTTGATGATTTCGATCTTTTAACTTTTATGTCGAGTTGTTAACTTTCTTCAACTTAGATTCATAACTCAGTTTTCTTTTTATATTTCAGAGTCTTCAGATCTTTGTTTAGGTATCGATCATGAATTTTAAGAATTTTAAATATTACTTTAGGCTATATTTTAAATATCAACCAAGGACTCGAGAACAATTAGATATTTTGCTAGATAGAGACGATGTCGAATATGAGCATATTAATGTTTCTCATATTTCTGACATGTCTTTTTTATTCTGTTCTGATTCTTCTTTTACCAAAGATGTAGATGTAGTCACTCATAAGCTAAAGCCTAATCAAAAAGGTTTAATAAATTGGAATGTATCAAATGTGATTGATATGAGAGCAATGTTCTGTGGAGCTTCTGATTTTAATCAACCAATAGGAAATTGGAATGTATCAAATGTAACTGATATGAGAGCAATGTTCTGTGGAGCTTCTGATTTTAATCAACCAATAGGAAATTGGAATGTATCAAGTGTAACTGACATGAGTGGAATGTTCTGTGGAGCTTCTGATTTTAATCAACCAATAGAAAATTGGGATGTTTCTAATGTTGAATCTATGTATTTACTTTTTGGAATGGCAACCTCGTTTAATCAACCGATTGGAGAATGGAATGTATCAAATGTAACTGTAATGGATTCTATGTTCAGTGGAGCTAAAGCGTTTAATCACTCACTTGAAGGCTGGAATGTTTCAAAAGTTACTAATATGAGAGAAATGTTTATGGGAGCATCTTCATTTAACTCTTCTCTTGAAGGATGGGATGTTTCCAATGTTACAGATATGAGTGCAATGTTCAAGGGGGCCGCATCATTTAACCAGCCAATTGGATATTGGAATGTTTCTAGTGTTACTAATATGTTTGCTTTATTTTATCGAGCAAAATCTTTTAATCAGTCACTTGAAGATTGGAATGTATCTAGTGTAACTGACATGAGTGCAATGTTCAAAGACGCAATATTATTTAACCAGCCTATCTACAATTGGAATGTTTCTAATGTTACCGATATGAGCGAAATGTTTTGTGGAGCAATATCTTTTAACCAACCTTTAGAAAATTGGAATGTTTCCAATGTTAAAAATATGAAGGAAATGTTCAAAGGAGCTACTTCATTCAATCAGCCAATAGAAAATTGGAACGTACCGAATGTTGTTGATATGCGAGGAATGTTATATGACGCTAAATCTTTTAAACAGAAAATTCCTAACTGGAATATTTCGTATAATTACAACGCAAAAGAGATGCTAAATATCGTCCGTATGAATTTAAGTGAAATTGCAAGTACATTAAAAAATGGTTCATAAGATGACTAATTTTTAACTATATTAGTGGAAATGTTCTTATATACAGTTGCATGTCCAAAATAATGCCGGCATAAGCCGGCATATTATGGAGATGATGAATCTGATTAACCTTTGGTTCTCTTTGCTTCTACCATGATGTCGTGTGCCTTATCATAGTCAGGAACGATATCATAAGCACGAGAACGTGACATTTCTTCCTCTAAAGAATCCCACTGAATTGCATCTAATTCATCAGAGGTGAATAGATCAAAGCACTTCTTGTTGCCCATCTGAGCTACAGGGTTGAATGTTCCTTCAGCAAAGGCAACTGTATGAGCAATTTCAGGATCCTGTACATGCTTTAAGAAGTCCTCTGCTAGTGGTGAGTGAACAGGATTGTTTACAACAGAGGTAACCTCAACCCACATTAGCGCATTCTCAAGAGGGGAGATTGCTCTAATATTATCTAATCCTTCAGCTCTTGCTAAAGATGCTGTATAGGTACCACCAGAAATGTAAGCATCAATATCACCGTTTACTAAAGCCTGGTTTACAGCTGCAATATCACCTACGAACTTAGCATTACCAAAGATCCTCTTACAGGTCTTTTCAAATGCTGCCATTTCATCTGCGCTGTGCTCTTTGTAAGGATCGATACCTGCTATGGTGAACATATGAGCTACGTTCCAGTCATCAGCTTCGTTAATAGCATATTTCCCATTTAAGCTGTCATCTGCCCAAAGTTTCCAACCAGTCTTTTCAGCTGTCTCTCTTGAGATCTTGTCGGTATTAACTACGAAGTTATAAGGACCAAATCTCTGCACCATACCTAACAGTTTTGTGCCATCTTCGCTCATTGCCCAACTGTATGGGTATTTAAAGGTAGGTAGCATATTCTCAAAATAAGGAGCAAAAACTTTCTCGTCTAAAGGAGTGATTAAGCCTTCAGGGAAAAGAACTTTACGGGCCCATGGGTTATTAACGTTGATCAAATCCCAAATCTTGGTTTCACCAGCACGTAACTTATTTACCATGGTAGGGTCATTAGTAGCAGACTCTGCTTTAACTGAAGCACCGGTTAGCTTTCTGTAAGGATCTAACACATCTGCGCTGTTATAACCTTCCCAGCACAGAATATTCAATTCTTTATCTCTTTCACCGGCGAATGCTTTTGAAGACAACATTACAGGAGCGCAAGCTGCTGTTGCACATGCTCCCATCATTTTTAACATAGAACGGCGTGTTAACTCAGTCATAATGACCTCCAAATGTGTAACCTTGTTCATAAAATGTTGAAGTTTATTTAACGATACCTAAAAAATGTTGGAATGACAATATAAAAATTGTAAAAACTAAAAATATTTTGTTGTATATTGACTGATAATCAACAAAGATTTATGTTTGTGTTAAAAGTACAACATATTATGTTGATAAGTTCCAATATGTTGGAAGGTCAAATTTTGTTCCACATTTAATCGCTATATACAGTAAACAAGCACAAAAGCCTTATTTCATCTGTATATAAGCAGGATAGAAAAGGTGACGTTATGAGCAAAGAGTACGAGCCACAAACAGTTAAAGAGCTTACTGATATGGTAAACAGTTCATTAAAACTGTGGGGTATGAGCGATGAAGCTTATGCAAAACTAATCAATTTGTCAGAGAATGCCACTTTTTGTGCAACTGATCCTAAAGAGGGCCCCAATAAAGGACACTCTCTAATCTTAAGAGTTCAACGTAACGACTATTCAACCAAAGATGCAATTAGATCAGAGTTGGCTTGGGTTAAAGCTCTAGCTGATGATAATGTTATCTCTACAGCACGACCTATTCCTCTAGTTACAGGTGAGTATGTTGCGATGACAACCACAGCTTCAGGCGATCACCGTATGATTGTTGCCTTTGAAAAGTTAAATGGTAGTGAACCTACCTTAGAGTTAGCTGGACTTGATCACTGGTTTGAAGTTGTAGGTGAGATTAGTGCCAAGATGCACAACCATGCAAGACAGTGGAAGCGTCCTGAGTGGTTTACAAGACGTATTTGGGACTTTGATGGCATCATCGGAGAACACGCTTACTGGGGTAATTGGAAGAACAGTAACGGTTTAGATGATTTTGGAAAACTAACTGTGGGTAATACTGTAGATGTTGTAAAAACTCTCATGGATGACTACGGTGAGAACAATTACAACTTTGGTGTGATCCACTCTGATTGCAGAGCAACCAACCTGCTTGTAGATGGAAGTGATCTTCATGTGATTGATTTTGATGATATGGGCTTTGGTTGGTATCTGTTCGACTTTGCAGCGGCTTTAAGTTTCATGGAGCAGTCTGATGATGCAGTTAAGTTAGCAAATGCCTGGATTAAAGGTTATGAAAAGGTAACTAAGTTATCTGACTATGAAAAAGATCTGCTGCCTACACTGTCTATCATGCGTCGTATTGAGCTGATGTCATGGTGCACCAGTCACAGTGAAGTTCCATTTGCAGCAAAAGAAGGTCTACAGGTTACCAAAGATACTGTAAGACTATGTGAGTCATATTTAGCTGGTAGTTATTTAAGGTAAGAGGTACGCATCATGTATGACAGCTTAAAGGAATGTACAGCAATTGTAACTGGAGCAGGATCTGGTATTGGTAAAGCTATGGCAATTAGCTTTGCCAAATCTAGTTGTAAGGTAGTTTGTGTAGCAAGACGTAAAGCTACTTTAGATGATGTTGTAGCAGAGATCACTAAAGCAGGTGGAGATGCTATTGCCTTTGCAGGTGATGTAACTTCATATGAACAGATGCAAGCAATGGCTAAGACTGCAGTTGATGCCTATGGACGCATTGATATCTTATTGTCAAATGCAGGTGTTATACCGCAAGTTCCTCTATCAGAGATGACTGACAAAGACTTTGATATGGTGATGGATATCAATGTCAAAGGTATGTTTCATGCGATAAAAGCAGTAATGCCTTATATGAAGAAACAAAAGTATGGCAGAATTATTTTAACCTCATCAATTACAGGTCCTATCACAGGCTATCCTGGTTGGGCTGTATATGGAGCAAGTAAAGCTGCTCAGTTAGGCTTTATGCGAACCGCTGCCATGGAATTAGCTCCATATGGAATTACCGTAAATGCTGTATCTCCTGGCAACGTAATGACTGAAGGCTTAAAATCATTAGGACAGAACTACGTTGATATCATGGAAAAGGCAGTCCCTGTCGGAAAATTAGGAACAGGTTTTGATATTGCAAATGCAGCCTTGTTCTTAGCTTTAAAAGAGTCCTGGTATGTAAATGGTCATAATTTGATTATTGACGGAGGTCAAATCTTGCCAGAATCAGCAGGAGCTCTAGATGAAATGCGCAAGCTCTATGAAACTGATATAGCCAAAGCTTAATGAATTATTATTTCTCTTGTGTTTAAGCGTTACCTTTATGATAACGCTTTTTTTGCCATCCATTTTCATGTAATTAAAATCACACTGTTTCAGGTAGTTGAGTGGCTGTTTATTAACTATTCTTGAATGAATCAATTAAAAACGATTGATGAATAATTCATCTCTTATTCTCATCAAGTTTAATTAAGGAGGATTTGCTACAGGAAAGCGCGCCTAGGATCGGTCTAGTAGCGCACTTGAAGTTGATTTTTCTATCTTTAAGGCAATAGCCTTAAATCTCTGAAATAGATTTGTCTGATCCACTTTTTAATCATTGAAAATTGAGTGATCGCCGTTATAGTTAATGCTATGTATCACACATCATAAGACGAGTGTCTCTTGTGGGGATAATAGCCAAAGTAATATCTTTCCTTGATCTAATCGAAGAAGAGTTATCTTTACTCTTTAATTCTTCTGTAATATCCGGTCATACAGCAAAAAAAACTACAGGAGCAATTTTGAAAACTTACTTTTGTCCTGTAGCTTTTAGCTGTACTTTTAACTTGCTTTGATTACTTACCAATCTCTTTTAAAGACTTTGTAATTGCATCTATAAAGAAATCAGCATCCTTTCTATAGAAACGTAGTGGAGGACGGATCTTAAGAATGTTGCCATAAGGACCTGCAGCTCCAATAAGAACATTGTTATAACGCAATCTGTTAATTAAGAGTGTTGCGCTTTCAGGATCAATCTCTTTAGTTTCAGGATCTTTTACAACTTCAAGTCCAGTAAATAAACCTGCACCTCTTACATCACCAATGCAAGGATGATCTTTTGCTAGTTCTATTAATCCTGCTCTTAGGTAGTCTCCGGCATCTTTTGCATTGTTGATTAAATCATCTTCCTGCAGAACTTCTAATACCGCAGTACCAGCTGCAGCAGCACCAGGTGTACCACCAAAGGTATTAAAGTAACCAGTGCCTTTTAAGGCATCAATGATTTCACTTTTTGTAACCATTGCTGCCATTGGGTAGCCATTACCCATAGGTTTACCCATGGTTACGATGTCTGGCACAACATCGTGCCTCATGAATCCCCACATCTTACCGGTTCTACCAAAACCAGGCTGTACTTCATCGGCGATATAGACACCACCGTGCTTATGCACTACGTCAATAGCCTTTTTGATAAAACCACTAGGATCTGCAAACACACCATCTGATGAGAAAATATCGTCAAACAGGATGGCAGCAAACTTAATTCCATGTGCCTCAAGATCTAAGATTGCTTTTTCTACATCATTTGCAAACTTATCAGCTAACACATCAGGTGCAATTCTGTAAGTATCAGGTGCTGGTACTGCTCTTACAAAGTCAGCTGTTACCTTACCATTGGTGCTTGAAGGGGATACAAAGGTAGTTAAATAAGAGTTTCCGTGATAAGCACCGGAGGTGACGATAACACCTTTACCACCAGTTAAGTAAAAAGCAGCTCGCAGAGCAAGATCGTTACTCTCTGAACCTGTACAGGTCATAGCAATTTTATCTAGTGGCTTTGGGAAGGTCTTTAGTAACTTCTCGGCATAATCATCAACTACTTTGTTTAAGTATCTAGTGTGAGTATTAACGATTGAGAGTTGCTTTCCTACGTATTCAGCTACACGAGGATGACCATGACCGATACAAGCTACGTTGTTATAGCAGTCTAAGAATTTATTGCCTCTGTTATCAAACAGGTAGCAACCTTCACCTTTAACTACTTCAATTGGTTCTTGGAAGAACAACACTGATGCTGAACCAAATACATCTAAACGACGTTGAGTTTCACCTTTTATGTCTTCAGGGAGAGTGCCTACATTGCTCTGATCAAAGGCATTCATAGAAAGAATTGATTTAATTGCCATAAGAGCTCCTATTATATTCAGAAAGCCAATTTGTTGTTTTGTTATGTTTAAAGTAACACATAAATGTGGTAACTGCAACTGTGTAACAACAAAATGCATTATAAATGTTGTAATTGCAAACTAAAAGAACATAAGTAATGTTGAAGTGCACCCTTATGCTCAAAAATAATACACAAAGATCAACATTGATTCATTGTGAAGCACTGTCGAAAGATTTTTCTAAAAGCCTTAGTGAATGCTATTTAGCTACTTGAGTTGTAAGTTTTATGCTCTCTTTCTTCTTGAAAAGAACATATGAGATAACTACGCCAATCTCATAGAGAATGATAGTTGGTAAAGCTAACATTAGCTGTGAGGTTATATCTGGAGGTGTGAGGATAGCTGCAATTAAAAAGGCAATTACAATTAAGTAACGACGAAACTTTTTGAGTTTTGTTGGAGTTACAACATTAAGTGCACTTAATAAAATGACTGCAACTGGTACTTCAAAGGTGATTCCAAATGCTAAGAACATGTGCAGTACGAAGCTTATATAAGAGTCGATATCTGGCGCAAAAGAGATAGATTCTGGTGAAAAGGAAGCTATAAACTTAAATAAAAATCCAAAGACTATAAAGTAGCAATAGGCAATGCCTAAAACAAACATGAATACTGAAGAAATAATAAAAGGGATCACCACTTTCTTTTCATGTTTATATAAACCAGGGGAGAAAAACTCCCAAATCTGAAAAAGAGTAAAAGGAAAACTGATACAAAAAGCGCAGAACAGCAGTACTTTTAAAGGTCCCATTACAGGTGCAATTACACTTACAGAGAGTAACTGTGTGCCTTGAGGTAATGAGCTTAATAAAGGCTTTGATAAATAATCAAACAGTAATTGCATGAAAGGAGCTAGTGCTACAGTGCAGACTATAATGCCTATAACGATCAGCATGATCCTTTTTCTTAACTCCAAAAGGTGTGCTGTTACAGTCATACTTTGAAGTTTTTCTGTGGTAGCTTCTTTCATATTAGTCACCTTTATAAGGTTATCTGCAATATTGATAACTATGAGAGTTTAAATACTTTTCATGTACCAGTTACTTTGCAACTCTTTCTTTTAGCAGTGCAATTTCCTGTTCGAGCTTTTCAATTCTTAAGATTAAATTTGCATCAGTCTTATCTTGATGGAGAGCTGTTTTAGAAACATCTTCATTATGAGTTGTAGACTTATCAGATGGTGCTTCTTTAAAGTCCTCAGCACTAACAGTCCACTGCTTTTTACCTTGAGTATTACTTTTTGTAGGTATTGGAGAGATCCTGTTTAAAACCTCATGAAAATCGTTTTCTTTTACGGAAGAAAAGTTGTGTCTTATTTCATCAATCTGTAATTGTGTTTTGACGGAATTTAAGTAGATCTTTGCTTTAGCAAAGAGCTGTCCTACGCTGAACATTAGTTTAAAGGTCTTAGCAGGACCTAAAACTAACAGCGCTACGACAACTATGATGATGAGTTCGTTAAAACTTATAAAGTCCATTTACTTTTTCTCAATTGAACTTTCTTTAGCTACAGGTTTGTCTTCAAATTCATCCTGAGCTTCTTTCATGCCTTCTTTAAAACCTTTGATGGCACCCCCAAGATCTTTACCCACATTTTTGAGTTTTGATGTACCAAACACTAAAGCTACAACTACTAAAAGAATAAGCCAGTGCCAAATTGATAATGCGCCCATAGTAAAGCTCCTTAAGATTAAATAAAGAATGTTTAGTTCAGTATCATTTTTTAGTGATGTACTTTCAACATAATTCAAAGCAAATGTTGCAAAAGGCAACACGATCGAGCAGTTTTAAACTCAAAGATTGATGTTGGTGCAAAGATGCACTAATCATGAACTGTGCTATGTTGGTGATTGAAAGAGATTGAATGTGGATTTTAAAATAATTGGACAAGAAATTTGACAGCAGAGTATAGTAAGTTCTGCTGTCAAAAGTAGTGAGAGGTAAAGCTTGAGTTAGTACTACTTTCTAGTACCAGTTAACAATGCCCATCCATCAAGATCTTTAACTTTGTTCATCACAAAGTCTTTTGAATAAGCATCAATCACAGACTGAGACTGCTCAGTTAATATACCAGACAGAGCTAATAGACCACCTGATTCTGTAAGTGAAGCGATAATAGGCTCAAGTTCAGCTAAAGGACCTGCCAGAATATTAGCTACAGTAACAGGTGATTTTGGCAGATTCAGTTCTTTATCTGTACCCATTACAAGCTGTAACTTTTCATCAACGCCATTTCTTGAGGCATTTTCTTTTGAGGCTATTAGAGCCTGCTCATCAATGTCAACTCCGATTGCGTTTTTAGCACCAAGCTTTAGTGCTGCAATTCCTAAAATACCAGAACCGCAACCATAATCTAAAACCTGTTTATCTTTTAAATCTAAAGAGTCCAGATAACCTAAACATAAAGCTGTAGTAGGGTGAGTTCCTGTGCCAAAGGCAAGACCAGGATCTAACATGACCACTACGCTGTCTTTTTCATCAACGCTAAGCCATGAAGGGCAGATCCACAATCTTTTGCCAAACTTTAATGGTTTGAATTGATCCATCCAGGCTCTGATCCAGTTCTTATCCTCAAGATGAGTTGCAGCCATTGGGATATGATCACCTAAAAGAGCTCTTAACTTGTCTAAGATAGGTTTAGGATCGGTGCCCTGTGCTAAAAGACCTGTTACCTCGGTATTAGGCCAAAGTCTTCTTTCACCAGGTCTTGGCTCAAGAATAGGAGAATCCTCTGCATCGGTGTAGCTTACAGCAAGAGCTCCAAAGCTTTCTAATAGTTCAGCAATGGTATCTGCTGACTGATTGGTGGTACGAAGTTTAATTTGTATCCAGTCTGTATCACTCACTTTTTGTCTCCTTCTTGTGCTTTTATATAGCCTTCAAAATTAAATGGCTCTGATAATAACACTTCATTTTGGTTATAGTTAGCAGAATCTGACACGATGTTGTGTAAGCGTGTGTAGATTACATTTGTCATGCTTCCCAAATCAAGTTTTATCTTATTGATAGAACGGATAAACAGTACCTTCTTGGAGCCTAATTTACCTAATTCTCTTGAGGAAATGAGCTTATAGTTAAAGACTTTGATGATAAGCTCATTACCTAATTTTGATACGGTTTCAATATTACTCTTGCCACCGATGTTCTTTAAAATGGCAATGAGTAATAACTCCGGATTATCTATTTCATCAATAGACAATCCTCCTGTAATTGAGCGCTTTTTGAACTTGTTTTTAAGATAATTCACGGTTCCAATCTTTAACAATATCACCTGAATGATTGCAGGAACAATCACAGCTGTCAGCATCAGAGCATAATGACTTGTGGATAACTGGAAGAAGGCCAAATTCTTTAATACTAAATCAGGCTGATAGAGCATAAAGAAGTTTGTAAAAGTAGACAGATCTAAATACAAACTTAAAAAAAACAGCATGACTGAGGATATACACAGGACAATTAAGGTCCCAGGGTAGAAGAACATTAAAATTGAAAGCTCAACTGAGATACATGATCCAATCTTTGAGGTTAAACAGGTGATCATGGCTAGAAAGACTAAAAACAGTCTGTTATAGGATTTAGCAAGATAGGCTCTTACCATGATTAGAGTTGGCAGTACAAAGAGGTTTGTCAGCAGAATACTGTTTAACATGGCATGAATAGTCTCGCTCTCTGTTTGCAGACTTACTAGAGAATTTAGTAAGGAGCTAAAACCTAGAGTTAACATGATTTCGTAGATAGGTACAAACAGGCATGACAAGAATGAATCTACGAAAACTGTAGTAAAGGTAATTAGAATTGAGTGCTCAATGTTTTTAATGATTACTACAAAACTTAGAAGTACTAAAGCCGGTACAAACAGCACTCCTAAAACTTTGATTAAAGTTGCGCCAATATTTGCTCTTTCAGCTTCCTGATCAAGATCATTTGATGGCAGTAAGAACATGGTTGCAGCTAAAGATGCAATCACCCATGCAGTAGGTTGAGTAAACAGGTGAGGGTAAAAGGTAATCGAGATGCCACACAACAGTGAGTAGTTAAGACCTACAGCAAAGAGCTGATAAAAACGGTTAAATGTAGGAATAAGGCAGGCTACAGTTACAGCAAATAAGCCTGGAATTAGGGTTCTGCAGATCTCTAGCAAAATGTTCTGAATGGTAAAGTCGATGCCAATAGGAATTCTTTTATCAAGAGCAAATGAAGCAATAGCGAGCAGTCCTAAAGGGAACAGAAGTAATAAACTTCGCTGTTGATAATTCGCGTTATTCATAAATAAAGAAACCTAAGAGTAAATTCAGTCTCAACATTTTACCAAATTTTACGCAGCAGTCCTCAGTTTAGATTTCTTTCTTAAAGCTACAAGTCTAGTATTTAAAAGTTTAATAAAGTTTCATTGTGTGCTATAAAACTTCTGTATTTATCGTAAAACTTGAGTAGCTATGAAATACCAAATCTATATAGATCCTAATCATGAAGAGAATTCTGACACTGCCTTTGCAAAGGTAAAAAAATACCACGAAGATGTATTTAAAAAGCTTGAGCATGTAGGTATTACCTTTTCCTATAAAAAGTACTTTTATATAAACTTTGATGAGGAAGTCTATAACTCAGTGGTATTAAGAGGAGCAGGACGCAAAAAACTTGAGGTTGTCTCTGAAGAAGGGCATCCTGTAAAGTGTGCTGAAGTTTTAATGATGCTAGAGACCATGTCCGATTATGAGATCATGGAAAAGCTCAATATGAAGAAAGCTACCTATTACAGACATAAAAAAGCCATGCTCGAATCCGAGTGGTACAGGGAGCATGGTCGTAATCTTGAACTAAAAGATCCTAATATTACCGACTATATTATTAAGATTAGTCCAGTGTTTTAGTCATTGTTAATAACACTTACTCTCTTGCTGCTTTTAACAGGATCCAAAAGAAAGCAAGTAAGGATAATGTTAAGATAATTAGGGCACAGACAGCAAAGAATACTGTTTCTTGTTCATCATTATGATCTTTAATGTCCTGTTCACTGATGATAGTCTGGTGCTCAAAATCGGAGAGTGAATTTTAGATAAATATCAGCTCCGTTATCATTAGTGTCATCTCTTGCTGAGAAGTAGTAACCTAAAAAGTCTTTTAAATAGATATGATCCTTTAGGTATTTCTTTTGGCACTCTTGCTTATACCTGTTCAACATCATTCTGAAAGTTACAACTTCAGTTTCATCAATGCCTGAATTTTTAATTCTAAATCTGCAGTAGGCACTGTTGTCAAAAGATGACATCTTCTTTTCATCATCCTGTACCTTCTTTTGAGCTTCAGCATCTTTTCTTTCACGTTCCTCTTTTTCATGATCACTTTTGGCCATCTGTCTCATTACTATATATGTGCCTATGAGACCTGCTGTAGTCGAGGATTCCATTTTATTAGAATCTGTATTTATCATTTCTATTTGAGGCAAGGAGAAGTTTAAAAGATCAGCTTTAGCCTTATTTCCTGTGATTGCAATAGCAGCAGCGATGGCTAAAGCACCAAATATGTAATATTTAAGATTATCAATCATGATCTTCTATCCTTATTAAATATTATTAAAATAACCTTATTTCAGATCATAATTAAAAAAGATACAAAATCAAGTAAAACGTAAAATAAAACTGAAAAATCTTCATTTGTGACGTTGTACAGAGATAAGAATCGTACAACGTCACATAAGCCGATAAATCTAATGAGATATTAATTTTGATTATTAAGAATAAGATTAAAAAAATCATATTTATCTAATTGATAAATATGAATAATTATTTATGGAACTAAAATTTTTGTAGGAATATCTTTATGGTACTACTGGAAAACTCTACAAAACGTACAGTTGTACATAAGACTGAATTTAACATAATTAGAGTTTTTTAGGTATCTTGAACTAAAGCATAAATATAACAAAATTCGCCTGATGATAATTTTATATCATCCTCTATACGATATTCTTATCTTAAATGCCTGTTGTCACAAAAAGAATTTAATTACTCTTGCTCTATATAAATTTGTCTTCAATACAAATATAATTGAACCACATATCAACATCTATCGCTTGAAAAGATACTGAACCTTGGGGAACAATCGTGAAAATCGTACGTCGTGGCGTCATTGATGACAGTCATTTAAAAACTTATATTCCGGATCCTGTCATCCGCCAGATCCTCGCAAGACGAGGCATCAAAACAGAACAAGACGTTGCTTGTAAGCTTTGTGATATTTTTCATTACAAGGATTTTCATGATATTGATAAAGCAAGTTCTATCTTAGCCGATTCCATCATCAATCAAGAACCTATCTTAGTCGCTGGAGACTATGATGTTGATGGTATTACAGGTACTGCTTTAGGCGTCAGAGGCCTTAAAGATTTAGGTGCGAAAGATGTAACTTATTATGTTCCATCCCGCTATGAAGGTGGTTACGGTGTCAGTGAAGATGCTGTTGATAATGCTATAGCTCATGGTGTAAAGCTCATCCTAACCGTCGATAATGGTGTCAGCTGTAAAGAATCTATAGACTATGCTAAATCCCGCGGTCTTAAAGTGGTGATTACAGATCACCATGAAACACCTGAGGATTTACCTTTAGCCGATGCGATAGTCGATCCTAAATTACCAATCGATAAGTTCCCATCTAAAAATCTCTGTGGTGCAGGTGTACTGTTCTATGTTTTAGTAGCTACTAGAGCATGTTTAAGAGACAGAGGTTACTATGATGGTAGAGCTGTCCCAAAGATAGGTCGTTTTCTTGATTTAGTAGCTCTAGGCACTATTGGCGATGTAATGCAGCTAGATGCTAACAATCGCAAGTTAGTAAAGTACGGTTTTGAAAGAATTCGTCGTGGAGAGTGCGTTGTAGGTATTAGAGCACTTGCCTCCTCATGCAGAGTGGATTTACCTTCAATTAACTCAGTATCTATTGCTTATGACTTGTGTCCACGCCTGAATGCTCCTGGCAGAATCAAATTGGAAAACAACCCTGCTGTATCTTTAATGCTAACTGATGATGATACTGAGGCCTGTATCATTGCAAGAGATCTTGAAATGTGTAACAAGCGCCGTGGAGACTATGAACGCGTGTTCTTAAAAGAAGCTTGTGAGGATGCTGAAAAACAGTCAGGTAACTCTGCAATCGTGCTTTACAGATCAAACTGGCTTGTAGGACTAGGTGGTCTTATTGCAAGCAGAATTAAAGAGAAGTTTTCTGTTCCTTGCTTTGTGTTCTCAGGAACAGGAGATGAGTTATCAGGATCCGCTCGTTCAGTCCCTGGCTTTAGCATTGTAAAAATTCTGCAAACTCTCTCTGAGAAAAGTCCTGATCTTTTAATTAGATATGGAGGTCATGCCATGGCAGCAGGAGCCTCTATTCATAAAGCAAATTTTGAGAAATTCAAAGAGCTTTTTAATGAGGTGGCTACAGAGAATTTAGGTCAACCAACAGAGGATGAGATTGTCTCAGATGGTAGTCTGCCACCAAACTATATTACCGTGGACTTTGCTAAAGATTTAGAAGCATACGGTCCATGGGGTAACGGTTTTGAAGAGCCTTGCTTTGATGGTGAGTTCACAGTCGAGGATGTATTTTTAGTTGCAAATCGACATCTGAAATTCAAACTTCGTAATGATGATGGTTCTAGCATGAATGCTATTAAGTTAAGAGCAACTCCAAATGAGCGTTCTATTACTAAGTTCATGCGGGTAAGAGCTGTATATACCGTGGGTATCAACCACTATATGGGCTCACAAAGACTTGAAATTAAGATTAACGCAATAGAACCAGTATAATCCTGCCTTTTAATCGTTTTGCAATTGAGTTTAAGCTTTGAAAGCCCAAGTTTTAGACACTCAAAAGCAAAACGAAATTTCATATTAGATGTAAGTCTCTTTACGCTTACTTTGAAATCGTAACTTTTACTTTGCCTTTTTTCTTAAAAAGCTCAATTCCATCTCCGTAAATGTGACCAATCTTAATGAGATCGTCGCTATAGCTAAAGCTCTTACAAAAGATAGCGACATTCTGCCATGGCTCATAAATAGTGATGTCACCAGGAACTGGTGCTATGCCATTCTTTTTCTCATTAAGATTTAAAGATGGCTTTGGATAAAAGATCTTCTCTGTAGTGTTATTAAAATCCTCAAGGTTGATTTCAAGAGGCAGACGGGATACAAGATCACGAGATGCAGAGTTGTCAATTAAGGTAGCAGTTACAGTTTTACCATCTACAGTGATGTTAATCTTTAAAGTTTCATTCTCATTTGAGCTCATCTTATTCTCACTTAAAGATACTAAAGAGCTTTGATCTGCGTTTTGTATGTCTTTAGCAAAGGCAGATGAGCTAAGACATAGAGCAGCAATCAGACTAAAAGTTACAGCTAATTTCTTCATAGTCGTATTGGTGGCGATAAGTTTTTGTCAAAACATAAGTGTCAGGTTCAGTTGTCTTATCTTTGTGAGCAAGATAAGCTTTTATCCTATGTTTATGATCGTGCAAATGTGCTTTCAAAAAATGTCAATTTTTGGCAAATAAATGCCTGATTGTGTCAGAGTGTAAAAATCTTTTAACTGCAGAATTTTAAAAGAGGGCAAAGAACAAAGAAGATAAGACTGATACAAAATAAAAGGTCCTGTTAAGTAGCCTTAACAGGACAAGACTACTTTAAAAACTAAATTCTGGTCTTAGCGTACATAGCAGCACCGATGATACCTGCTAGGTTTAAGGTCTTAGCAGGAACAACCTTAGTGCTTAAGGTTAACTTTGAAGCATATTTTTCAAACTTCTTAGAAACACCACCACCTAAAACAATGAAGTCAGGCTGAGTTAAGAAAGCAATGTACTCTAGGAACTTATTTAATCTTTCGCCCCACTCTTTAAATCCAAGATCTTCTTTTTCACGTACAGAGTCAGCGCAATAGTGCTCAGCAATATCGCCTTTGAATTTGATGTGGCCAAATTCTGTATTAGGGTACATCTGACCATTTATAAAGAGGGCTGAACCAATACCAGTACCGATAGTTAAGAAGAGAACTGGTCCTTTATAATCTTTTACCGCACCAAAGGTAAGTTCAGCTAAACCTGCTACATCAGCATCATTTGCTACATAAACCTGTTGGCCTACAACAGAGGTAAACAGTTCTTCAACTTTTACATTGATCCATGATTTATCAATATTCGCTGCTGTGAGAACTTCGCCATCAATAACACGAGCAGGGAAGCCACAACCGATTGGTCCTTTAAAGCCGATTTGGTCAACTAACTGCTTTAAAGTTTCTGCAACAGCTTCTGGGGTTGCTGGCTGTGGAGTTGGAATTCTGATTCTTTCAGTCTTAAGTTCACCAGTTAGAGTATCAACAACTGCTCCTTTAATACCACTACCGCCAATATCAACACCAAGGATGTCCATAGTAAACCACCTATTTTTAGTTTAATTTTTTATAAGTCTGATTGCTTATAAATGATTGTTTTGATTTTGTAAATTTTATGTTTTGAGTATAGGCAAAAGTTTTAAGTCTTATCTACCTAATTTTTGTTAAATTTTGAAAAATATAGGTTATGGCACAAAATAAGCGTTATTTTTTACTTTTTGTCCCTATTTTTATCAATGGTTAAATATACTATTAACAAGAATTAGAGATATGTTATACAGTTGAAGAAATTTATATAAAAGCGAAAATTATACTGATGAAGCTGATTGTTTTTAGTGAATTAAAATATATTTAAAATCAATTTTAATCAATCCTGTAACAGAGTGGGACTTTTTAAAATTCCGCCCTCACGTAGTGGTAATTGCCATAGGTCAAAATGAAAGTCATCCAAAGGACTTTATAAAAGATGAGCCGAATGGAGCTCAAACTGTTCTTTGGAAGAATACTTATAAAAAGTTCTTACGTCATTTAATGGAAATTTATCCTAAGACTCACTTTATTTTAACTACAACAATCTTAGGGCATGACATTAGTGCAGATAAAGCAATAGATGAGGTCGCATCTGACTTTAGTTCTCCATTAGTGCACCGTTTTTATTACAGCAGAAACGGCTGTGGCAGCAAAGGACATGTAAGAATTTCTGAAGCTGATGCAATGAGTGATGAATTAGCTTTCTTTATAAGTACTTTTCTTATTGGTGTAACCAAAGATGTTTAATCAAAGATAACATTCATACAGCGTTATCTTTAAACTCATCATAAAGATCATCAAAATTGCCTTATTTGAGCTAAATTTTGATGATCTTTTATCTAACACCATTGTGAAAACTGTTTTTATATCAGCCTATTGTCTATAATTAACTCATCTATGGAGAGAATACTAAAAAGGAAAGAGCATGTCTGAAATTTACTGTATCAGTTATTCTGATTTTGGATATCTTCTTACAGAAAAAGACTGGTCAATTAAAATTCAAAAATTAAAAGACTATGACTTTGAAGTTTACGAGGATCTGTTAACTGCAGATGACATTACTCTCAAACGTCGCTTTTTAGGCAGTGTGCCTGACCTTTTTGAAAACAGTTCCGATTTTAAGTCTGAGCCTGAACTTCCATACGATGTTGAAAGATTTCTCATGACCTACCACGGGGTAGAGGTTATGGTTCTAGGTTCTTATGACTTTGACAGATTGTTTAAAGATAAAGAAAAAGACAGTTTAGGCTTTGTTAAGGTAGAAAAAGAGCTTGTTACCTGCAATCAATACTCATTAGAGGATCTAGCAGAGGATGTGGTTCTATTAGCCTCAAACGGTATGGATTTGAACAGTACAGAGCATCTTTCCAAATCTTAAAAGGTAGCTTAAAAGAGCACCCAAGAAGTAGAGAACAGAGTTTATAAGCAGTTAAAAGCAGTCTTAACTAGACTGACTTTAGAACAGAATAAAATAGCAGTGATGGAGTATATATGGATCAGCTCCCATTAGAAGTTTATAGCAGTGATGAGGTTAAATTCATCGAAGCAGAGCATGCTAAAGAGCATAACGGCCACTGTTTTGACTTGATGCAGCAGGCAGGTAAAGCTGTTTTTGACTTTATTGTCAGAGAATGTGCTCAAGCTAAAGATGTGTGGATCTTTTGCGGTAAGGGCAATAATGGTGGCGATGGCTATATTGTTGCAAACTTGCTCTTAGAAAACTCCATTAATCATAGAGTCTTTGCAACTGGTGTTCCTCATGAGGGCACTGAGGCTAGCATTGCCTATGAGTACTATGTAAGACAGGGCGGTATTGTTGAATATGAACTGCCAAATCATGGGCAACTTCCAGATGATGGTGTCATCGCTTACAGTGCACCTGATGTCATTGTTGATGCTCTATTAGGTACTGGTACAAACTCTTCACCTAAAGGCGACATGGCAAAATGGATTGCCTATATCAATCAGTTAAATACATACGTAGTAAGTATTGATATTCCATCAGGTGTAATTGCAGATACTGGTAGTGTCCCTGGCATGTGCGTAAGTGCAGATGCTACTGTTTGTATGCTGGCTCTAAAGCCTGGCTTATTAACATCTGATGCTGTCGACTTTGTAGGAAAACTTGAATTTGCTCCATTAGGTGTTCAATCTTACAGTTATTATGATGTTTTTGATTATTCAAAGACTACCTATCCTGTACCAATCATGAGAATGTCTTATAAAGACATTAAGCCTCAACTGCCAGTGCGTTTACCATCATTTAATAAAGGCGATAATGGAAAAGTTTTAATTATCGCAGGAGCCTCAGGTTTTGGAGGCGCTGCTATCTTGTGTGGTACTGGTGCCTTAAGATCAGGGGCAGGCTTAGTTAAAGTAGCACTTGAAAAGGATAACTATCAGGCTCTGTTAAGTGTAAGACCTGAACTGATGACTGTGGATTTAAATTCAGCTGAAGCTTTGCAAAAGGCAATCGATTGGGCTGATGTGATTGCAGTAGGTCCTGGTCTTGGAGTAAATGAGAGAACTCAAAGAATATTAGATACCCTAGATGATGTCATCGACAAATACGTAGTCTATGATGCTGATGCATTAAATGTCTTATCTAAATATGAGGAAAAGTTCTATAACGAGAATCGTGTGATTACACCACATCCTGGCGAGGCAGCTAGACTCTTAGGTTGTACGGTTGAAGCTATCAATGCTGATAGATTAGGCAGCTGTTATAAACTCTGGCAAAAGTTCGGTGGTGTGGTTCTTTTAAAGGGCACAGGTACCGTAGTTTGTGATGGCAACAGACTGTCTATCATCAATGAAGGCTCACCAGCTCTTGCAACCGGAGGCTCAGGTGATCTTTTAACCGGCATCATTGCCTCTTTAATCGCTCAGGGCTTAGGCCTTGAGATGGGCGTGATAGTAGGCGCCTGTATCCATGCAAGAGCAGGTGCTATTTGCGGTCAAAAAGAAGGTGTAATTGGTACACTGCCACTTGATGTAAGCAAATATGTAAGAGAACTTGTAAACGGCAGAGACTAGATTTTTAAGTTTACAAACTCTAATCAAAAGTGCTAATCGGAAAAGCTAATAGAAAAGAATAAAAAATATGGCAGAAATTAAATTTAAGATAAATGGTGAACAGGAGACTGTAAAACTAGGTGCTCTGATGTCATCTGTTTGCATTCCTCTATGTAAGAAATTAAAAAAGAGTGTGCTTATAAATCTTGAAGGAGATTTAGGTGCAGGTAAAACCACTTTCTCACGTGGTTTTATTGAAGCTTGTGGCTATAAGGATATCGTCCGCTCTCCTACCTATACTCTAGTTGAGCCTTATGACTTTGATGACTTTAGTGTTTACCACTTTGATCTTTACAGACTTTTAGATCCTGAAGAACTTGAATATATGGGCATTCGTGACTATTTTGAGAAGACCTCAGTATGTCTTATTGAATGGCCTGATAAAGCACAGGGCGTTTTACCTGAAGCGGATATCACAATTGAGTTTAGTTATTCAGTTGATTCAAGGGATGTTGTGATAAAATCAGTTCTTATAGAACCAGAAGATCTTAATAAAATAAGCTCAAATTTCAGATAACGTGAAACACCTTTTGAATAACTTCTGTAAATTGATCCAGAGTAAATCAATTCAAAAAATCAGAACAATTTGCAGACAGTTCTTATTATTTTTTGCAGTAGCTCTAGTGGTATGTTGCACTTTTACCGAAGTGGCTTCAGCATCTGCTATCAAGTCCGTACGCTCATTTCATAATGCTCAGAAAACCAGAGTAGTACTTGATCTTGATTCAAAACCTAATTATGCAACTTCATTAAGTCAAAACAGAGCTGTATTCTCGATTAGAATTCGCAATTTATCAAAAGCAGCTCTTTCTCCTTCAAATGTACCACTGTCCTCACAGAGCTGTGTGAGGGGCGTTCAAAGACGCATTGAGAAAAATGATGTCAGATATCTGTTCTCTTTAAATAGATGTGCTGTACCTAAGACTTTTGTCTTAGCTCCAAAAGGTGGTAACAATGACTATAGACTGGTCATTGATTTTGAAAATATCTCAGAAGCTACTTTCTCTGCAAATGCAACTGTAAAAAATACTGTAACCAAGACAGCTTCAAATGGCACTGTAATTAAAGATACAGTCGTCTCAACAAGTAAAACCGTAAATGGCAAATTAGATACTACCGTTCCTCTGTCTACTTACGAAAGAGATCTCTTTATTAAGTATACAACAGTCTCAAGAGACGGTTTTCGCTCAATGTCTACTGCTAATGCTGCTAAATATCAGCAGGAACTTGCTAAGTTAAGAAGTGACTACAAGAAAGCTCAAGCTCAAAAGATAGCTGAACAGGGGCGTGTAAAGTCTACTATCACCAAGAATACCAAGACTAATACCAAAACCAAAATTCAATCTCATGATGTTGAGGAGTTAGTGTCTGACGCTTCAGCGCCTCCAGTACCTGTACAAGCAACACCAGTGTCCCGTCCATTCATTATCGCAATTGATGCAGGCCATGGCGGTAAAGATCCTGGTGCTATTGGTAAACGTGGTGTAAGAGAGAAGAATGTAACTTTAGCTATTTCAAAAGCACTTTATAGATACATCAACTCTAATAAACAATTTAGAGGAACTCTTACAAGATCACGTGATGTTTTTGTTGATCTAGATAGGCGTTCTGAAATTGCAAGATTAAGAAAAGCTGATCTTTTAATTTCAATTCATGCTGATTCTGTAGCCTCAGGCAGTTCAACAGCTCGTGGCGCAAGTGTGCTCGTGTTATCAGAGAACAGAGCAGTACGTGAAAACGGTAAAATTCTGCGTAACAACAAGCAAAAGAAACTCATAGGTGGCGCAGGTGAGGTGATGGATCAGAGTGTTGGTAATCCATATTTGGCAACTGCAATCCTTGATATGTCATCTACAAACTCCCGCTCAGAGGGTAACCTTTTAGCTCAGGAAATCTTACATCAGTTGTCAGCCTTTACCCATGTAAGAAAAAGTCAGCCTATTAAGGCTTCTTTAGCTGTATTAAAAGCACCTGATATCCCATCTCTCTTAATTGAGACTGGCTACCTTTCAAACCGTTATGAAGAAATTCAGTTAAATCAGCCTAATTACCAAAAGCAAATCGCTTACAGAATTTATTTAGGTATTAAGTCATATTACGAGAAGTATCCTGCTCAGAAATTAAGATCACGCCAGGAGTCTTATGCAAGAACTAAGAATATGACTAAAAACGGTGGTACTGCCAAAAGTGTTACTGTTAAAAAAGGCGAGTCTTTAGGTCTTATTGCTAAACGATATGGCACCACTATAGCTCAATTAAAGAAATTAAATTCCTTAAAGAGTGATACTGTTCATGTAGGTCAGGTTCTATATCTGCCATAGGAAATATATGTCTACAATTCGACGTCTGTCAAAGCAACTAGCAAGTCAAATTGCAGCAGGTGAGGTTGTAGAAAGACCTGCATCTGTGGTCAAAGAGCTTTTAGAAAATGCTGTTGATGCTCATGGAACTCATATCCTCTGTGAGATTAAAGAGGCTGGTAAGCTTTTAATCAGAGTAAGAGATAATGGTACTGGTATTGTAAAAGATGAATTGCCGTTAGCTCTAGCACCTCATGCTACTTCCAAAATCTATTCATCAGATGATTTAAATTCCATCACTACATTAGGCTTTAGAGGAGAGGCTTTAGCATCTATTGCCTCAGTCTCAAAATTAACTTTAACCTCCAAAACTAAAGATGAGGATAATGCCTATTGTGTTAAAGTAGAAGGTCCTGAACAGGAACCTTTGATTGCGCCAGCAGCTCACCCAGATGGTACTACCGTTGATGTCTGTGAATTATTTTTTAATACTCCAGCACGTCGTCGCTTTTTAAAGTCAGATAGAACTGAATTTTTAAGAATTAAAGATACCTTTATAAGAATTGCACTTGCTCATCCTGATACTGGTTTTGAGTTAGTAAATGAAGGCAAGACTGTCTTTAAAGTTTCAAAGTCGTCCTTAAATGAAGGTATTGATTTAAAAAGAACAGCGATTCTTTTAGGCAGTGATTTCTCTCAAGAGGGAATTAAAGTCCTTTGTGAAGATCCAAATCTTAAGATGGAAGGAATGCTCTTACCACCACCTAGTGTAGAGCAGAGCGTTTCAGAGCAGGTATATCTGTTTTTAAACGGCAGGCCTATTGCTGATAAAGTTGTAACTCATGCGCTAAAAGAAGCTTTCTTTGAAGTATTAGGCAGAACCCTGCCCATAAGATGTGTACTTTATCTTGAGGTAAAGCCTGATGAGGTTGATGTTAATGTGCATCCTCGTAAAGATGAAGTGCGTTTCCATGAACCTTCTTTAATCCATGATTTAATTACAGATGCTTTAGTTTTAGCCTTGAGAAAGGCTAATATTGGTCCACACAGTGTCGGGCAGTCTGAGCTTGATTTTGCTACTGACAAAGCTCCAATCGTAGGTTATGTTAATGCAAACAAAACAGAGTCTCCTCATGCAGCCTCTTTTGATATTAACAATGAAGCTCTGCCAGCATTCCCTACAGGTGTAAGCTCATTTTTCAATGGAGCATCTGTTAATACTCCTAAAGGCTCTGGTTCTATAAGTTCTTCATCAGGATCTTCAGGTGGATCTGTATCTTCAAATCGAGTAAGCGCTGGTAATTACCATTCAACCTTTTCAAATCAGGATGAGCTACAGCGCAACATCAATGTTTATAAATCAGCAGTGAATGCTTCAAATGTTGGTGTCAATGCTAATGTAAATCTTAATGAGCCTGGAATTGAGCAAAGGGTGTATTCTAATCCTATAGGAAGTGCTGTAAGAGGAGTCGCACCTACAGCTTTTGTAAATGCTCCTAACTCTAATCTAGAAAATGGTTTTGTGCCAAATGGAAGCGAAAATACAGAAAACAATATTGCCTCAAATCTACTTCCTAATGGCATCCTGTTTTTAGATTTGACTGACAGAAATGTAGCTTTAATTAAACTTTCAAAGAAGTACTACTTAATCTCTTTGAAAAAGTTAAAGTCTATAAAAGTAGCTTTAGAGTATCAAAATTCGGTTAAGAATGCCTCAGTCTTGAAACAAAGACTCTTAATGCCATTTTCTTTTACTGTCGATCCATCTTTGGCAAAATCCTTAAAATACTGCACTATTGCTTTAGGCAGACTTGGTTTTGGTGTCAAAATCTTTAGAAACAGAATTGAATTAACGGAGATCCCTGCCTTATTAAAAGGCATTGATTTAGCAAGTGTAAGTAAAAAGATCTTTTTAATTGTCTGCGCTGAATTTAGAACCATTGAAGAAGGTAACTGTCCTCAAAAACTTTCTTCAATTGTGGGATATGAAAGTCCTAAATCATCGGAGATTTTAGAGAATGAGGCTAAAGGATTACTTTCAATCTTAGATAAAGATAATCCTTTAAAAGATCTTGAAGGTTCTTATTTAGAATTGAATTTAAAAAAATTAAGTGAAAAGCTCGGAGCTGAACTTGAAGAATAAAGCAGTTGTAATATTAGGTCCTACCGCCTCTGGTAAGAGTGCTCTATCTTTAAAAATTGCTAAAAAGGTCAAGGTTGAGATCATAAGTTTAGACTCAGCTTTAATCTACAAAGATATGGATATTGGAACTGCTAAACCAACAAGAGAAGAGTTAGCATCAGTGCCTCATCATTTAATTGATATTTGTGATCCTAAAGACAGCTACAGTGCTGCTTCCTTTAGAGAAGACTGTATAAGACTTGTAGATGAAATTACAGCACGAGGTGCTATCCCAGTAATTTGCGGTGGCACCATGATGTACTACAAAGCTCTAGTCGATGGCTTGTCTCCACTCCCAGTAACCGAGCCTGAGGTAAGAGAAAAGATAGCTCTTGAGGCTTCAGAGTGTGGCTGGCCTGCCATGCACGAGAAATTAAAGAATGTGGATCCTGTCTCTTATCAAAAATTAAATCCAAACGATAAGCAGCGAGTTTCAAGAGCCTTAGAAGTTTATTACATGACAGGGCGTGCTATGAGCTCATTTTTTGTTGAACATCAGGACAAGTGTCCTTTTGACAGATTAGAGTACATCCTCTTGCCAGAAACTGATGACAGAACTGAGTTACGAAAACTTATCAGAGCGCGCTTTTTAAAGATGGTCGATGATGGTCTTATTGATGAGGTTGCCTGTTTAAAGGAAAGAGGAGATCTTAACTTAAACATGCCATCCATGCGATGCGTAGGTTACAGACAGGTTTGGGAATATATTGATAAGGTATACGACTTTGATACCATGATTGAGAAGTGTGTAATCGCTACAGCACAGCTTGCCAAACATCAGATGACCTGGCTTCGAGGCTCATTATCAAAAGATGACAGCGCTTTAGTAAAGGAAAGACTGCTTATTGGCGATAAGAATAATGAGAACATTGTTTTAGACGGCATTAAGAAATATTTTGAGACAAAATAATGAAAAGGCTATTTCACACTCTGTTTATAACCTTACTTTTCACCTTTGCAGTAAATTGCTCATATGCTAATTCAGAACCTTTAGTGATCACTGATATAGGTGCTATTGAAGGTGTCAGTGAACATGGAGTAGAGCACTTTTATGGTATTCCTTATGCTAAAGCTCCAGTGCATGACCTGCGTTTTGCGCCAACAGTTGCAGCTGATCCTTTTGCTGATACTTTCAAGGCTGATTCATTCTGCCCTGTAGTGCCTCAGTCTAGCTTTATTGTTAAACGTAAAGGCTTTAGAACAGGTGATAACTCTTTATGTCTTAATATTTACCGCCCTAAAAATGCTAAAAAAGGCGATAAGTTACCGGTATTTGTGTGGATACACGGTGGCGCTTATATGATGGGGGCTTCAAATAATCCCTATTATGATGGTACTGCCTTTGCTAAGGATGGTGTGATCTTAGTAAGCATCAATTACAGATTACATGCTTTAGGCTTTTATTCTTCAAAATACACCTACAAAAAGTACGGTACCACAGGTAACTGGGGACACCTTGATATGATTGAAGCTTTAAAGTGGGTAAGAAATTATATTGAGTCTTTTGGAGGTGATCCTGACAAAGTCACTATAGGTGGTGAGTCAGCTGGCAGCATGGCAGTGTCATCTTTAGTTTTAAGTCCTTTAGCAAAAGGTCTGTTTAAAAGAGCTGTCTTAGAGAGTGGCACTATCTTAAGTTATCCCTTTGTAAGTTTATATAAAAGCGAGAACAGTAAGTCTGCTTTTACTAATAGTGCTGCTATTGCTACTTTATTCGGGGCAGATGATTCTGAGTCCGGACTTGAGGCACTAAGAACTATTGATCCTCTGCTCTTATCCTATAACTGCGGTTATGACTTTGATATGGTCAAAAACACTTTCTCTTTCTTTAAGCCTTACTTTGATGGCGTAGTTCTGCCTCAAGATCCTTATAAAGAACTGCAGCAGAAAAAGAAGGAAGAGGTGTCTAATCCTAAAGATAACATAGAAATTTTAATTGGCTACAACACCGATGAAGGCTCACTTTTTACAGATAACCTAAATGTCTTAGAGTTAAAAACTGCCATAAAAAACACCTTTGGAGAGAGTAAAGTCCAGAGTATAGCTGCTTTATATCTAAAGGATAAAGAGCCTACAGATTCTGCTTTTAAAGAAGCAAGTAGCTATAACGCTGACATCATGTTCAATCTTGGTATGAAGATTTTTGCTGATGCTATGAGCAAAAATCATAAGGTTTATATGTATCACTTTGACTATGCTCCTTTTGAATATAAGAAGTCTCATAAAGGAGTTAGCCATTCAAGTGAGATTGCTTATGTCTTTTCAACCTTGCCAGAAGGTGCGCAAAAAGATATGAAAAAAGTAAGCGACAACATGCACCAAAGATTTGTTAACTTTATTAAGACAGGCGATCCTAATTTTAATGGTAAGTCCATGACTCCAATCAGATGGCCTTTATATAATGAAAGATCACCTAAGGTTTATAAGATAGATAAATTGCCTTATGTAGAGAACTTTAAGTTAAAGGACAGATTAGATAAGTTAGAAGAGCTTTTATATTCAGACTATGATAATGAATAGGGGATGATTTAGCTTTTAAGGATCTTGTCTTCAATTAAACTTTTCTTAACTGCCAGCAAGATTTTCCTTACTGGCAGTAAACTTTTACAAAGCTGTATTACTTCAAGAGTTTTCTTACACCACCCTGACCATTTACAGCGTTCATCAGGTTTACCTTTTCACCCTGCTCACAACCGTCATTATAAGCATCAGCATGAATGCGACGAGTTCTAGTCATATGAATTTTAAGATCCTGATGATTTCCTGACTTGAATTTCTCAATAGCTTCTTTGGTTTCATCGTCTTGAACAAATTCAGCTACTTTTCCATAAATGGCTTTGAAATAGCCAAACATGAAACTCTCAGGCAGTTCTCGTTTTAGTTTATTAAAAACGTAATTAAATTGAGGATCTAAAATACAGAGCGAATCAACAATTACTTTAAAACCTTTAAATCCATAGGGATCGTTAAAACAAAAATCCTTACTCTTTTCAAAGTGATCAAAACTTTCTTTTGTTCGTTTGTTTTGACACAATCCTTCTCTAAGATTAGGAGATCCCAAGATATAGTCTACAATATGACAATAGATCTTCTCGCTGTAGAGTTTTTTAGCTGCCATCACTGAGCGCGTTAGGATCACAAAAATATATTCACAAGACTCTAGGCTGTCTTTAGGACCAATCATATTAACTTTATTTACGGTACCGTACTGATTGGTATGGTAGATAAATTTAACACCTAAGACCTTTGTTAAAATATGGCCTATTTGTGAAATATGTTTGATGTTTTTCATGCCCCTTACAGTTTCAATCACACGTTCTGAAATAACTGAATCCTCAAGTTCACTCATTTCAATGTGGTACTGTTGCATGAGCTTTTGAGCTCTGGACAGGGCAATGGCAGCTTCATTAGGATTAGAACTATCTGATAGAGCTAAGAGTTTTTTAATCCTGGTAATTAGTTCTCCTTTTGTCATATTCTTATTTTTATCTTTTTTTACTTTAGTTTTTTACAAGTTATAAAACAGTTTTTACCAGAAAAAGCTATGCCCACGGCATTAACAGAAGTTATGTTCTCATCTTCAAAAATAGCATCTGCATAGTGCTTTTCAAGAATTTGTTCTATAGCTTCATTTGCTTTTTTAGCTCTGCTTTCTTTTTCTTTGCAGACTTTAATTTCAATAACACAAGCTTTGGTTCCACCTAGATCATTAAAGGTAATATCAGCATAGCCATCACCTGTTTCATAGTTAGAGTGGTATTCTCCTAGATTATCTTTACAGTTAGTAAAGATACCGTTTAAGAACCCATGGTAGTAATTCTCGTGTGGTGCTTTGGTAGCAGTATCTCTTACTGATACAAATGAACGTAATAGAGGTCCTAACTTATCCTGTACAAAATCTATATTACCTTCTAATAGAGCATTAGATATGTTTAAAGCAAGGTTATCTTTCTTTAAAACATTACTAAATCTTTCTTTTATATTATTGTTAAAGCAATCTAAGATTTCTAAATTAGGTATTCTTGCAACGACATTTTTATTAGTTGAATGGTCTTTAGATAACTCTTCATCTTCAGTCTTTTCCCAGTCTAAGGTTAGATAACCAGTATGTAAAAGTAGTGACCAGAAATCATCAGAGTTATGTTCAGACAGTGTGTCATAGTTCATGGACTCGTTTAACTTAAAGCTAATTGACTTACCATCAACCAAGTCCTGCATCTTTTGATTGTCTGTGTCAGTCAGATAGCCTAAGTAATCATATAGAGCTTTATCTGAGCTGGTTCCAACCCAATAGTTATCAGCTTTAATTTTAGTTAGCAAGCCCTGTTGCTTTAACTCAAAGTTCTTTTTGATAAAGTTAACTACATCCCATGGACAGAACATCTCTTTGTCAAAGAATTTATAACCGTCATAGTGCTCTTTAACCTTTTCTGAGAAGTCTTC
>HF987910.1 GCA_000431835.1 Succinatimonas sp. CAG:777
AGCAAATTTGCTCATATTTGACGGATTAAATAAAAGAGGATCTCTATTTTTGAGATCCTCTTTTTAAATAAGTAGGTGTAGCTGAATTTTGGATATTGTTCATAAATAGAAGAGCAGTAACAATATCATTATTGCTTTCATCAAGAGATCCACCGCTTAGAACAACTTGCTGTGTAACATTTAACTTACCGCCATTGGTAAATTTCATGTTACCTTTTTTAACAACTAAAGAATAAATATCTCTTGCACCAGTATAATTTGGATTTATAGTTTTGTTAATGATTGTATCAGTGCCATCATTTTCATCAATAATGCTTACTAATGCACTATTGAATGTTGAATCATCACTTAAATCATAAGTCTTAGCATTAGCAACTGAGACTACTGCTGATGCAACTGCTGCAAAAACTACAGAGTGCTTTAGGATAGCTTTATAAGATGCAATTAAGAAACTTAACGCACTGCGAGTTTGTTTTATCATTATTTAATCCGTATATTTAATTAAATGTTCACAAGCTAGAAGAAATGAAATTACCAGAACAGATTATTTAGATGAAATGACTTCAAGTTAATTTCTTGGAAGACTCTAAAATAAGATTTTCTACCTCACCCAATCTTCTTTATTGTTCGATCTTATAGTTAATAAAAATTTTCGACTAGCAACACCGGCGATAATAAAAAAAATACGCATTGTCCATCAAAAAATGAAATTTATTTAACAGCTTTTATAGATAAAATTCAGATATCTTAAAGAATGAAAACACGTTAAAAATCGTGCAAGAGAAAGGATTTGCTAATTTTAATCACAGATTAAAGAGGTGGTATAAAAAATTAGACCTGTTTTTTAGTTTTAGACTTGTAATATTTTCTTAATTTTCAAAAAATAAAGTTATAAAAAAAAGCAGTTTCAGAATTACCCGAAACTGCTCTTTACATAGGATTAAAACTTTTAATTAGAAGTAAACGGTCTATTAAGCTTGTTCCTTCTGGAAGTGTAACTTAAAGTGATGAACAATAATTGCACAACCTAATGCAGCCATCATTAAAGCCATGATTACTAATACAAAGCCGATTGCAACAAGAACACCATTAGAGTTCCACTGCTGTTCGATAACCTGAACAACGCCCCATAAGCTCATTACCATCATGAATACCATAGGAATGAATGCAACTAACCAGTTTACATTCTTTGACAGTAACCATAAGGTGATAACAAGTAAGGTTAATGCTGACATTAACTGATTTGAAGCACCAAAGATTGGCCATAATGATGAAGCCTCACCACTCAATGCCATTAAGATTGATACTAAAACAATTGCAAATGATGAGATGAACTTGTTAGTAAAGCACTTTCTAACAAAGCCTAACTCAACTTTCTTGTTCTCAGCTTCAACTTCTGACTTTGCACGTGGCATGAATAACTCTTGGCAAATGAAACGACCTAAACGGGTTGCTGTATCAAGAGATGTCATCATGAAAGCTGAAATTGCTAATGAGATAAAGGTCTTTGCATAACCTACGTCGATACCTAAAGCATCACAGAAGCCTGAAATACCTGTTGCAAATGCTGCAGGTGGATTCTTACCTAAGTCTACGAATACGCCTCTGTCCATTGACATTACAGCAACTAGAGACATAACACCCAAGATACCTTCAACAAGCATTGCACCGTAACCTACAGGTAATGCATTCTTCTCGTTATCTAACTGTTTTGAAGTTGTACCTGATGCAACCAGAGCATGGAAGCCTGAGCAAGCACCACAAGCAATGAAGATGAATAGTGCTGGTACAAGATTTGTCATCTTACCGTCACCTGTTACAGCTGACCATCCTTCAAATGCATCCATCTTGATGTCAGGGTTGTAAGCTAAGATTGCTGCAAAGCCTAAAGCTAACATTGCATACAGTAACCATGAATTTAAGTAATCACGAGGCTGTAACAACCACTGAACTGGCATTACTGATGCTGCGAAAATATAGACAGCTAAAACTGCGATCCATACTTTTGGAACAATTGCTGCATCTAAGTCAAATGCTGTTGCAATGTTGAATGGGTAAACCTCACCAACATATACAGCAACGAATACTAATGGTACGAAAACAACTGATGCTTTCTTTAATGAAACACCTAACTTGTTTGTTACTAATGAGAAGATAGGTGCCATGATGATGAACAGAATAGATGCAGTTGCAACTTCTGGGAACTTAGCAAATAAACCTGCAATTAACAGTGTAAAAATTGCAACAACTAAGATTAAGCACAGAATGCAGAATGATAAGAATAACTGTCTGCCGTTAAAGCCCATCATCTTTTCCATAACAAAGGAAATTGAACGACCTTTGTTACGAATTGAAATTACTAAAGCTGCAAAATCGTGGAATGCACCTACAAATACACAACCTACTAGAATCCAGATTAAAGCTGGGAGCCAACCAAAGTATGCAGCCATAATAGGACCAACGATAGGACCTGGACCTGCAATTGATGCAAAGTGGTGACCAAACAACACTATTGCTGGTGTTGGAACATAGTCAATACCATCGATCTGGGTATTAGCAGGTGTAGGTCTTTTTGGATCTAGTGCGAACAGTCTCTTTAAGAAACCACCATAAACGAAATATGCAACAACAAAATATGCTAAGCATATACAAAACAGCAAGCTGCCTGTCATATTAACTCCACGCTTTTTTACAGCGATCTTTTATAATTTAAATCTAAACAAACATATGAAATAAAGTAGTCTTAGTTTCACTGTCTTATGATGTAAGCTTCTGCCCTTTTGATTAAGTAGCTTTGCTTTTTAGGTCATGTTTTGTACAGCATCTAAGGCTCTTTGCTCTGACAAGGCTTTTAACCTTAATTGAGCCATTCTCTGTTGTGGATAAAGTAGAGAATGATAAGAACATGAGGTAGCACGTTCTTTTGATAACGCTATTATTGCTCATTAAGTTAAATAGTCAATCACTTTTTGCAACAGACACTAAACTTTATTGCGTTTTTTACAAAATAGATTTTAAGACAACTTCTATTGCACCACTTGATAGCAAAATTAAGGCATATTGTGTTGTGCATCACTAATATCATTAAAGGTGTATAATTGCCTCTGCCTCCGAAAGAGGAGCGTATAAAATCCCAAAACACTGGGATTTGACAAGGCTTAAAAGCAGATTTTATTTTGGAAATCAAAATCATGAGTAACGCATTAACAAAAACAGACTTTAACTTTCCAGGCCAGAAGAGCGTTTATCACGGAAAAGTTCGTGATGTTTACAACATCAACGATGAAAAGTTAGTAATGGTAGCAACCGACAGAATTTCAGCATTCGACGTAATTCTGCCACGTGGTATTCCTTTCAAGGGTCAGGTTTTAAACCAGATCGCTGCTAAGTTCTTAGATGCAACTACAGACATCTGCCCTAACTGGAAACTTGCTACACCAGATCCAATGGTTACCGTTGGTGTAATGTGCAAGGGTTTCCCTGTAGAAATGATTGTTCGTGGTTACTTATGCGGTAGCTCATGGAGAGCTTACAAGAGTGGCGTAAGAGAGATCTGCGGTGTAAAACTACCTGAAGGCATGAAAGAGAACCAGAAGTTCCCTGAGCCTATCATCACCCCTACCACTAAGGGCGAAATTGGTACCCACGATGAGGATATTTCTAAAGAAGAGATCATCGCTAAGGGTTTAGCTACTGCTGAAGAATATGCTGTATTAGAAAAATACACCTTAGCTTTATTCAAGCGTGGTACAGAGATTGCTGCAAAGCGTGGCTTAATCTTAGTTGATACTAAGTACGAGTTTGGTAAGCATGACGGTAAGATTTACTTAATGGATGAGATCCATACTCCAGATTCAAGCCGTTACTTCTATAAAGACGGTTACGAAGAACGCTTTGCAAAGGGCGAAGCTCAGAAGCAGCTGTCAAAAGAGTTCGTACGTGAGTGGTTAATGGATAACGGTTTCCAGGGTAAAGCAGGTCAACAGGTTCCTGAGATGACTGACGAGATTGTAAATTCAATCAGCGACCGTTACTTAGAGTTATATGAGCACATCACTGGTGAGAAGTTCGTTAAGGCTGAAGGTCAGGATGTAGCAGCAAGAATTGAAAAGAACGTAACTGAATACTTAAAGTAATCAGATTAGGTTATTTCTTGCAAAGGCTTGAGCATTTTTCTGTTCAAGCCTTTTCTTTTACAAAACTCGTTACTTACTGCAAAAACACTTACCCTGCTTCTTACTCAGCTGCCCCTAAAAATAGGATGCTATACACTGCTAAAAATGGGTCAATAGCTTAGGCAAGAGTAGCTCTTAACTGTTTAATATCATCTTTAGGAGACAGTCCATACATGCGTAAATATTCTCTTGAGAATTGAGACGCGCTCTCGTACCCTACCTCAAAGGCTGCTGTAGAAACATTAGCCCCCTTATTTAACATCAACTGTCTTGCCTGCTGCAGTCTTAAAGTCTTCTGAAACTGTATTGGACTCATGTCTGTAAAATGCTTAAAGTGACGGTGTAATGTAGGCAGACTTATGTGATATTTTTCAGCTAACTTTTCTAGAGTTAATGGTTCAGCAAAGTTGTCAGTGATCTCTTTTACAATATCTCTAATTACAGTTGCATTTCCTTTTACAGCAAACTGAGTTAAAAGAGAACCTAATTTACCTTTTAAAAGTCTGTAATAGACTTCTTTGGTATAAGGTTTTGCTAAAAATTCAATATCCTCAGGATAGTCTACTAAAGAGCATAATCTGTAGATAGACTCCATTAAACTCTCATCTAATCGACCCACCTCAATTGAAGGACAGGTTGAATCACATTCACAAGTAGCATCATTTCCTAGTTTTAATGAGGTCATGACCTCCATTAAAAGTTTCATATCAAATTCGATCTTAACAGAAAGGTAGGGCTTAGCATGACTTGCTTCTACCACTTCTCCTGTTAAAGGCAAACTCATTGAGGATAAAAGATAATCACCAGTTGAATATACATAGTTATTTTCCTGAAGGCACATGACCTTTTTACCCTGTGTGATCACACACAGTGAAGGTTTATGGAAAAAGTGTTTAGGAGCGGAGACAAAGCCCTGTCTTACCAGATAAAGATTTGGAACTTTGGTTAATACTGAACCATTAGCTTTGTGATTTCTTAAAATTACATCTGATAAAGCTTCAAGAGTACTATCAATTGAATTATTCATGCGTGGCTCCTTTTATGTTCTTTCTTTACAATCCCTTTCTATATTTTGATATGAGCTTTAAAGAACAGCTTTTTATCTAGTTTTAATCATAGTTTAGTAAAAATCAATAAATGAGCTAAATCTTGTCAAAGACTTGCCTAAAAATGTCAGGCTCTAAAAAAATGATAATTGAGAGCTGTGTAAATGGGAGAGCAAAAAGAGGCTTCATATATTGATATGAAGCCAAATTTAGAGATTATAAAACAAGAGAGGTTATTAAATTTGTTACAGATTTGCCTTTAAGAACTTTTCTATAAAGGACATATTCTCAGTTACAAATGGCTCCTGATCGTACATTGAGAAATGATCAGAACCTTTGATTACATGGAGTTCTTTTACCTTTGAACTTAAGTTATTAAAGATCTTCTCACCACCATCACGAGAGAAAGCAGTCTCTCCTACCAGCACAAGTGCTGGAACTGTAACCTTTGGAGAGAAATCTATAGGTTGAAACTGCCACCAGTAAAGTTGTGAATAGGCAACAGCATCGATGTAATTAGCAGAAGCTCCTCGCTTATAATTGTGGTAGTAGGTAGCGCCTTCCGTATTTGGCTCAATTAAAGCCAGGTGTTTAGGATCAGTACCATACTTTTCATAATGAGATTGCTGCTCTAAAGCTTCATCTTTACTCATAGTATGAATGCCATCCATCAAGGTATATGGCACCAGCGTAATCAGTGTTTTGATACGCTTATCTTGTGCAGCTGTCGCAGTCATATAACCGCCCGAGCCACAAATGCCCATAACACCGATTCTGTCTGAAATTACCCCATCTGACTTTTCAAGATAGCTAATAGCAGATTTGATATCACTTACTTTGATTTTAGGATTTTCAAGCCCACGAGGTTCACCCTCACTTGATCCTATATATGAATAATCAAAGTCCATGGTTTCATAGCCTAAAGCTGCAATCTTTTGAGCATACAAAGATTGAGTCTGCTCTTTAGGTGCATACATAGGTCCTGCAACCACGACTGTTGGCAGTTTTTCTTTTTTATCCACATTTTGCGGTCTAAAGATAATACCTGCCAATTTTAAATGGCTGTTTTCATTTTCAAAGACAACAGGTGTTCTTGTAACAATACCTGTAAAATCAGTGTTAGTGGTACAGGTATTAGGTAGTGAAAATCCGCTTTCATACAGAGTTTCCTGATTATTACTGCATCCTGACAGAGTAACTGCACCTGTTGTAATACTGATTACAAGAGCTCTTTTTAAGTAAGCTAACTTAAAATTACAGTTCATAATGCTTGCCTTCTTACTTTCACTAAAAAAATTCATCAAACTTTTTTACAAACACTCTTTTAAGATTTCTAAAAGCTCATCTGATGTAAACTGCTTAGCACAACCTTTCATCTTAAAAGTAGATTCAGCTATGGCTTTAAAATCTGTATCTTTAGAAATCCCCATTTGAGTAAATGAAGTTGGCAGTGAACATTCTTTAATGAAGTTCTGTAAGGCATCCACAAAAGCTAAAGCCAGTTCTTTTTCACTCTTACCTTCTTTGTCTACATTCCATACAGATACAGCTAATCTTGAGAACTGCTCTTTAGCCTTTTCTGCCATATGACGATATAAAACAGGATGAATTACAGCTAAGCCCTGTCCATGATTACAGTCTGTATAGGCTCCCAACTGATGCTCTAACATATGGCACTGGAAATCGGTCACTTTACCGATTTTTAAAATGCCGTTTTCTGCCATAGCAGCATCCCATACAAGTTCAGAGCGAGCCTCAAGATCCTGTGGATTTTTTAAGGTCTTTCTTAAATTCTTAATGATATTGCGCTGTACAGCTTCGTTAATCTCATCTGAAACACTGCTGTCTCTTGGAGTTCCCATATAGGTCTCCATACAGTGACTTAATGAGTCAAAGGCACCGGAGATCACCTGTGACAAAGGCATGGTCAGAGTAAGAGCAGGATCTAAAAGCGCAAAATCATAGAAAGCTCCCCATAAAGGAGCTTTTAGATTTTGCTTTTCATTGGTGATTACAGCTCCATTATTCATTTCAGCGCCGGTACCAAAAGCTGTCACGATACAGCCTAGAGGAATAAAAGAATCTGGTCTCTTTTTATCCTGATACTCATAATTCCAAATATCGTTTTCTAGCTTTGCCTGTGCAGATACAATCTTGCAGCAGTCAATAACACTGCCACCGCCGACTGCTAAGATAAAATCTACCTTTTCATCTTTGGCAAGTTTGGCTCCTGCTAAAACTTTTTCATAGGTAGGATTTGACATGATGCCAGAGAATTCAACAATTTCTTTATCAGCATCTTTTAATACCTTAACAACTCTGTCATAAATACCAGCTTTTTTAATGGCACCTTTGCCATAAGCTAGCATTACCTTCTGACCTGCGTTCTTTAAAAGCTCTGGTAACTTTTCTTCAATTGAATTATCAGCAAATGCTACCTTTACTGGATAAGAATAAGTAAAACTCTTCACGATAAACCTCTAATTAAAACTTAATTTATATTGATATAGACAATGAGCTTTAACGGGTAACAGCCTCGTTACCTGCCCAAGGTTCTGCCTCACGACCAAACCGCTCTCCTTCAACTTCCATGGAAGAGGTAAGGTCAGTAAATTCCTGCCAGTCTTTTTCTGTTAAAGACAAATCCATAGCTTTAAGATTTTCTTGAAGTCTATTTATCTTGGTAGTACCAGGAATAGGTACTATGTATGACTTTTGATGCAGGATAAAAGCTAATGACAATTGAGCTACAGTACAGGTTCTCGCTTTAGCAAATGCCTCAATTTGATTTACAATATGTAAATTGTGTTCCATCATTTCTTTGTTGCTCATGCGTGGAACAGTGCTTCTGTAATCGTCTTTACCAAAACTTTCAGCTTTTTTAAATTTGCCTGCGAGCATTCCTTTGCCTAAAGGAGAAAAAGCAGCCAGACCTATTTGATGTTTTTCAAGAACAGGCATTAAAGACTGTTCTAGTTCTCTGCACCACAGAGAATATTCATACTGCACTGCGGTTACTTTAAATACAGAGTTGGCGCGCTCTAAAGTTTTTAAACCGGCTTCAGACAGGCCCCAATGAAGGATTTTGCCCTCTTTACATAAAGACTCCATGACTAAAGCTACATCTTCAATTGGAACATTAGGATCCACACGATGCTGATAGTAGATATCAATATGATCTGTTCTCAGTCTCTTTAAAGATCCTTCAACTGCTTTTTTAATGGCATTAGGAGATGAATCCAGGCCTAAAAGCTTTCCATCTTGAATATTCCAGCCAAACTTGGTTGCAATCTTTACTTTATTACGTACTGGCTGCAAAGCCTCTCCTACCAACTCTTCATTTTTATAAAAACCATAGAGCTCAGAGGTATCAAAAAAGTCTTCACCTAACTCTACTGCTTTTTGTAAAAAGCTGATGCCAGATTCTTTTGGAGGAAATGGAGGATAGCCCTGGTTAAGTCCCATACATCCTAAGCCAACAGCGCTCACCTCCAGCTTTTCTCCAGATTGATTAGTACCTAAAATTCGCTTTAACATAAATCATCTTTTACCTGTCCAGACCGTTTTCGTGCAACCAGTTTTCAATAACCTTGGCTACATCGCGGTTATTAAGATCAGACATCATAAAATGGGTATTACCTTTAACCCCTAAATCAGGCAAACTTACGATACTTACTTTGCCATGATACTTTTTAGCTACACGCTCAAATTCATGAGCCAGGTTTAAACGTGTTCTCCAGTTGTCCTGACCATAGTTCTTAACTGGAGTTTTCCCTTGGGGAATATTGTCACCAAAGTAAACCACGATAGGTTTTGAGATTAACTTTTTAAAGTTCTCCATTGAGATTTCATAGCCTTTGGCAGGAAACATGCTAGTTGTCTCTTCAACATCAGGTAACTCACCTTTAGGGAATGGGAAGGTACCAGGCTCTAGAGAAATTACAGCTTTAATCTTGTCTGAGACTGTAGCAGCTCTAAAGCCAGGCCCCCCACCTGCAGAATGGGTCATTAAGATACCGTCACCAGCTACCTCAAAGGTATCTACAACAGATTTTGCAAAAACATTTTCATCATAAATACCGGTATCAGGTGTCATCTGACGGAAGAACTGATCTAGAGATTTTTCATCCTGAGCAAAAGCCACATTGTCATAAAAGTTTGGCCAAACACCAATTCTGAAAGTGTTAAACCACAGCTCATCATCTGGAGTTTGTGTAACATTACGAGCTACAGTTGAACGACCTGCTCTGCCGCGGCCAGGCTCATCCATAACATAGGTCTTATAACCTTCTTCTAAAAAGATGTTATTAAAACCGTCACGACCATCAGGAGTTGTCTCCCAGGTTTTACCTGATTGACCATAGCCGTGTAAAAAGACTAAAGAAAGTTTTCTTGCATTTTGAGGGATCTGGTACATTACATAAGCATGATCACCATGCAAAGTTTGGCCACTTAAATCTTTAGGATCATTTGGATTGTAGGTGCCATCTGCTACTTTTACTGTTCCTGCAGTTGCAAAACTTCCCTGCTCAACTATGGTTACAGGCTTTGTAAAAGCAATTGCATTAAAAGATATGATGCTTTCAGCCAAAGCCGACAAATAAATTATCTTGTTCATATAAATCCCTTTTATATCAATCTTTGATATCTAAAACCTACTTAAGATTTTTATAATCAGTCATATCAACTTTTTCTAACCATTCTGTTGAGACGTTGTCTCCACTGTTCATATAGGCAAGATGTTGAAAATAGCTGTTTGGTGATGCTCCATGCCAGTGTTTAGTTTCAGCAGGAATGGTGACACTGCTACCTGGCTTTAGCTCTTTTATATCTTCACCCCAGATCTGATAATAGCCATGACCTGAAAATCCAATTAAAACCTGACATGAATTGTGGTGTACATGCCAATTGTTGATTGAGCCTGGAGCGAAGGTAACTACGAACATATGTACACTAGGATCTGTAGATACAGGAGCTAAATAAGACGGAGCTGTAAAGTATTTTTCATTAGACTTATTCTCAACTCCTACAGGGAATACAGCACCTTCTACTTTAGACAGTTCCTGTTCAACCTCTTTTACAGAAAGATAACTATAAGTTTCCTCTTGAGACTGAACTGGTGACATGACTGTGGATGAGAGAATTAAAAATGGAATAATGCTCTTTTTTAATTTCATACAGTTATCCTCTTATAAGGGTAGATACTTTGTTTTAAACTTAACCTGTCTTATTTACCGATCTCTTTTAACCATTCATCAACTTCATCTTTAACCTCATCATTAGCCTTTTGTGCTAACTGTCCTTTCATCACTAAAGCTTTACCAACTTTTGCATTTTTGAACATAGACTGAAGTCTTAAATCAATTGCGCTCAAACCACTGCCTTCATGAGTTACAAATGGATAAATCTTTTTGCCATCTAAGGAGTTTTTCTCTAAAAAGGTGTACATCACCATTGGCATATCACCCCACCATACAGGTGAACCAATATAAACAGTGTCATACTCATCAACGGAAACAAGATCTGTCTTGTAGTCTGGACGTGCGTTATTCTCTTTTTCAGTACGAGCAACCTCAGTTGCTGCCTTATACTGTTTTGGATAAGCAGTTACTGGTGAAATCTCATGAAGATCAGAGCCTGTCTTTTCTGCGATGATCTTTGCTAATTTTGCTGTATTACCCTCCTTTACATAACCTACGCCGTAGTTTTCATCTGCTCTTGAAAAATAGATGGTTAAAGATTTGGCAAAGGTTGCCTGTGACATAAAGACTCCTGCTGCAAGAAGTAATGCTGACTTTAAGATTAAGTTTTTCATCTAAAACTCCTGAATTTGTAAGTAACGTATTAAAGGACTATTTATTTAGGCCTTGAAAGACTTCATTTGCGTATTTCATAAGATTTAGAGTTCTAGGAAAACCTAAATATGGATTAATTGAGGTAATCACCCCTATTACCTCATTCTGAGAACCTCCTGCTGCAATAAGACCTCTTATGTGGCTCTTAAATTGAGGTTCTTCTCCTATAGTACCGATTGCAGCTACAGTTAGAATTTCTCTTTCTTTAAGACTTAACCCCTGTCTTGTATAGATATCGCCAAAACAGAAAGCTGACAGGTCATCCTGAAGATGTTTTTGATTGTCAGGTGTACTCTCACGCATTTTTACAATACGCTCACCATAGGTTCCAACCTGTAACTCAAGACCTTTAGTAAATCTGTCTTCATCACTGGTAGTTGCTGCATCTTCTAATGGTAACTTGATGTTTTTTGCTTTAAAGATTTTGTTTAAGATCTCTAATGCCATAATCTCACGTGCAATACCAATGTATGGCACGCACTGATAGACAGCTTCACGCAGTTTTAGAGGTGCTACCCCAGCATTTAGAGCTTCAACAAAAGCATGTTCTAAAAGATTGTCATTTACCTGTAAGGTAGTTAAAGTCACAGCTGTAACCAGTTCCTGATGCTCTCTTGAAAGAGCGCTTTGAGAGGCAATATCAGCATAAAGATATTTCTTCATGAGAGCTGACATTTGAGGATCAGTATCTTCTAAAAAGAACTTCTTATTGCCATGTAATGATGCATACAGCTCATTTGCAACTTTTGCTCTCTCATTAGTCTCAAGATACTTTGAACTGTTTTGAGCAAAGACTACTTGTGAAAAAATGAGACTTGAAGCTACTAAAGATAACTTTAAAGACTTTTTAAAACGTAAGTGAGGCATTTTGTCTCCAAGATTGTTCGACCTAGAAGGTGTACCTGATGATTTTTAGTACACCTTCAGTTTTAAGATTTCTCTACATAACTTTATTAAAGATTCTTGCCATAGAAATCAGATAACTTTGAGACAAAAGTATCTACATACTCTGGTACAAAGTAAGTCTGAATATGTGTTGCTCCTTTTAAGGTAAAGAGCTCCTTATTTTTAGTGCCAGTTGCTCTCTTAAAGCAGTCTTCAGTCATGTACAGAGTATCAGCATCGGCACCTGCCATCATTAGTAATGGCTGATCGATTAACTCCATGTTCTCTCGAGCATCAAAGGTAAACAGATCAAGGTTGCTGCGCACTGTGTACTGGAAGGTTGAATTTGGATGACGGTGAGACTTACCGTAATAGATATAACCTTCACGATATAGAGTTGGCATCTTAGCTAGCTCTTCATCTGAGATTTGAGCTGTTTCAGTAGCAGGAGTTCTTAAGATCTTCTCGCCTAAAGCTTCTTTTGATCTTTGCTCAGATGCTTCATGAAGACGCTTTAAGGTTGTATCTTTTGCTGAATCTAAAAAGCCATCTTTTCTTACAATACCTGAATTGAACATAGATAATGTTGCTACAGCCTTTAAGCGTTTGTCAGTCTGTGAAGCTTTAATGGTGTAACCACCACCGCCACAGATACCTAAAGCACCGATTCTTTCAGGATCAACACCTTTAAAGGTTTCAATGATATCTGCCATTCCGTGGATATCTTCAACTCTAAAAGAAGGATTATCTAGGTTTCTTGGCTGTCCGCCACTAGCTCCCTGGAATGAAGCATCAGCTGCAATGGTGATATAACCTAATTCAGCTAATCTTTGAGCATATAAACCTGCTACCTGCTCTTTAACACCACCATTAGGATGAGCTACAACAACGGCTGCATACTTCTTGTTTGGATCGTAGTTTGCAGGAGTGTAGATATTAGCTGAGATCTTGTTACCATTAAGAATATAAGTTACAGGATGGATGTTTACCTTACCTTTTACATTCTCTGTAATTGCACCTCTGTAAACTAAACCAAATGGATTTTCATTTGGTGATTTAATTTCAGCATTTGTCAGTTCTCTTAAATTAGAAGCACCTGTAAAGACAATTTCAGATGCCATAGCTTTTGGCATAAAAGAGGTAGAAATCGCACCTGTTGCAAGTACAGTTGCTAAAAATAAAGAGCTTAAAACAGTTTTGGTTGATTTTAACTTCATGTTCGATTACTCCAAAGTTGTGTATGTAAACAGCTAAGGCTTGCCTTTAAATAAGCTAATTAACTTTTCTTTGAAATAATTATAGAAATTGGCTAAAGAGGATTAGTTCTTAAAAAAATCAGAAATATGCCTAAAAATATCAAGATGATTTTTTAAGATTGAAAGTGAGATTGCCCAAAGCAAGTTTAAGATCCAACATACAAGCGAAAAGAAGAGGAGTGTATGTTGCAATAAAGGGCGTTCTTTTAGAACGAGGATGATCCTATAACAGGAACATCGGGAAGAATACTCTTGTATCTAGGATCGTGTTAATCACTTTAATAAGGAGTTTCAAAATGAAAATTTTATTTATTGTGATAATCCTACTTTTACTGTTATGGTCACCCCGTATGGTAACCTAGGTTCATCCGAGGCAGGAGTTGGCGCTCATACCTTCTATCTAATTGTAGATCAAATCATCACTTTATCAAAAGTTACTTTTGAAAAATCATAATCAGCTATGCCATGTTCTTATTTACACCGGCAAAATAAATAGCTACATAATGTTACTTCTGTCATATTTAACCAAAAGTCATTTTTAAAACGTTATTTCTCGAAAGTGTTGCTATCACCCACTAAGCTCTCGGTCATGGTTCTTGCACTATAATTTTCGTACTTCAAAAATTCAACAAATTTAGTTTACTCTCTGAAATATCTGATAAATGTTCAGATATTTTCCGAAATAACATGCACTGGATCTTAAAAAGTAGACGTGATTATAGAGAATGATATAAAAGTGTTTATATATCAATAAGATAAGATAATTTCGGGTGATTTCGATTAAAATGTGTATAGCAAAAAAAACATTAAGGAAAACACCCAATGCAAAGTTTATCTAAAACAGACATTAATGCCTAACAACTTTTTGATATTTTTTTACAGGCTGTGCAGTCAAGCGTAGTTAGAACGATTACCAGAGACAGTAGATTCATTGTCAGCTCTCGAAAAATGGATCCTTTCATATTACTTCGCGCTTTGTTGAAGTAATGGGACGGATAAAGAATTCAGCATATCGAGCATCTATGAGAGATATGTGCAGATATGTATTAAAGAGAAGCTAGTGTTCATGAAATGGGAGCCATTCTATGACTTTCTAGTTAAAAAAGAGTTCGTCTTATTTGTAGAAAAACTGTATGTGATTGTTAATACAACAGCTTTAGAGCAAGACTTCTCAGAAGGATCAGAACTTGTAAAAGTATTAAAAGAGAGACTGTCTAATCTCAAAGGCATAGTTTTACAGGATGGTTCTGAGGTAGCAACCAACAGTAGTTGCAAAATCCACGACTAAATTAATTTCATTCTTTTAAATTCATAGATTACATCCAATATTTTTAAATTCAGATCTTTTATAAATCATCTTCTCTCTTATATTTTTAAAATCTTTTCTTATATTTTTAAATTCAAAAGGTCATTTCACAATTAAGCTCTTTGGAAATGAACTTGTTACTTATTTACTGTTCAGTCTATTTTCTTCTGGAAGGACCTTTAAGCTCGATTTCTATAGCAGGATGCAATAGTCTGTCAGTTGCAGCTTCAGCTTTAGTATCGCTACCTAAAAGAATTGGAAAGGCACTCTTCTTTAGCTGAGTTGATATAACTGTCGATGCTGTTTTATACCTGTCATCAATAATATTGAACAAATCTTGAGATTCTGATGTGGATATCTTTGAAATTCCAAAGTCATCTAATATCAATACCTTGAATCGTTGTAAATTTCGCATGAATCTAAGTTTATCCATCCCTAGCTTATTGGTCATTTCCAATAAAAGGTCTGAAGTTCTGTAATACCCTACAGAAATACCATTAGAACAGCAGTTGTATCCAAGTGCACAGGCTAACCCCGTTTTACCTACACCACAGGAACCGCTGATGATGACATTACAGCATTTTGTTACCCAGTTTAACGAGGTGAGACTGGCTAATGTTTCATCTTTTAAACCGTAATCGGCGGTTGAAGTTAGTGGGCTTAGACATGCCAAATTTCAGGCATAAAAAAAGCGACCTGACGTCGCTAAATGGTGGATGCTATAGGACTCGAACCTATGAC
>HF987911.1 GCA_000431835.1 Succinatimonas sp. CAG:777
ATTGAAGGGTCACCAGATCATTGGTGAGTTACGACAAATAGCTGGTCAACTACCGCTTTCAGTAGACGTATATATTGTCGTCATCCCCAGCAACGCCACCTATTTTCTAATTATTTATCAACAAGTTATAGTTGTACAATTAAGTGCATATTTCAGTTCCAGTGCTAACTGTAAGAATTTCTGCACCGTACATTTCTACTATTTTATATTTTTATAATAATTTATTAAAATTATTTAATTTTATACATTTTTTATTTCTTTAATATATTCTTTCTATTTTTTAGCTCTAATATCTTTTCAATTATTTATTCTTTTAAATTCATATTATTAAATTTTTATTTTAAAAAATTTTTATAACATTATTCACTTTTTAAAAATCTTGGCATAAAGTTCGCATTAGTAATACCACCTAAGTTAATAATTTCGAGAGGTGGATATTATGGAAACTTCAAAACATTCTTTAGCTTCTTACATCGGTGACTTAAAGCAGACTTTATATTTAACTCACAGATGCACTCATGTATCTATGCTCAATGACAATACACTGCTCATTGCAGCTGATAAGGAGAATGCTGAGAAAAGAATTTCTCTAGATAAGATCCGTCGACTAGTAATCATTGGTCACATCGGTAATGTTGACAGTGAAGTTCTATACCGCCTCATGATTAAGCAGATAACTGTAGATTTCATGGATGTATGGGGCTATCCACAAGGTCAGCTTGAAGCCTCAAACAAAGATGAAAACTACTACATCACAGTTCAAGAGAATTTCTACCATTCAAGTGATGCTCTAGATCTTGCTAAAAGAGTCATCATGGCAAAAGTAGTTAATGGTCGAGAACTAATAAGACGTAAGGCTGATCTTCAGAGAACTATGTGGGATCTTTGTTATTCCAATATCTACTGCGCCAAAAATGTTCCTGAACTTTTAGGAGCTGAAGGCTTTGCATCCCATATGTATTTTTCACTATGGGGTGATCTTATAAAGCCATACGGATTTGAGTGGACTGGTCGACTAAAGCATCCAGCACCAGATCCTGTTAACTACATGCTGTCTTTTGGCTATACCATACTCAGAAACAGATTAGCCTCTGCATTAAAAGCCAATGGACTTAACCCTCGCATCGGTTACTTCCATGCTCAAAGAGGAACACACTGTGCATTAGCATCTGATCTTATGGAGCAGTTCAGACCTTTTGTGGAAACAACAGTGCTAAAGCTCATAAGAAAATACGCTGTAAAGCCCAGTGACTTTATCAAAGATAAGAATGGGCTCTTTAAGCACAAGGATAAAGAGACCTTCTCAGTCATCTTGCATGCCTTTGAGCACATGTTTTCTAACATCTACAACATCTACTGGGGATGCAACAGCTGTTGGAACAGGCAAAGACGATCTTTAAATGAGCTCATTGAAGACTGCGCTCAAAACTATGCCCTGCTACTAAAAAATAGCGACACAGTCTGCACATGGAGGTTAGTACCATGCAAAGATTTTTGATCGCTTATGACATTAGCAAGAACGGCATTAGAGGCAAGGTTTACAGACTTCTTAAAAAGAAGGCTGTAAGTGTACAAAAGTCAGTGTTCTTTTTTGAAGGGACCAACAATGAGCTTATAAAGCTTGAACACAGGCTTTCGTCATTGATTGAGAACACAGACAGCCTGTTTGTAATGCCATGTTGTGAAGCGTGCTACGCACGCTCACGAGTTTACTCAAAACAACAAGATAACTTAATCGCTGTATAAGGATAAACATGAAGAGTTTCTATAAAGAGCACAAGAAAATGTCAGAACTGAATGCTTTAAAGCTAACCGAGATCGACACAGACACTAAAGACGGAGAGCTTGTTGTGATCTTAAAGCTAAAGTCAATTTTAGGCATTCAGTTTCACTTGGAGCTTGATAGGACTGATCTTGAGTTTTTAAGTGACTGCTATGCCTTAGATGAGGATGAGTTAGCAAAGAAATATAACCATGATTAAGGGGACTTGCTGTGCAAAGCGGCTTTGACAGGACACAGCCCTTTGCACAGCCTTTTTGAAGATTAGTAAGCGTAATTAACGCTGTTATAAAAAAGACAAAACATAATTCTATAGGAGATAACAATGATCCACTTTACCGAGCACGCAAAAGAGAGAATGGCACAGAGAAACATCAGAGAAGAAATCATCACCGAGAATCTTGAGATGTTCTACAGATACGGCTTTTGGAATGATAGAGGCGACAGACTTACCTTAAACACCAAGTCTGAGATCATTCACAACATGATCAAGATGAAGCAGCACATGCTTTTGATAGTAAAGCAAAAGCTACAGGCGCTAAAACACAAGTCACTAAGTGAAAACAAGGACTCTGTGGAAAGTAGCATTGAAGCTACAACAGTGGCTATACATCATGATCGTGCAAATAAAAGGGCTCTGCTTACAGCTTTGTACAAGCGAGTAAATAAGAAGCTCAAGTCTTTGCAGAGACTAGAGAGAAAAGAGGTACTTACCCTAGTGCTGCGTGATGATCACGTCATTACCGTCTACAAAAAGGTAAAGCGCGACAAGGCTAATACAGAAGCTAAGTCTAAGAGAGCTCGCAGTATTGAAAAGTCCTTCCTAATGCTTATGTAGCAAGTAAGCAAGAGCGTGTGTGTAAGCTACTAAATACGCGCTCTAGGTTATAAAGGCATACAAACGATCTTAGTGATTCTCTAGTAAATGGATTCAGACACAGGAGCCAAACATGAAAACAACAAAAGTAAAAGTCAGAAACTTTGTGCAGGAGCATGTCATGCTCTTTAACAGCCCTAAGATCTTCTGTGACCGTAAAAAGGCCATGAAGTCAGGATATCAAAAGCACAAATCAGATTACAGACAAAACTGGAGGCAGCTATGATAGGCTTTACAGTATTCATATTAGGCTTATTTGCCATTCTCTTCATATGCGAGATAGCTACCAAGGTTGATACTAACTTAAAAGTTAAGAAACTAGACCGACAAAGTCAGCAGAGCTATAAGAAAAGAGAACAGGAACTAATTGAAAAAGAGCTTTTAAGTTCTCTAATAAACCGCGAGATCGATGCTCAGAATTCACTTGAACGATCAGTTGAAAGATTTAGATCCTTACCACCTGATGTTCAGGAGAAGATCTTGCAAAGGATTGGTAGAAGGAAATAGCTTAAGCAACTTGTCCTGCAATTAGACAAGTTATTTTTCAATCTTCCTACAGGGGTAAAAAGAAGTAAGTTTAAAATTACTTTTACTGCTTAAGCACACCACTATCATTAAATCCATGCTTTAACAATCTTAATGAACCATCAATAGGATCATTGTTATCGTTTGACTTAACAGTAACTACTCCTTCTTCTTCTAACATGCCAATAGCACTTTCTTGTTTAAAGAGGTGTTTAGGTGAGTTCTTTAAACTTTGAGCTACACTCTTTTGCAGTGGTTCTACATGATCTTTTGACATTAAAGTAAAGTCATGAAGTGCTTTTGAAAAATTTGAACAGATAAATTCTGATGGGGATTTACCATCTAAAAAAGCTAATACCTCAATTAAAGCTGATAATTGAGCACTTGGTCTTACACTTAAAACTTTATAGCTGTTTACATTCTCAGCTTTAATTCTGCCTTCATCTAAAGCTCTGTTTTGAATATCCTGAATAATGCTCATTTGATACCTTCTAATATGCCTTACTGTCTAGGCGTGTCTACCGCCAGTTAGGCGAAAACCGCGCTCAAGCTAAATCTTTGTGATTCTGAAAATATGTGATGCTTAAGGCTGTATCTTTACTGTCTCTACACTTTCTCTATCAAGATTTTGCAAAAGCTTTATGTACCTTTCGTTACTCACTTTTACCTTCATTCTTTCTTTGATACTTTGTCAAAAGATTCCACTTTTCAAGACTCTTAAAAAGCATCTTGTATTGAGATGAGGAGATAAGATCCTCGCGCTCACAAAACTGCAGCAGTTTTACCCCCACCTGCAGATAGCTGTCTGAATGGGCAACACCTTCATGCTGAGATCCTGTCTTTTTACCACTAGGTCCATAGGTTAGTACTGATGAAACAAAGTAAGGAACAGATGCTACCTCATCTGTCCATGAAGATACGTTTGATGACAACTCTCCCCTTTTAGCATAAGCATCAGCTATAAGACCAATAGCTAAGGCTACGTCAGCTGCGACACCTTCTTCATGAAGAGATTTTTTAAGATAGGTACATAAGATAAGTTCTATAAGATCAGACTTATTCTTGATGCCATAGTGATCTTGCAGAGCATTTAGTAAATTCAAATCGTCATTGTCGAATTTGACATTGTATTTCTTTTCACTAGAGCTTTGGATTAATGGTAACTGAGGCTCATTAAAGCAGCCTTTATCGACCTCAACACTGTGTTTTTCAGAGCCTATTTTTTTACTCATACAAGCCTCATATCAATAATATTGTTTAAGTCAATTATATTCATTTTTTAAGTCAAATTTTGACTTATTTAAGATTAAAGCTTAATTGCTTGACCAGACTCAAATATTTTTCTTTTTTATAATTCACTTATATAAGCCATTTATTCAAGGTATTTACAAAAGTTTGCTTTAAAAATTGCATTTTTTGCAAGTATTTAAGCAGGTACTTTCAAAAGACATGAGAAGATAGGCATCTTCACTTTTTTACTTGTATAATGGAGATGTAATCTAATGAAGAAACTTGATAATTCAAGAGAGAAATTTATGTCTGTTAATGTTGATAACTTAAACTTTCAAATGGTAAGAAACTCTGAGTATGTAGACAAGTCAGATTTAATTACTTTAACTAATAATATTATCAACATTGAAAAGCGTTTTATATGTGTGACACGACCAAGACGTTTTGGAAAGAGTGTTACTGTTAAAATGCTAAATGCGTACTATTCAAAAGGATGTGATTCCAAGGCACTTTTCTCTGATCTAAAAATTGCCTCAACCACAGATTTTGAAAGGCACTTAAATCAGCATGATGTCATCTATCTTGATATGACCGAATTTGCTGATGACAATGGCAATGGTGATTTGTATCTTGAGAATCTAAATACTGATGTTGTCTCAGAATTGAAAGATACATATTCTGAATGCTTTGAAAAAGAAAAGAATTATTCCTTACCAGAAGCTATTCGTTGCTTAAATAATAGATTTATCTTTATTATAGACGAATGGGATTTTGTCTTTAGAGAATACCCAAACAACACAAATTTACATAAAAACTTCATTGACCTTTTAAGAGCTTTATTTAAAGGAGTTGGTGAGCGTTATGTTGAATTTGTTTACATGACCGGTATTCTACCTATTGCAAGATACAACACTCAGTCAGCACTAAATAACTTTAGCGAATATACCATCTTAAATCCAGGTAAGTTCGCTAAGTACTATGGCTTTACAGAAGACGAAGTTAAGACACTGTGTGAAAAATATCATCTTGATTTTGATACCACCAAATTCTGGTACGACGGCTATAAAGTAGGTGGGTATGAGCTTTATAATCCAAATTCTATCATTGAGCTTATCAATCACAGAACTTTTGAAAGTTACTGGTCAAATACATCTGCCTATGGTCTTGTAAAAGAAGCTATCAATCTGAATTTTGAAGGACTTAAAGACGATATCATTAAACTGTGTTCTGGTGATACCATTTCAATTCCTCTACCAGAGATTAAAAGTTACAATACAGCAGATCTTAATTTTAAAAATAAAGTAGCAATCTATATTTATCTGGTTCATTTAGGATATCTAGGTTGTAATCTAGAGGAAGGCATTATCTATGTTCCTAATGAGGAAACTAGACTTGAGCTTTTAAATTCTGTAAAAGAAAATCACTGGCCTAAATTTGAGAGTGCTTTAAAGCTTTCAGAACAGGTTGTGGTAGCTACTTACAATAAAGATGCAGAAACTGTAGCCAATCTGCTTTCTAAAATTCATGAGGATAAAGTACCGGCACTTGAGTACAACAATGAAAGTGCTTTACGCTATGTCGTCCTGATGGCATACCTAGCAACTGAAAGCTACTACCTGGCTCCATTAAATGAGTTTCCAACAGGAAAAGGTTTTGCTGATATTGTCTATCTGCCAATTTCAGCTAATTCTAAAAGTAAGCCTGCTTTAATTATTGAACTTAAAAAGGATGCAAGTTCAAAGGTAGCTCTTGAGCAGATAAAAGAGCGTGACTACGTTTCAAGAGTAAAAGAGTACACTGACAACATTCTTTTAATCGGCATTAACTACGACTCTAAAACCAAGCAACACACTTGTGAAATTGAAGAATATCAAAATAGCTAAGAAGTTAAGGCATACGACCTAAAACATCTTAAGATTTAGAACGTGCTGTGAATATATCTTAACAATGGGTTCAGTCCCAAACTTTTAAAAGCATACTGAATTACAGTGCAAGCTTAATAGCCTTTTCTTTGATCTTTAAAAGTTCTTGATTTGAATACCATGTAGGTATTGGCTTTTTAAAGTTATCAAAGTCTTCTCTGATTCTGTCTGAATTTAACTGCATCTTAAGGTACATTTCTTTACTCTCTTTTGCTTTTAAAGCACATTTCCACAGTGAGTAAAGCGCACTGTATAAGGCAAAGTGCATCCAGAATTTTACTGGGACTACCGATGAGAAATAACCATCAATCACGCCTGCGCACAGCACTGGATATAAACCTGCGTTTTCAAATTCTAATGATGCAAAATCCTCACACATGCAACCTGGTCCATATGAATATGAAGGTAACATTAAGATAGTACCGTCATGAGCGGTCATGATCTTCTGGTACTTTAAAGATCCATATCTCATCACCGGTCTAAAGATAGAGAAATAGTCATAGCGAGTAGAGATTGCATCCATGGCGATTCTGTCATTTTTTAAATGAGGCAGCTCTGCTACATACAATGCTATCTTTTCCATATATGAAGAGTGTCTTTGATTTGCTTTTTCTGTCTGAGCTTGAGTCAAAGGAACAGAGTGCAGATCTTTTAAAATTCTGCCTATTTTTTTACCGGTTGCGTACTGCCATTCAGGTGGTACTACAGATAAAAAGTCTTTTAAAAAGCCTGCATCTTTGTAGGTAAAAAGAGCATTTACTAAATTACCTTCGATATTTTCGTTAATCGAGATTGGTTCAAAGATGTTGTCAGGAGTTGCTTTATAAAAGAACTGAGCACTCTTATAAGCTTTTTTAATTCTTGGTAGAACTTTTCTATCCCCTTGCAGGCACAGGCATCTGGTACCCGTAGTTTTAATTACTGAGTACTCAACGCTATTAGCATCTGTGAAAAGTTTTCTGTATGAAAGCTGCATATTACCTAGACTTAGAATTTACAAAAGCTTATCTAAAGAGCTTATGCTTAATCAAACTCTGCTCGTTTTTAGAGTGTTCTTATTAAGAATATTCTTAAAACCATGAGCTGACTCTATTATACACATCAGTATGTTAACTATCATTAACACAGCTCTCATTTGACAGGGTTAACTAAGCCTTATAAGTTAGTGTTGGTACTATGATCTTGGGTGTGCTTTATTATAGACCTGATGCATACGCTCGGTTGCAACATGGGTATAGATTTGGGTGGTTGTAAGTGATGAATGACCTAGGAGCATCTGCACAGAACGTAAATCCGCATCATGATTTAAAAGATGAGTTGCAAAAGCATGACGGAATGAGTGTGGAGAGAAACTGTCCGTTAAGCCTAACTGTTTTCCATAAACTTTAATACGATACCAGAAGGCAATCCTTGACATAGAAGCAATTCCCTTGCCTGATAAAAAGATAAAGGGGCATTTTCTTTGAGGATCTTTTTCTTTTCTCTTGGTATTTATATAAAGCTCAATCCAGTAAATGGCATCATCGCATAAAGGCACAATTCTTTCTTTGTCACCTTTACCTCTAACCATGACAAAGCCATCCTGAAAAAAGACATTATCAAACTTCAATGAGATAAGCTCACTGATTCTAAGACCTGTTGCATAGACAGTCTCGAGCATAGCTTTATCTCTTAATCCTGTATGAGTATTAAGATCAGGGGCATCTAAAAAAGCTGCAACACAACCTTCTGACATGACATGAGGAATGTTTCTTATAAGCTTGGGATTCTCAATACGTACACAAGGATCGTTATCAATTAGTTTTTCTTTTTTTAAAAAGTTTGTAAATGCTCTTAATGAGCAGAGAAATCTGGCATTAGAACTTGCCTCATGATCGATATTCTCTTTCAGGAAAGCTTCGATATGAGCCTGTGTAAAATGCTCATCTTTTACAGAAAAAGTCTTATCAATGAAGTTTAAAAATCTTTCGACATCAGCACAGTAAGCTTTAATTGAAAGCACAGACAGACCATTTTCAAGTAACAGATAGTCATGAAAATTGACTATTAGTTCTGAGGCTCTTTTATCCATGTTTTATCCTTAAAGCTCTCTTCAATTTCACTTAAATGCGGTTTTACTTTCTTTACTTTTGCTTTAGGTTTGATGAAAAGAAATAGAATGGCTTTATTTGATCTTTTGATATAACCGTGTGGTACACGGTTATATCAAAGTCTAAGTCCTTACTGTTTTATTCTCTTTTGTATCTCTCTTACTAGCCTTACCTTTCAACTATCTTTTAGTTTGATCTTTTGTTTGTATTTACAGTTTCAAACATTTTTCTAGTAAGGATACTTAATAAGAGCCTATTCAAAGTCACTGCGTGACATATCAATTAACTGAGCCATTGAAGGGAGCTCTTTTTTAGAGCTCTTAGTTACAGTTACATAATATCTGTCATTCTTTGGAATAAGACAGAAACGATAGACGCCGTCTTTTTTAGGATAGTAACTGATTTCTTCAAACTTAGAATTTGGATTTAATTCCAAAGAGCGAGCACCGTCTCTTAGAACACCAGGTGGAGTTAAAAAGCCAAAGTTGGTACCCTTTGACCAGTTCTCATCAGCAAACTTGAACTTATAAGGAGCCCAGTCAGAACGTAATGTTGCCAAAGTGCAGTAGCCGTGACCGTCTTTTCTTAAACGATAGGTCTCAGATGCCTCATAGTCATTCATTTCGCCTCTTAAATAGATAGCCTTATCATTGATGGTAAGACCACCTGGTGATAACGTCTTTACAGCATTACCTTCATCTGAAGAACAGCCTGATAGAAGTGCACATACTAATAACGCACCTAGGCTCTTTTTTATATTTTTCACAATGTACCCAATCATTAAATTTTAAGATTTTTCTACTAATTGCTCTATTCTACACAAATTTATAAAGAAAATACCCTAAAATATCTGTATTCATCTGTACTCTACTGAATTCTTTGGTTTTATTTATGCCTTATAAAACACCATCAAATGCTAATGAATTGTCAACCTCAAAACAGTCTTTAACAAAAGACCAGATAAAAGCATGTGACAATTCATCAGTGTCTTATAAAAAAACACCTTACAGAGTAGGTCTTACAGGCGGTATTGCCTGTGGTAAATCTGGTATTGCCTCATTATTTGCAAAACTGAACGTACCTATTGTTGATACTGATGTAATTGCCCGTGAGGTAGTGATGCCAGGCTCTGCTCTTTTAGGAAAACTGTCTGAACGCTTTGGACAGAACATCATCAAAGATGACGGCAGTTTAGACAGACGTCTCTTACGTCAAATTGCCTTTGATAAGTCTCATCCTGAGAACTTAAATGACTTGAATGCTTTAATGGCTCCTGCAATTGAAGATGAAACTGTGCGTCAGGTACAGGAAAAAACTTCCCCTTATGTCATTATCTGTATTCCTCTGCTCTTTGAGCATCATCTTGAATATATGGTAGACAGAATTTTAGTGGTGGATGTAGAGCCTAAACTTCAGCTAGAAAGATTGATGAGTCGTGATAGCATCAACAGAGAGTTAGCACTCTCGATGATTGCCTCACAAGTAGACAGAGAAACGAGATTAAAAAAAGCTCATGATTTAATTGAATCTGATAGTTCTCCTTTAGATAAAAAGGGAGATCTCGTGTTAAAATTACATAATCTATACCAACAGCTGGCAAACAGCAAAATTTAATGCATTAGAGTACTTTATAAGGTTATGTTTATTTACGAATTTCCATTAAGCCCAAGAGCTAGAACATACCTAAAATTAGAACAGGTTTTTAAAAACGCTGAGCTAAGTTCTGATCTTAGTTCTATTCAGAACGTGATGTTTCTATTACGCGCAGTCGTTGATTTTATCGATCTTGTGGATGGTTCTAGTGCCATCAAAATCGAATTATTAAAAGATCTTGAAAAATGTGACGGTAGATTAAAAGGATGGCTTACTGATCCTGAATGTGATAAGGACTTTGTAGCCTTATTGCGTGAAAAGATTGTTGAAGCTAAAAAAGCTTTAGACTCTTTTACAAGACAGAGAACTGTCTTAAAAGACGATCCTATTATCGAACTTATCAAACCAAGATTTTTAACCCCAAGTGGTATCAACTGCTTTGATACTCCTCTGTTTACCTACTGGTTCTCTCAGAGTATTGAGAAGAAAAAACAGAGCGTAGACAAGTGGTTACACGAATTTGACTGTATCAGAATTCCTGTTTACACCATTCTCTACTTATGGAGACTGTGTGCTAACTTTTCTGATAGAGTAGCAAAATCAGGCTTTATGCAGGAGAGTGCTGATACCTGTGACTTAATCAACATTCAATATGATGAGAATGTAGCAGGTTACCCTGTAGTCAGCGGTTTCCAGTCACGAGTAAACATCAGATTCTTACCTTTTGACAAAGAGTCAAAAGTAGGGGATGTTCCATTTAAGATTGCTTATATCAAGAGTAGCTTACAGCAATGAGCCTAAAGGATTTACTTTCACCAGAGCTGTATGATGAGGTCGTTCATGACGCTCATGACAGTGGTGAAGCAATTGTAAAAATTGAAGGACAGCCTCTAAAGGTAAAATGTCCTATCTGCAAAAATGAAACTGTATATGATGCATCTAACCCATACAGACCTTTTTGCTCTGAAAAGTGCAGACTGATTGATTTAGGCGCATGGGCTAATGATGAGCGTGTGATTAAAGGCAGACCTGTAGATGAAGATGAGGATGGAGAGCTTTTAAACGATCCTAATCTTCGAAAATACAATTTTCCTAAAGAATAGTATTTTCTTAAGAGGTTAAAGATAACTCTTTTTTACAGGCAACGATTAAGACAGAAAAGACTGAACTTACAGGATAAGATTTTGAAAAACAAAGGGATGAAACAGTTTACTTTGGCGACTCTAGCTATAGCTGTAAGCGTAGCTATCAGTACTAATGCCTTTGCACTTGAAAACGAGAAACAGTCATCTTCATCTGAAAAAGCAGATAAAGACAATTCTGTTTCTGAGTTCTCTGTTACAACCACCAGGATTGCTTCTAACCTAAAGCCTAGAGCCAATATCACAGGTTCATTTTCAGAACGCACCATGGAGATCATGAGTTCTGAGGCCTCTTCAAAATATTTGCAGAATCCTCGTGCAGCAGACAGTGCAACCTTCCCTATGAGACTTATCAATAAATTAAATGAAAAGCCTTGGATAAACTCTCCATCATTCCCTATTCGTGCTAAAGATATGGCCTGCTTCTATGGTGTGCCATCTTACAGATATCCACAAAAATTTGATTCTGATAAGACTCCTGTCGTAGTAACAGCTGACAAAGTTTCAGGTAAGCTCAATGACAAAAAAGCTCATATCTTAACTTACACCGGTAACGTTGAGGTAACTCAGGGTGACAAGATCTTAAACTCAGATATCGTAGTCTATGATGGTAAAGAGAGAACCTTATCCACCAAAAGCAGTGCTGTAATTCATGAGCCTGAATACACCATCTCATCTGATGAAGACATGGTACATAATCTTGATACTAAGCAGATGAACCTGACAAATGCAGCTTTCATTTTAAACGGCTCTGTAATATCAGGTACTGCTGACAAGATGAATATTGATAACAAAAAAGGCTCTAAGACTTATAAAGGAGCTACCATCTCAGGCTGTCCTGTAGACAAGAGATCATGGCATTTTTATTCAACTACTTTTAAAACCGAAAAAGATGCCTACTTTGGTGATGCCTGGAATGATGTACTCTTTTTAGGTAAGGTACCTGTATTCTATACACCTTATGCTCAGATCCCTTTAACTAAGAAACGTCATTCTGGTTTACTGCCTGTATCTTTAGAGTACAAATCAGGAGAAGGTATTTCTTACAGTGCACCTATCTATTTGAACTTAGCTACAAACTATGATGCCACTGTAACTCCAGGTCATGATGCTAAGCGTGGCAATATCTATGACGTACAGTTTAGATATTTACCATTTAATAATCTTTCAGGTGAGATTAACGCTACCTATTTGCCAAACGATCCTCACTGGTCACCAAAGAACGATGACTACAGCCGCTGGTTTATTAACATTTATCAGACCTTATCTTTCTTAGAGAATGATTTAAACTTCAGCATAGACTACAGTAAAGTTCGTAACGACGACTATACCTATCTGTCTGATGTAAGTCAGAAAAACGCTGCTATCACCGATTCAAGTCTGCAGCAGAGTTTTAAGGCAAGATATGATCAGGATCTGTATGATGTGTCTTTAGAATTAAGAAAGTATCAGAACATGTTCTCTACTTCTAATATTTCTACTTACAGACCATTTGCCATGTTGCCTCAGTTAAAAGCTAACACCTATAACTCATACGGTCCTTTCTACTTTAAGTTAAAGACTGAAGCTACCCATTTTTCATTAGATAAGATGAAAAATGACATGACATTATCTATGAATCGTCTGCATGCTGAGCCTTCTGTACGCTATCTTGCCTACGAAGGTTACGGCACCAGTGTAGATATGGGACTAACCGGCTTTTTAACTCATTACAGTCAGTCTGATTTAGAGTATTTAGCCTCTTCATATAAGTCTCGTTTAGGCTTTAATGAGTACAAAGATTCTGTAACTCGCGCTCTGTACTTAGCTGATGTTCATGCTAAATCTACCTTTGAAAAGAAAGTACTGGACATGAACCACACCCAGACATTAGAGCCTGAGTTTAAGTATCAGTTCATTCCTTACAAAGATCAGAGCAATATTGCACTCTACGATACTACTAACCGTTATGATGACTACTACACTCTGTTCTCACCTCATCGCTATGCAGGTATCGACAGAATTGCCAACATCAATATGGCAACCTTTGGTTTAACCTCTCGCCTGCTTGATGCTCATGACCGTGAAGTTTTCCGTGCAGCCCTAGCTCAGGGTTATAACTTTTCTGATAACAGAGTAAAACTGCGTCAGACTGATACTTTAAGTACCAATCCTAGATCTCCTCTTGAAGCTTTAATTGATGTCGTGCCTTTTGCTGGTATGTCTATCCATGCTCAGGCTCAATATAATCCTGACGGTGATGAGTTCTATACCTACAGTGGTTCTGCCCGATACACCGATCCTGCTACAGGTTACATGCTAGGTGTTTCATACCGTTACTATAAAGACGGTAACTACTATGTAGAAAACTACAAACAGGTAGACTTAAAGCAGTTAGGTCTTGAAGTAAAATTACCAATTTCATCATCATGGACTGCTTTTGCTGCTTCATATAAAGATATTGAGCAATCCTACAATATTGATACAAAGTTTGGTCTAAAGTATGACGATTGCTGTTATGCTGTTACCCTGCTCTATGAGAACTATATGAACATGGACTGGAAAAACATGCAGCACACTCCAGAAAAGCTTATCGGCGTACAGTTTGAGCTAAAAGATCTCTTCGCTATCAACGTAAGAGGTATTACCGATCCTAATGGTACTGGTACCCACTATCTGCCATCACTGGATCCTACTAACTTGAACAGATAAATTTGAACTTTATGCAGCGTATTGAATCTAAATCAATACGTGCTGTATAAAGAAATTAAAAGGTTATAACTTAACAGAGATTAACACAGACAGAATAAGGTACATTAAATGAAATTACATAACAATCTTGGCCAGAAACTAGGCAAGTTAGCATCTTTAAGTACTGTTTTACTAGCCTTATTTGGCAACGCCTATGCAGAAGAACAGGTTTTAGATTCAACTGCAGCTGTCGTTAACAACGGAATTATTTTAGAGAGTGAGTTAAATACTCATACTCAAAAGCTACTCTCTAAATATGCAGCAACTGGTGCTAAAGTAGATGAAATTACCGCACGCCGTCAGGCTTTACAGTCACTTATCACCAGAGAGCTGATTTTACAAATTGCTCAGACAAATGGCGCTGAGGTAACTGACATGCAGTTAGACTCAACTTTAGAGTCAGCAGCCTTACGTAACAACACTACAACCGATAAAATTCTAAAGAGTTATGGCCCAAATCTAACTGAAGCTCAGGCTCGTGAGAAATTTAAAGAGGATTACTTAATCAACGAAATCCGTCGTTCAAGTGTTCGTCAGAGAATTCATATCTCCCCTGTTGAAGTCAACACTTTAGCTAAAGCTTTAAAACAGCGTGGCAGTGTTGAACCTATGTACCATATCGCTCAGGTTGTAATTCCACTCTCATCTGCTCCAAATGAAGCTGAGTACAACAGAGTTCAAAGTGAAGCCCGTCAGGCTTTAAATGCAATTAAAAATGGTGCTAATGTAGCTGAAGTTGCTGCAAAATACGCTACCTCAGAGCAAAGTGCTGATATTGGATATATACCAGAGACAGCAATTCCATTACCATTCTTACCTGCTATCTTAAATGCAAAACCTGGTGATGTAATTGGACCATTCAGATCATCAATTGGTATGCACATCATTAAACTTTATGATGTTTCACATTCAGCTGTAACTCCTATTAAGACCTATGATGCAGCTCATATCTTAATTAAGACCTCCATCATTTATTCAGATGAGGCAGCTGTTGCCAAGTTAAAGGATATCGCATCTGAGATTAACAAGGGTACCATTACTTTTGCACAGGCTGCCAAGCAGTACTCTGAAGATCCTGGTTCAGCAATTAAAGGTGGTGATTTAGGTTATGCTGTAGCTGATATCTATGATCCAAACTTTGCCAGAGCTTTAACTCAGTTACATGTAGGTCAGATGAGTCAGCCTGTAAAATCAGCATTTGGTTGGCACTTAATTCTGTTAAAAGATACTAGAGTTGACAGAGACTCTTTAGAAGTTTTCAAAGAGAAAGCAAACTCTATTATCTTTGAGCGTGAATTCAATGAAGCTGTAACTTCATGGGAAAGATCATTACGTGAGATGGCTTACATCCACGTTATCGATCCTGAATTAGTAAATTCTGGTGTTTCTCTTGATCAGGACAATAAAGGCAAGAATACTCTAAAGCCTACAAATGACGATCAGGGAAGCCAGCAATATTCAGAAAACAGCCGTCTTCTAAACTAAAGATAGGCCATAATTTAGAGGTTAAATGACATATCGTTTAGCAGTGACACCTGGAGAGCCTTCAGGTGTCGGTCCAGAGCTGATGTATCATCTGTCAAAACTTGACTTAAAAGATACTCAGCTTGTTATCATCGCATCTAAAGAGCTTATCGCACAGCGTATAGCTCTTTTTAATTCTAATCACACTGAGTCTGTAAAGATAACTGATTACTCTAAAGACAATTTTGTACCTCAAACAAAAGGTACCTTATGTGTTTTAGATGTACCTTTAGCTGTACCTTCAGTTCCGGGAAAACTTGATAAAAGAAACGCCAAATACGTTTTAGACTGTCTTGATATTGCCTCAGACAAATCAGTATCAGGTGAGTTCTCTGGTATAGTTACAGGTCCTATCAGTAAGGCTGTGATTGCTGACACTGGTCTTAACTTTACAGGTCACACTGAGTACTTTCAGGAAAGGACTCATACTAAAAAAGTAGTAATGATGTTAGGCTGCAAGAAATTCAATGTAGCTCTTGCTACTACTCATCTGCCTTTAAAAGATGTATCTGATGCCATCACTAAAGAGCTTTTAGTTGAGATCGTAACTATTTTAAATCACGATCTTAAAACCAAGTTTGGTATTGATAAACCATGCATCATCAGCGCAGGTTTAAATCCTCACGCAGGTGAAGATGGACATCTGGGTATGGAAGAGATAGACACTATCATTCCTACCTTTGAAGAGTTAAAAGCTCAGGGCATCAATATCATAGGACCACTGCCTGCTGACACCATGTTCCAGCAAAAGTATATTGAGAAGGCTGATGCCTTCTTAACCATGTACCATGATCAGGGGTTACCTGTTTTAAAATATGCAGGTTTTGATTGTGGTTACAACACTACCTTAGGACTTCCTTATATTAGAACTTCTGTCGATCATGGAACTGCACTAGATTTAGCAGGTACAACCAAGGCAGATCCTGGTTCTCTGTTTGCAGCAGTAGAACTAGCTCATACTATGGCACTACGTAGCAGGAGATAATATGGCTTTACCACCAGTACACATGAAAGCAAGAAAACGCTTTGGACAGAACTTCTTAGTTAATGATCACATCATTTCTCAGATTGTGGATGCCATCAATCCAAAAGAGGGTGAACACTTAGTTGAAATTGGACCAGGTCATGCAGCTTTAACTAGACCGGTTTTAGAAAGAGCTAAAGTACTAACTGCAATTGAGTTAGACCGTGATCTTGTGGAGATCTTAAAGCATGATCCTTTCTTAAAAGGACTTACCATTATTGAAGGTGATGCCTTAAAGGTTAACTTTGAGGAGTTAGAAGGTGCAGGTCAGTTGCGTGTTTTTGGTAACTTACCTTACAACATCACCTCCCCTATTATCTTCCACCTGCTGTCACAAAAAGGCATTACTGATATGCATTTTATGTTACAAAAGGAAGTAGTAGAAAGATTAGCTGCAGGACCTAGCACCAAAGACTATGGTCGTTTAACTGTGATGACTCAGTTCCATGCGCAGGTTATCCCAATGCTTATAGTTCCACCATCAGCATTCAGACCAGCACCTAAGGTAACCTCCGCTGTGGTACGTTTAAAGCCAAAGGACTTAACTGATGAAGAAAGATCATTAGTACCTTATTTAAATAACATTACAACTACAGCTTTCTCTGCTCGTCGTAAGACCATCCGTAACTCTTTATCAAAGTTCTTTACAGAAGAGGAGTTAAACAGCTTTGGTCTTGATCCGATTCTGCGTGCTGAAAATATCAGTGTTGAGAAATATGTAGAATTAGCTCGTGCTTTAAAATACAGGAATAAAGTCTAATGGCAGCAAATTCACCAGTATTTGAACTTTTACAACGTAATGAAGATGAGTTTGTAGGACGTGATCTCATCATTGCAGGTGATATTCTCGATCCTATGGTATTCTCTTTAGTTAAAAGATCTCACAGCGCTACTGTAATTGTCGACAACTTTGTTGTCTGCAAAAAGATGGCAGCTATGATTGGTAAAAGCATGGATGACTCTTGTCCTCAGATAATTGAGTACAAGCATGTAAAGTTAATCTTTGCTGATGTCAAATCAGCTCTTACTCATACTAATGAAGCTGATACCTTATTACTATTACTTTCAAAAAGTAAGCAGCAGACTTTAAAGTTATTAAATACTTTAAAAAACAAATTAAAAAAAGAAGCTTTAGTGTACACCGCAGGATCTAATGACGGTGGTGCTAAAAGTGCTGACTCTTTATTAAAACCTCTAGGTTTTGTAAAGAAAGTTGATTTAGCCAGAAAGTGCACTTTATTTAAAGCTATTTATGAAAATGACTTTAACACCTACAAAGGTGCACAGGACATTAAAGTAAATCCAATTAACATTCCACTTACTCTGCATCAGGACAGCGCTGTTTTCTCTCAAGGTAAACTAGATAAGGGAACTGCTATGTTAATAGAGTGCTTAAAAGATTTAACTCCATTTGGAACTGCTTTAGATCTTGGATGTGGCTGTGGTGTGGTAGGTTTAGTGCTCTCAAAGCTAGGCTTTAAGAACGTAACCTCAACTGATGTCAGTGCTGCTGCCATTGAACTTACTAAAGAGAATGCTAAATTAAATGGCTGTGATTCAATCAAGGTTAAAGCATCTGACATGCTGACAGGTCTTGAAAGATTTGATTTAATTGCCGTAAACCCACCATTCCATGTTGGCGTAACTACCACTACAGCCCCTACTGTTAATATGATCATAGAGGCTAAAGATCACTTAACCAAGAACGGTGTGATGTACTTAGTTGCCAATGCGCATTTAGGTTATGAAAAGGTGCTTTTAGAGAACTTTGACTATGTGCAGATTGTATCTTCAAGCACAACCTTTATTGTGTATAAAGCAAGGTTAGAAGAAAAGTAATTAAGTTCATCTTATCAACTCAAAAGCAAGATCAGACGATCTTGCTTTTATGTTTATGCTCTAATTAGTCTGAGCATTTTCCTGCTCATTGTTCTGAGTAGAGTTCTTATCAGATTTACTCTCTTCATCTTGACTAGCATTATTCTCTTGATTGTTATCTTGAGCTTGAGGTTCTTCATAAGGAGCAGCCTTAATACAGGTAACACCACCATTATTAGAGACTACGGCATAGTTAAGATCGCAGAACTGACCTGCAAAGAAAATCGGTAACTGATCATTACCCCATCTTAATGGTGTAAAGACAATCTTACTCCCTACGGCACAGTTTGCTGCAGCATCGAATACAAAAACATTACAAACCTGATTACTCTGTGAACGAGGCGTTGCTTTATTTACCTCTTCAACCTTTACGATCTCTGGTAAAGCAGGAGTAGTCTCCTTGACAACTTTTCTGTAAAAAATACAGCAACAGCTGCAATAGCTGCAAAGATTAGAGACAATAGTAGATAGTCTTTTAGTTTCATAGATACCTCAAAATGATCTTTTTTATAGTTATGCTCTAGTAAAGCTGCTTACAAAGATAGCAGTTCTTTTTTAGCAAAGTGGGAATTTGAGGATAGATTATATATGTGTTGAGAAGAGTCTGATAACAGAAAGTGCTGTAAGTTACAGCACTTTCTGTTTTAGATAAGAATGTAAACTACTGAGGCTTTACTTCGTTTACAAGCTCGTTGCCTGCAAAGTAATCAGTTACATTCTGTAGAGTAGTATTAACAATGTTGTTCATTGCTTCTTTAGTAAAGAAAGCCTGATGAGAGGTAATTAGAACATTGTTCAAGCTCATTAAACGGCTTAAGTTATCATCGGTGATGATGTGATCTGATCTGTCCTGATAGAAGTAATCGTGCTCTTCTTCATAAACATCAAGACCTGCAGCACCAATCTGACCTGACTTTAAACCATCTACAAGATCTTCAGAATTGATTAAAGGACCACGACCAGTGTTAATGAGCATTACGCCTTTTTTCATCTTAGCAATTGAGTCTTTGTTGATTAAGTATCTGTTCTGAGGAGTTAATGGGCAGTTTAACGAAATAATATCTGACTGTGCATATAACTCATCCATAGTTACATACTTAATACCAGCTGCTTTCTCGTACTCATGATCTTCATAAATATCATAAGCAACTACATTCATGCCAAAGCCTTTTAAGATGCCAATCAGCACACGAGCAATCTTACCGGTGCCTACTACACCTGCAGTCTTACCGTATAAATCAAAGCCCATTAACCCGTGTAGAGCAAAGTTACCATCACGGGTACGTGAATATGCTCTGTGAGTCTTTCTGTTTAAGGTTAAGATTAAAGCCATTACGTGCTCAGCAATAGCATGTGGAGAGTAAGCTGGTACTCTTACAACTCTGATACCTAAATCTTTAGCAGCCTGTAAATCTACGTTGTTAAAACCGGCACAACGCAGTGCTAAAAGCTCAACACCATTATCTTTTAACTTCTGTAATACAGCTCTGTCTGCTCTGTCGTTTACGAAGATACATACAGCTTTAGCGCCGTGAGTTTCATCTGCATTGTTAATATCAAGGAAACTTCTGTGATAGATTAGCTGAAAACCAAAGTTCTTGTCAGCATTCATATCTGTAAAAGCGTGTCTGTCGTAGCTGTGGGTACCAAAAAAGACGATTTTATTGTTTTCCATTTTTTATCCTCAGATGAAAATTCTCTGATTTTGAAATCTGTTTATCAGTATTAGACATCTCTAATAACTGGTCATCTTGCCTGTTCAATAAGATACACTATTTCTAACTCAAAATTTGATCTTTATCAAATATTTTATTACGTGCACAATTTGTGCAAATCAGCGCAAAAGCACCAAGACTAAAGTTGCGAAAAGGCATTATATTATGCAAAATACTCATTATTTATTAAGAATAATTCTTAATAAGAATAACTTTTAAAAAATTATATCTACCTCAACTTTTTTCTATCAAATATTTTTACAAAGAACTTTCCTTTCTTTTAAAGAGTAATCAGTTAATAAAAAAGCAAATGCAGTACTCATTTTTTTAGCTTTCTACCACAAAATTTACAGACAATATGCTCAATATTGTTGTATAGAAGCCCATTTTCAGGGGCAAGATAAAATCTTGTTCTATACTCATTAAATAGGTTCATGACATCAGATGATGTCTTAAGAATACATAACAATCAAAACATCTCATAAGGAGTCTCTCAAATGGCAGCATTAGCTATGATCCTAGCCGGCGGTGAAGGTACCCGTCTTATGCCTTTAACCTCATGCAGAAGTAAACCTGCGGTTCCTTTTGGCGGAAGCTACAGACTAATTGACTTCGTGCTCAATAACTTCGTTAACTCAGGTATCATCAAGATCTTTGTAATCACTCAATACAAATCACAGTCTTTGTTGATGCACTTAAAGAAAGGCTGGCAGGTAAGTGGTATTTATGGAGCCTTCATTGACTCACTGCCAGCTCAGATGCGTGTATCAAAGGAGTGGTATCAGGGTACAGCTGATGCTATCTATCAAAACTTAACCTTTATACAAGAACAGTTCCCAGATCATGTATGTATCTTCGGCTCAGACCATATTTATAAGATGAATATCCGTGATATGCTCACCTATCACAAGAACATCGGTGCAGATTTAACTGTGGCTGCTATCAGAATGAAATCAAGTGAGTGCGCAGGTAAATTTGGTGTTATCGAAGTTGATGAAAACAATAAGATGATTGGCTTCGAGGAAAAACCTGCTCATCCTAAAGAGTTACCAAATCACCCCGGCTATTCACTAGTATCTATGGGTAACTATATCTTTAAAGCTGATGTTTTATGCAATGTGCTAGTTGAAGACGAGCTAGACAAGAACTCAAGCCATGACTTTGGTAAAGATATCATTCCTAAGATGTTCCCTCGAGGCAATGTTTATGTATACGACTTTAGTGAAATCGAAATTGAAGGAGAGAAAGACTTTGCTTACTGGCGTGATGTAGGAAGCATCGACAGCTACTGGGAAGCTCATATGGACTTATTAGGCAATAAGCCTAAGTTCAATCTGCAGAACCCGAAGTGGCCTTTACATACCTTCTATCCTCCTCTACCACCTGCTGACTTCACCGATACTGATGATAATGAGTCACACGTATCTATGTCTTTAATTTCCGCAGGTTGCAAGATTAACGGTGCAACTATCAATAAGTCAGTTCTAGGCTTTAGATGTACCGCAGGCGATGGCGCTATGGTTGAAGGCAGTGTGCTTATCGGTGATAACATCATTGGTAAGGGAGCAAAAATTAAGAATGTGATCTTAGACAGACATGTTGAGATTGCTCCGGGCTTTGAGATTGGATACGATAGAGAGAAAGATCAAAAGCTTCTTGAAAATGAGAAGAATTCTATGATCACAATATCTAAAAATGGCATAATAGTATTACCTAATGGCATGCGCTTAGGTTTTGACTAGAACACATAAAATAAGGGGTTGCCTGTGAACATCTTGTTATTATCATCAGAAGTTGCAGGCATCATGAAATCAGGCGGTCTTGCAGATGTTGCCAAGGCTTTGCCTTTACAGCTACAGGCTGAAGGTCATGATGTCAGAGTTGTCATGCCATGCTATACCACCATCAAGGATTACGATAAACTTGAGGTGATAGCACATGGCGTTTTGAATGAAAACAATCCAGATGAAAAACTTCGCATCCCCTATTCAATTAGAAAGACCTATCTTAATAAAGTAGTTGAAGTTTGGTTAGTTGAATGTCCTAGGTACTTTGACAGAACCTCTATGTACGGTGACAACAACCAGGCTTATGCTGATAATGGAGAGAGATTTGCTTTCTTCTCAGCTGCAGCTTTAGATGCCTGTAAGCACCTAAACTACTGGTTTGATATCCTGCACTGCAATGACTGGCACACCGGAATTGCGCCTATGTTAATGCGGATTAAATACGCATTAGACCCTTATCTATCAAGAGCTCGCTCTGTACTTACCATTCATAATGGTGCTTTCCAAGGTGCCTTTGACAGATCACAAATTGCGATCTTGCCTGAAATTGCCAATATCTATAATGACAAGATCACTCAAGGTTCATATATCAATTTCTTAAAATGCGGTGTTTTCTATGCTGATAAAATCAACACCGTAAGCCCAGGTTACGCCAGTGAACTTACCACTTATTTAGGTGGTCATGGTATGACGCAGAACTATCTTGACAGACAACAAGATCTTTCAGGTATCGTCAATGGTTGTGACTACTCTGACTGGGATCCTTCTACAGATCAATTGCTGCGAATAAGATATGATGTTAAGAACCTAGATCAAAAGGTTCTAGGCAAGTACCTCTTACAGAGAAAGCTTGGCCTTGAGATGGGTGATACCCCAATGTATGGTATGGTTGCAAGACTTACCGACCAAAAAGGTATAGGTCTTTTAATTCCTATCTTAGACAGATTCTTACAGCATAAAGTTCAGGTTGTAATTGAGGGAACAGGAGATCCTTACTTACAGCAGCAGATGACTGAAATTGCTAATCGTCATCCTGGTAAAATGATCTTCCAGCCTGTATATGACAATATGTTAGCTCATCAGATTGAAGCTGGCTCTGACTTCTTCTTGATGCCATCAATTTTTGAGCCTTGCGGTTTAAATCAGATCTACTCTTTAGCTTACGGTACTCTACCTATCGTACGTGCTGTAGGTGGACTTAAAGATACTGTTAAAGACTATGATCAGGATAGAGTAAACGGTGACGGCTTTATGTTCTTCGATCCAAGTTCTGAGGAGTTACTATCCTGCTTACGTCGTACTTTAATTCTGTATTTAGAAGATCCTTCAGAGATGAAGCGTATTAAGCAGAACGCTATGAGAGTACGCTTTAACTGGTCTGATTCATGTAAAAATTACATTGAACTGTATAAGAGTGCTTTAAAGAAGCCTAAGTGGTAGTTCTCTTGACACGTAGGATTAAAAAGCTCTGAAGATTTTCTTTCAGAGCTTTTTAATTAAGACACTTAAACTAGCTGAAACTCAGTAAAAGCTCTTACTTTAGGATCTGCATTGAAGACAGCAGCTATTCTTAACAGCTCATCCTTTCTAGGCACAATATTGCC
>HF987912.1 GCA_000431835.1 Succinatimonas sp. CAG:777
TAAGTATAATCGCTAACTATAGGTCGATACTTAATAGACAAATTCATTTTCAAAAGAAAGAGTTAGAAGTCTCTTTTAGAGTGGCAAGGAAAACACAGCAATCGCAATGCTCTTTTAGTTAAAGGTGCTAAAGGTGTTGGTAAAACTACGCTTGTAAAAGAGTTTGCTAAAAATGAATTTAAACCTACATTCTGATTGACTTTGAAACAGCAACTAAAGAGCTCATAAGCTTGTTTGATGACATGCAGAATTTAGATTGTTTTTTTCTAAAGCTGCAACAGTTTACTCATGTAAGACTCTATGAACATGACTCAGTCATTATTTTTGATGAGGTTGAGTACTTTCCTCGAGCAAGACAGGCTATCAAATATCTTGTAGCAGATGGCAGATATAAATATCTAGAAACAGGCTCATATCTTGAGCGTAAGAAGAACCTTCAAAATATTCTGATACCAGGTGAAGAGTTAAAACTCACTCCAATACCTTTAGATTTTGAAGAGTTTTTATGGGCTACTGGAGATGAAATCACAGCTGATACCATAAAACAGCTCATAGAAGATAAAAACGAGTCAGGAACGACTCTACCCCAAAACTTAATGCAAAATTTAACCTTTTCATGTTAATAGGAGGTATGCCTGAAGCTATCAGAACTTATACAATTACAAACAACCTTGAAGAGGTAAACTGTGTAAAAAGACAGATCCTAAAATAATATGAAGATGAACTTTTAAAGATTAAGAGAAAAGGATTTGCTTACAAGTTATTCATGGCAATACCTGAACCCCTGCGTAACCAAGCCTCTTGTTTTATCCTGTCTAATGTAAAGAAAGGAGCAAGATCTGTTAGTGTTCAGAAGTTACTGCCAAATATTTTAAGTTCCTATGAACTTAACATTGCCTACAAAGTAATGAATCAAAATGATGAAGTAAGTCTTTTTGCTGATGACAGCCGCTACAAATTGTTTCTTTCAGATACAGGACTTTTCATTACACTTGCTTTTATCAACATGAAATACACAGAGAATGTAATTTATAACTAATTGCTTTCAGATAAGCTTGAAGCTAATTTGGGTTATGTTTACGAAAATACTATAGCTCAAATGCTAGTTTCAAAAGGTTATAAACTTTTCTATTACACTATGAAAAGTGAAACCTCTAATCATCTGTATGAAGTAGATTTTTAAATCTCTGAAGGTGACAAGATAAGTCCTATTGAGGTTAAGTCTTGCAATTACAGGCAACACAAATCACTAGAAGTCTTTTGTGAAAAGTTCAGTAGAAGAGTAAAGAACAAATACGTTATCCACACTAAGGATTATGCTTTTGCTAATGGAATACATTTCCTTCCTGTATATATGGTTCCCTTTTTTAACTCCTGAAGATTTGAGATATTAAGGAAGAAAGTCTCATAAGTACAACATGACAGTTTCATAACCGAATACACAGAAAATTTGGCTGTACAATACTTTAAACACTTAATATCTCAAAAGAAATTTGCACCAAAATTTGCCACCATAATAAAACGCTTACGCTCACATAAAACATCGCATTCTTATGCAATAAGAGCTGTCTTTTTTGGGTTGCAAGAAAAAAAAGCGATCAAAATGTGCTTTTTATAGTAAAATACCGAAAGTTTGTGTGCTGAAAAGAAAGTGATATTCAATCAGAACAGCACTAACGGCTGTATCAAAAAATGTATTTATTGAGGATAGGATCATGAGAAAACCTGTTGTAATGGGTAACTGGAAATTAAACGGTACCAAGTCAACTGTTACTGATTTAATTAAGGCATTCAGAGAGCCAGCTGACAAAAATGCAAACGTAGATGTTGCAATTTGTGCTCCTGCTATTTTCATTGGTATGGTTGAATCATTAGCAACTGGTTCAAGCTTAAAGTGGGGTTCAGAGGACTGCGATATCCACACTAAGGGTGCTTACACTGGTGAGAACTCACCTGAGATGATAAAGGAATTCGGCTGCACCTACGCTATCGTTGGTCACTCAGAGCGTCGTGGCTACCACAATGAGTCAAATGAAATCGTAGCTGGCAAGTTCAAAGCTGCTCAGGATAACGGTTTAACTCCAGTATTATGCATCGGCGAGTCAGAGGCTGAGTACGATGCAGGTAAGACTCTTGATGTTTGCAAGGCAGAAATCAAGGCTGTTATCGATTTATGCGGTATCGAAGCTTTCAAGAATGCAATCATTGCTTACGAGCCAATTTGGGCAATCGGTACTGGTAAGACTGCAACTCCTGAAATCGCACAGAACGTTCACCACGGTATCCGTGAGTTCTTAAAGACCTTCAATGCAGAAGTTGCTGACGGCGTACGTATTCTTTACGGTGGTTCATGCAACGCTAAGAATGCTGCTGACATCTTCGCACAGCCAGATGTCGATGGTGGCTTAATTGGTGGTGCTTCATTAAAGGCTCCAGATTTCACTGCTATTATCGAAGCAGCTGCAAAGGCTTAATTTAAAAATAACGGACACGTGTAATATGGCAATCAAGAAAATTGGTGTTCTGACCTCAGGTGGTGATGCACCAGGCATGAACGCAGCTATTCGTGCTGTAGTTCGCACAGCTTTATCATATGGTTGGGAAGTTTTAGGTGTACGTGATGGTTACTCTGGATTACATTCAGGTAATTTCGTACAGTTAAACAGCCACTCAGTATCTGATCTGTTAAACCGTGGAGGTACTTTCTTAGGTACAGCTCGTTTCCCACAGTTCAAGCAGCCTCAGGTTCGTCAGGAAAGTGTTGAAGTTATGAAGAAACACGGCATCGATGCTCTAGTAGTTATCGGTGGTGACGGCTCATACATGGGCGCTAAGTTAATTTCTGAGTTAGGCTTCCCTTGCATTGGTTTACCAGGCACTATCGATAACGATATCGCTGGTACTGATGCTACAATTGGTTTCGATACAGCTTTAAATACAGCTGTTGAAGCTATTGATAAGTTACGTGACACCTGTTCTTCACACAAGCGTATCAGCGTTGTTGAAGTTATGGGTCACCACTGTGGCGATTTAGCTGTATGCGCAGCTGTATCATGCGGTACTGAGGCAGTTCTTGTTCCAGAAGTTCAGTGGAACAAAGAGCAGGTTTATGCTGACATCAAGAAAGGCATCGATTCAGGCAAGCGTCATGCAATCCTGGTTGTATGCGAGAATCAGACTGATGTTCATCAGATGGCTAAAGAGTTAGAAGAGTTAACAGGTCTTGAGACCCGTGCTACTGTTCTAGGTCACATTCAGCGTGGTGGTTCACCAACAGCTGTTGACCGTGTATTAGCATCACGTATGGGCGCTTATGCTTGTGAGCTATTAAAGAGCGGCGAATCAGGTCGTTGTATCGGTGTTGAGCGTGGCGAACTAGTTCACCATGACATCATCGAGTGCATCAACAACATGAAGCACCAGTTCATGAAGAGCACTTACGATTTAGCTTTAAGTTTGAAGTAATTATTGCTTTTCTTAAAAATGCCCTCTTTTGAGGGCATTTTTGTTTCTTAAGATTTATCATCCACAAACACGGACCTGCTTTTTTTGTTCACGAATTACCACTATTAAAGTCAAAGATATACCTTTTCAGGCTATAACGTTCAAAGTAGGTTTGGAGATAATACATATGAAAGATATCAGCTCAACAGGCTCATTTATAAACTTTTATCTAAATAATTACATTTATGTAGATAAAACA
>HF987913.1 GCA_000431835.1 Succinatimonas sp. CAG:777
TCCCATGATATAGGTAAGGTAATTGAAAAACAAAAAGATATCCTTGCCTTATATAGACAAGACATTAGTAAATACTCTAAAAAAGACAAAGCAAAAATTACTAATATTTTTGACAGGATCCCTTCAGAACTAGAAACTAAAACCAGACGATTTAATCTGGCAAGCATTGATAAGAATGCACGCCTACGAGAATATGAGGATGCATTTGTTTGGTTAAAAGATGCAGGTGTTGCGCTACCTAGCTATAACCTTAATGAGATCAAAATTCCACTTAAAATCAATGAACAAAGCAGACTCTTTAAGTTATTTCTTTGTGACACAGGCTTATTGTGCGCAATGTGCCTTGAAAACGTTCAATTTGAGATCTTAAAAGGAAATCTCTCCATAAATATGGGAGGAATTTTAGAGAATGTTTTTGCGCAGCTACTTGCTGCAAATAGATTTTCATTGCGTTACTACAATAAACAGAAGATAGGAGAAGTCGATTTTGTAATACAGAAAGGCTCTAAAATTCTACCTATTGAGATAAAATCAGGTAAAAGCTATAAACTGCATGCAGCACTTGATAACGTAATGAAGGTAGCTGAGTGGAAATTAAGTAAAGCACTAGTTTTCTGTCAAGATAACTTATCTAAAGAACATAAGATAACTTACCTACCATGGTATATGGTGATGTTTCTTGTACAAGATGCTAATGGTGAGTCATTAAAAGTAGAACTTGATGTTGATTTTTAGATAGAGAAAAGTCTTAATTGAAGATTAACGCAAAAGAGCGGCAATTGCCGCTCTTTATTAGATAAGTTTATAGTTAGGGTTAACTATTACCACCAAGCTTCAGCCTGAACACCAACAGTGATGTCAGTTGCACCCTTTCTGTAGCCAGCTGAGAAAGTAGCATCCTTATCTGAGCCATGTAACCAAGCTGTGTATACACGGATTTCAGGACGTGACCAGAAGTTACCTGCATCAGGAGTTAAAGCGTAAGCTAAAGTAGCCTTCTGCATACGCTCCTGCTCTTTCCAGCCATCATCATACTCGGTGTACTGACCGTAAGAACCTAATTCTACGTATACACGTGTCATCTTGGTTAGCTTATACCAAGGACGTACTACAGCGTGGAAAGTCTTAACTTTCTTATTGTTACCGTTATCACCGTCTAACTTCTGATAAGCATAGTCAACCTGATGGAACATCTTTAAATCACCAACGATAGTAGTCTCACCAAAGTTATATAACTTGAATGCGTTACCATCATCTCTATCATCGTGGTTCCAGCCCTGAACCTGAGTAGCTGCTGCTGATGCACCCTTGAACCACTGGAATACGGTCTTATTCCAACCGCCATTGAAGCCCTGGGTGAACTCTAAAGTAACAGTGTTACCATTTAACTGATTGTCAGTTAAATTTTGCTTCTTCTGCTGAACATAGGTGTTACCGATTTCGAAAGAAGCACCGTCCCATGCTGGGAATGAATAACGAACATCAAAAATGTTGTTGCAATTAGTATTCTGAACGAAAGCTGTGCTGAACTTACCTGCACCTAGTGATACGTTTTCGATACCAGCACCGTTACCAGAGATATCGTAGTAGTAAGTATCAGTGATGTGAATATCTTCACGCTGTACGTACTTCTTACCTACCCAAACTTTTGCATCTTTATCTGAATCGAATAAGCCTTTAGCTTCAACGTTGAACTGACGGAAAGCTAATGCATTGTTACCAACCCATGAACCTTCATCATCAGTTGAAACTGCTAACATGGCGTTAACAGTCCAAACAGTGTCATCAACCTTAGCAACATCAGCACCTAAACCGATTTCACCGTATACTCTTGACTCTGAACCTAAACGACCAACCTTGTGTGCTACGTCGTCGTTACCGTTGGTGTGACCATTCTTATCGAAGCCAACACCTGCACGCATATAACCATTGAAATATGCATTTGGAGTATAGTCAGCCTGAGCAGGCATTGCGAAAGCAGC
>HF987914.1 GCA_000431835.1 Succinatimonas sp. CAG:777
TCTGAGCTACTTTCTGGCTTTCATAAAAAAAAAGATCTCCCCCTTTTAATTAAGTGAAAGATCTTTAATTGTTCTTTTCTAGACTGTACTAGAAAACTTGTTTTAAGATATAAACTTAAACTAGTTAAGCTTTAATTCCTTTAAAACATAAGCTTTTAAAGTATTGTAGTCAGCATGTAACTCAACAGCCTGTGAAGCTAACTTAGCCTTCTCCTCTAAAGCCTTAGGCAGAGGTAAATCAATACCTAAAATTCTATCTACATCAGCTTTGAACTTGGCAGGATGTGCTGTTCCCAGGAAGATACCGGTCTCACCATCTTTGAGATTGTTCTCTAAGGTCTGATAGGCAATAGCAGCGTGTGGCTCTAAAATATAGCCTGTCTTTTTATACAGGTTCTGCATGGTCTTTTCAGTCTCAGCATCTGACATTGAGCCGAATGCAAAATCCTTTAATGACCAGTTCTGCATCTTTACCAGAGCCTCAACACGTGGCCAGTTGTTAGGTCTTGAGATATCCATTGCGTTTGACAGTGTTGCAACTGTTGCATGAGGATCCCACTTACCTGACTGAAGGTAACGTGGTACAGTGTCATTGGCATTGCAGGAGATCACAAAACGGGCCTTAAGACCTAAGGCTTTAGCAATTAAACCTGCGGTGATGTTACCAAAGTTACCGCATGGAACAGAGAATACCACACTGTTTCTCTTCTCTTTTGGCAGCTGTGACACAGCCTCAAAATAGTATGATACCTGAGCTAATAAACGGCTGATGTTAATTGAGTTGGCACTGTTAAGACCTACAGCAGCCTTAAACTCAACATCATCAAAGGCAGTCTTTACCATGTCCTGGCACTCATCAAAAATACCATCAACCTGGACAGCTTTAATATTCTTGCCTAATGTGGCAATTAACTTTTCCTGAAGATCTGAAATCTTTCCTTTTGGATATAGAACTACAACATCAATACCCTTCTGCTCATAGAAAGCAGCAGCTACTGCAGCACCAGTATCACCTGAGGTTGCAGTTAAAATAGTTAAATGCTTATCACCACGGATAGAGCCTAAGACTCGAGCCATGAAGCGAGCACCAAAGTCTTTGAATGCTAAGGTGGGACCGTGGAATAACTCTAAGGCATATACATTCTCATCAGCTTTTACTATTGGAGCTTTAAAAGTAAAAGCATCAGCAATAATGCTCTCTAATTCAGGGATCTCATCACCGATTAAGTGACGTAAAATCTTTTGAGAACGCTCAACTAATGGTAGGTCTAATAACTCATCTACATTAGCTAATGGCTCAATATGATCTGGGAAGAATAAGCCCTGATCTTTACCAATACCTTTTACAACTGCCTGTGCAAAAGATACCTTCTCGTTATGATCTTTTAAATTGTATAGTTCCATAATTTATTTACTAATCCTCTAAAGCTTCTGCATAGGCACCACGTCTGTCTATCTTACAAATATGACAGAATCCGTCTTCGTTGGCAATAAAGTTTCTCTCAAGATATTCTTTCATCTGCTCTGCCTTTTCTTTGTCTTCAAAGATTGAGAATACAGATGAACCTGAGCCTGAAATACCGGTTGCAAGAGCTCCCAAGGTCTTACCATGCTCTCTTGCATCAGTAAAACCAGGAATTAAGCTTGCTCTGTATGGCTCTGCAATTACGTCGATTAAGCAGGAAGCTGCAAGCTTGTCATTACCCTCATGACAGGCATGTACGAAGGTAGCTAAACGACGACCAAAGGTAATCACATCAGCACGTGAATATTCCTTTGGAAGAATTTGACGAGCAGCATTAGTTGAAACTTTAATACCAGGGAAACATGATACCCAGTACCAGTTATCAAAATCAGGAAGAGTGGTAGATATCACTCCATTTTCCTGAACGATAAGCTGCAGACCACCGAAATAGCATGGAGCAACATTATCGTAATGAATAGAGCCTGAGATTTTTCCCTCAAGTCTACCCATAAGCTCAAGGCAGCCTTCCTGACCTAAAGCTTCTGAATGAATAGCATCTAGAGCTACTACAGCAGCTACCACAGAAGCTGCTGATGAGCCTAAACCTGAGCACACTGGAAGGTTCTTAGATAACTCCATGTGCACATCTTTAACTTTTAAGCCTTTTTTCTCTAAGGCATCTTTGTACATTAAATATGCATCGTACACGATGTTCTTTTTAGGATCAGATGGCAGTTTGTGGGCAAAACGACCAACCACTGCAACATCACAACCTTTTCCTGAGTTTTCAGAGATGGTAATTTCATCTCCTAATAAAGCTCCATCGATTGGCTTTAGAGCTGCACCTAATAAATCAAAACCTACTGACAGGTTTGCAGCTGATGCAGGAGCATATGCTTTAAAAATCTTAGACATGGTTAAATTCTAATCCTCATGAGCCCAATTCTGTAAACGTAAAACATCAGAGAGCACACCTGCTGCAGTTACTGCAGTACCTGCACCATAACCTCTGATTACTAATGGAATTGGCTGATAGTAAGCTGTGGTGAATGCTAAAGCATTCTCACCGTCACGAACCTTGAATAAAGCCTGATCAGGACCTACTGCCTGTACAGAGCAGGTGCACTTACCGTCTTTAATAGAACCGACATAGCGTAATACCTTACCTTCAGCTTTAGCTTTTTTAACTAAAGATGTAAATGAAGCATCAGCTTTCTTGATGTTCTCGATAACTTCCAAAGCATTATTGCCCTGTAAGTATTCAGAAGGAACAGCTCCTTGTACATCAACATCTGATAACTCTAACTTCAGACCGCATTCACGAGCTAGAATTAACAGTTTTCTTGCAACATCCATACCATCAAGATCGTCTTTTGGATTTGGCTCAGTAAAGCCCTTCTCATAAGCAATCTTAGTTGCCTCTGATAAGGTCATACCATCTTCAACTAAACCAAACAGGTATGAAAGAGTACCTGATAAGATTCCTGAGAAGTCAATAAGTCTGTCGCCTGCTGCTAACTCATTCTGCACAGTATTGATTACAGGAAGGCCAGCACCTACGTTTGCTTCATATAAGAACTTTCTGTGCTGAGCACGAGCTGTTCTTCTTAACTCCTGATAGTACTCATAGGAACCGGTGTTAGCTTTCTTGCTAGGTGTTACCACATGGTAACCTGCTTTCATGAAATCAACATACTTAAGAGCTAACTCTTCAGATGAGGTGCAATCAACTAAAACAGGGTTAATTAAATGAGCGTCTTTAATTAACTGCTCTGCTGCCTCTGGAGTTAATGTAGGTTTATCGCTCTTAGCTAATAAATCTTTATAGTTCTCTAAATCCACACAATTTGGATCTGAGATAAAGTGCTTAGAGTTACCGATACCTACAACACGAATATCAATACCGTGACTGTCTGACAATTCTGTTCTCTGACGCTTTATCTGAGCTAAAAGCTCACCACCTACACCACCGCAACCGATTAGTACAACATCAATACGCTGTCTTGAATTAAAGAAAGCTGTATGGGCAAAAGCTACCGCCTCTGTAACTCTCTTTTGTGAGATTACAGCTGAGATTGAACGTTCAGATGAGCCCTGAGCAATTGCTCTGATGTTTACGTTTGCCTCAGCTAAGGCTCTAAAGAATTTACCTGAAATTCCGCGCACCATGCGCATACCATCGCCTACAACGGAGATAATTGCGCAACCTTCCTTTATTTCAACAGGATTTAATAAGCCATCTTTTAGCTCTAATTTAAATTCTGCATTGATTACTTTCTTAGCCTTAGCAAGTTCTGACTGGCTGATGCAGAATGAAATTGAGTACTCAGATGATGACTGAGTAATTAAGGTAATAGAAATGCCTGCTCTTGATACAGCGGTAAACAGACGACCTGCCATACCTACCATACCCTTCATACCAGGACCTGAGATATTGATTAGAGCAACATTCTTTAAGTCAGAAATACCTTTAATTGGTACTGATAAATCAGTTTCCTCAGAAATTAAGGTGCCAGGACCTTTTGGATTCTTGGTGTTCTTAATTAAGCAAGGGATCTCAAACTGTGCAATAGGAGCAATGGTACGAGGATGTAGAACCTTAGCACCAAAGTAAGATAACTCCATAGCTTCAGCGTATGACATCTTCTTTAGAAGAACTGCGCCTTCTACTACTCTTGGATCACAGCTGTAAACACCGTCAACGTCTGTCCAGATTTCACAGCACTCAGCATTTGAAATTGCAGCTAAACATGCAGCTGAGTAATCAGAACCATTTCTGCCTAACAGTACTAACTGACCTTGAGCATTACCGCCACAGAAGCCTGACATTAAAGTGATAGCTTCTTTGTCATCAGGCAGAGCGACATAACGTGCTCTTGACAGCTCAATGTTTACAGAAGACTCCATGATACCGCCTTCTGTTACTAATACCTGAACAGGATCAATTACTCTTACTTTCTTGCCTAAAGCCTTTAACAGCTCTGACATGATTAGAATTGAGAAACTCTCACCACGGCTTTCAACGAATGCCATTACAAGTTCAGGACATACACCTAATAAAACCATACCATCTAAACGCTGTTTTAAGATGTCCATGGTCTTGTTGAATTCACCTAAAATATTGTCAGTGTCGAACTTTTCGTACTTTGAGCCTAAGGTTGTAATAATTGGTTCAACAATAGCGCGGATCTGAGCGAACTCTTCGCTTCCGTCTTTACCGGCAGCACCCTGTGCTACCAAAGCTACTAATAAATTGGTGATCTTTGCTGGAGCAGACAGAACTAAAGCTGTCTGTGATCTCTTAGCAGTATCAAGCGCAATTTCAGCTACATCCTGAAATCTCTGAGCATTTGCAACTGATGTACCGCCAAACTTAAGAACGCGCATAAAACTAGGCTCCTGTTGAAAAGCTGAATAATCTTTTTATAGTTGAAGTTAACGACTTTTAGATTTAAATCTGTCTTGTTCTAAAACACTAATCTTACTGTCTTAAACACAGGTAAATAATCCTGACCTTACAAATTTCTAGATAGGTAACTTTGAATATGTGCTCTACATCTATAGATCTGTAATGTTGTAATAAAGTTGATGTTAACTTTTTTATTTATTGAGTAATTCAATAATAGATATATGAAAGCTTTATTTTTAAAGTTTTATAAATTATTGTCAATTCAAATTTGCCTCGTCTTTGCCATTTTTGGCAGGAAGTGGCAGGCACTTTTTCTTATAAATTAAAAATATTATTAAAGATCATAAAGTTAAATAATGGCACTATCCTTGCACTTTCCTAAAAAAACATATTTTTTGGGAAATTATAAAAATGGGAAATGTACTGAATTTGGGCAATGTACAGGCAATTTTACTGTCATCTGACAGTACGCTTGCTAAAAAACTGTTTTTTTCTATGCAAAGCAGTGCTGTAAATGCATCAACCCTTTCATCTAATGCTACAAGTGCAGCTACAGCAACGCTTTTACCGAATACCAACCTTATAGCCAACACTATCAATGCAGGAGCTATCAATGCTAGCAGTTTAGTTGCATTTCAACGAGAGTTTGAAAGACAATCTAAACAGCAAACTTACGAGGATAAGCTCAATTCTTTAAAGCAAGGAATCATTTCTGCTGAATCTAAAGCATCTTTAGATTCAGCAACTGCAAGCTCTGCTTTTTATTATGCTAATAATAAAGAACTAAGCTCCTCATCGAATTCTTCAAAAGCAGAATTTTTAAAAGGTAAAAAAGCTCTGCACGGTGAAGCTTATTCTCAAGATTTTGGTTCTGAGAGTTTAGAGCCTGTAAATACTGATGCTATAGATGAGTTAGCTCCAGTTTCTAGACACGATGCTTCATTAAATAATGATGACACCGATCCTCAAGTAATTGAACAAGAGTTAAAAGAGATATTTTTAAATTCATCCCATTGTGCTTCAAAGTCTATCTTTGAAAATGAATTGTCCTTAGATGACACTCCTATCTTTTTTGGATCAGAACATTCTCTTAGTGTGTCAGCATCAGTAGCTCAATTAGTCGATAACATGGTAAATACTCTTTTGAGCTACCAAAGCATTCCATTAAATAATGCCTTAGAGATGATTACAAATATCTCTATGTTAATGAAAGCAGTAAGTGACTGCTCTACTACTGCTATTGAGACCATCTCTCAATCAACTGTACTAACAAACCAGTACAATCCAAAAGTAATCATGCTCCCCCTGTATGTCTTAGGTTATAGCCTCATTGATTACCTTAGACGCTATAACTGCAAGGAGTTCAATTACAAGAAGGAAAGACAGAAAGCTGAAGAAAAGATCGCTAAAAATGAGAAAGAGCGTAAACAAAGAATGGCTGAGTTTGCAGCTTCTTTCCAGTTTAACTACAGTTAAAGATGTATACAGCTGTTAATGCTGTTTAGATTTTCAAAAGATCGCCCATCACTCCGTGAATAATATAAAGAAGAAAACT
>HF987915.1:0-35358 GCA_000431835.1 Succinatimonas sp. CAG:777
GTAAAAGAGTACACTGACAACATTCTTTTAATCGGCATTAACTATGACTCTAAAAACAAGCAACACTCATGCGTAATTGAGGAATATCCAAAGCAATAAACATCTTTGAGTATCTCTTTACAAATTTATGCCAAATTCATGGTTTTTAGGCGAGTTGAGGAGCTGTGCTCCTCATGAAATACTGACAGAACATTTGTATACAAAGCTAGTACACAAAAGGATTATTAGCTTTTTCTTCTCCTATGCTTGTATCAGGACCATGTCCTGATAGAACAGTTGTCTCAGGAGGTAAGGTAAAGAGCTTTTCTTTTATTGACAGCATTAAATCGTCAGTATTCCCCAAATAAAAATCTGTTCTACCCACAGATCCTTCAAATAAAGTATCACCTGTTAAAACATACTTTTCTTTTTCACAATAGTAGCTAACACCACCAGGAGTGTGACCTGGTGTTGATAAGACTTTTAAACTAAAGTCATGCATTGGGGTAATAATTTCACCATCTTTTAAATATTGAGTATCAAAGACGGGGGCATTATCAAGTCCAAAAGCTTTTGCTTGTTTATCTAAAGATAACAATAAAGGTGAGTCTTCAATTGAGCTACCATAGATTTTAGCGTTAGATAACTCATGAAGTCTTGCAACTCCACCTACATGATCTAAGTGCATATGTGTAATTATAATTGCCTTTAATTCAATATTTGAATCATGAAGAGCAGTGTAAATATCGTCAGCTCTTGCACCAGGATCGCTTACAACAGCTTGCTTTTTCTCTTGATTGATAAAGATCCTGCAATTTTGAGCAAAAGGAGTAACTCTTACAACTTGATAGCTAATCATAATAACTTATCCTCTAGATCTATTTATGCTACATCACAGCTATATCCAAGCCCTTTAAGTAGAAAGTTTCTGGACAAGGCAGTGATACTACATGATCCTCATCTTGTCTTAGAGTGCCTAAAACACGTCCATCAACACCTGCATCGATTGCAGCATCTGCTACAATCTTTTGGAAGAGAGCAGGATCTACAAGACCTGAGCATGAGAAGGTTAAAAGATGACCGCCTTTAGCTACAAGCTTAAGACCTAATCTGTTAATGTCCTGATATCCACGGCAAGCCTTCTTTAAGTTAGCAGCGCTTTCGGCAAACTTAGGAGGATCTAGAATTACCAAATCATATTTAGCGCCGTTTTCTACCTGTTCACGCAGATAGGCAAAAACATCTTTCTTTAAGAACTTACAGCGACCAGGATCTAAATGATTAAAGGCGACACCTGTTTTAGCAGCATTTAGAGCATGCTCTGAAACATCTACGTTCTCAATGCGCTTTGCGCCTCCCTTTAAAGCCCAAAGACCAAAGCCTCCGGTGTAGGAGAAACAGTTTAATACTGAAGCTCCTTTAGATAAGGAGCCTGCCTTAATTCTAGATAGTCTCTGATCAAGATAAGCTCCTGTCTTATGACCGTTTTTGATATCAACAGGAATATAGACCTGACCTTCTTCACGAACATAGATGGTATCATCAGGTTCAGTTCCAATAACTACACCTTTTCTTACAGGTAAGCCTTCTTTTGCTCTAGATTTGGTATCTGATCTTTCATAAATTGAACATTCAGGAAAGATTTCTTTTAAAGTCTGACAGATGATGTTCTTATACCTTTCCATGCCACAAGAGGAGATTGAAATTACAATAAACTCATTGTACTTATCTGCAATCAAGCCTGGTAGTAAATCGCCTTCTGAAGAGATAAGTCTTACACCGTCATTGCCACGGGCAAATACATTTTTTCTTAATGAGATTGCATCTTTTACTCTTGATGCAATAAGAGCATCCGTGATTTTTACGTTTTCATCAAAAGATAAAGCTCTTACTCTAATCTGTGAATTAGGACTGTAAAGACCATAACATAAGAACTCTCCTGCCTGATTTACAACTTCAACAGTCTGACCCATTTGCAATGATTCATCAGCTTTTTGAATTGCTTTTGAGAAGATCCATGGATGGTGGCGGAGCAAAGACTTTTCTCTGCCTTCATTTAAGATAACTGTACCTGTTACAGATTGCTGAGCACTCATGTTAAATCCTGTGTTAAAAGAAAACCTTTATCAAATTGTATCTATTCTCTCATTAAAACTCTTATTTTATGCTTATCTTCCGGTATTTAATACTTTTTAGTTACGCTTATGTAAGAGAATAAAAATCTTGTCGTCTTGATGTTAGAATACGCTTACTATTTTATTTAAGCTCTAAGTAATCACTAATTTCAAAAAAATAAAATTACGCTGAAAATATACAAAATTTAAGATAGCTATCATTATCTCAAAATGTCAGCATGCATGAAAATAGGAATTTCTATGTTGGATATAAAGAATATCAAAAATTCTCCAAAATTTAAGAAGTATGCTTGTTTATCAGTAATTGCTCTATGCCTAGTAGGCTACACTGGATATAACTTTTTTAAAACTGAACCTGTAAGTTACATGTCTGTTAATGCTCAAAAAAGAGATATCAGTAAAAAGGTTTTTGCAACAGGTACTATTGCAGGACAAACTCAGGTTGATGTCGGTGCTCAGGTTTCAGGTCAGATCTTAAAACTATATGTACAGACAGGTGACGAGGTAAAACAGGGGCAACTTCTGTGTGAAATCGATCCTAAAATTCAGGAAACTGCTTTAAAAACTGCCAAGGCTCAAATTGCCATTATTGATGCTCAGATTTCTTCAAAAAACGCTGAGTTGAAGAAGTTAAAACTGGAGTATGAGCGTCAAATGAGATTGGTTAAAGCAGATGCAACCTCAAAGCAGGATGCTGAGGTGGCGTCCGCCGCTTATGACATGGCTTTAGCCTCATTAAAAGAGTTAAAAGCTCAAAAAGAAAAAGCTCAGCTGTCGTTAGATGATGCTAATACCAATTTAGGTTATACCAAGATCAAAGCGCCTATCGACGGAACTGTTTATGCAACCGTAGTTTCAGAAGGTCAGACTGTTAATGCCAATCAGACTACACCTACCATCTTACGTTTAGCTACCTTAGATCATATGAAAGTAGAAACCGAGATCTCTGAAGCTGATGTGGTAAATGTAAAGCCAGGCATGGATTGTACCTTTACTATCTTAGGTCTTCCTTACAGAGAGTTTAAAGGAAAGTTAGACAGAATTGATCCTGCTCCTTCATCATATGAATCATCATCTGCAACAAACTCAGGTTCATCATCTTCAAGTTCTAGCACCAATTCAACAGCAATTTACTACAACTCAGATGTAATTGCAGATAACTATGACAGAACCTTACGTATTGATATGACAGCCGATGTCACTATTGATGTTGCTTCAAAAAAGGACGTTCTTACATTACCTCTTACAGCCATGAGAACCATGGCTGAGAATGAGTGCACTGTTTATGTTTTAGACAGTGATGATAAGGTTCAGACAAGAAAAATTAAGACAGGTCTAAAAGACGATCAGTACATCGAAGTTATCTCAGGCATTACACCTGAGGATAGAGTAGTTATCGGTGATGATGTAAAAACAGCTGAAGAAGCTGCCATGAAGAATGATAGACGTAGAAAAGGTCCATTCTAATGAGTAAAGTGCTTTTGAATTTAAAAGACATTAAAAAGTCTTTTGGACAAGGCGAGTCTAAAGTAGAAATACTGCATGGCATCAACCTTACCATCAATAAAGGTGAGCTAGTTGCTATCATTGGTCCATCAGGATCTGGTAAATCTACTTTAATGAATATCATAGGCTGTCTTGATACACCAACTGAAGGTAGTTATCAGGTCGACGGTCATGACACTTTTAACATGTTACCTGATGAGCTGGCTTCCTTAAGACGTGATTTCTTTGGCTTTATTTTCCAGCGCTACCATTTATTAGGGCATTTAAACGCGATGGAGAATGTGCAGGTTCCTGCTATTTATTCAGGTACTGGCAAAGAAAAAAGAGAGTCTCGCTCAGTTAAATTACTGGAGATTTTAGGCTTAGGCAATAAAACTGAGAACAAGCCTTCACAGTTATCAGGTGGTCAGCAGCAAAGAGTTTCTATTGCAAGAGCTCTGATGAATGGTGGACAGATTATTCTTGCCGACGAGCCTACAGGTGCTCTTGATTCAAAGTCAGGCGCCGAGGTGATGGATATTCTAACTGAGTTAAACAAAGAAGGTCACACTGTGATCCTAGTTACTCACGATCCTAGAATCGCAGCTCATGCGCATAGAGTAATTACCATTAAAGATGGAGCCATTGAGTCTGATACTGTAAATGACAACATCTCTGATCATCAGAATAAAGATGATGTCTCTCTTGCAGTTCATTTTTCAGATAAAGTCGTAAATTCTTACAGAGCTTATTTTGACAGATTCAAAGAGGCTTACACCATGGCCATCAGAGCCATGATTTCAAATAGAATGAGAACTTTACTGACTATGCTCGGTATTATCATCGGTATTATGTCGGTGGTAACAGTTGTGGCTCTGGCAAGAGGTGCTTCTGATCAGATCATTTCAAATATCTCATCCATGGGCACTAATACCATCACCATTATGCCAGGTCAGAAAATGGGTGATATGAGATCGGGTAGAGTAAGAACACTGTCAGTTAAAGATCTTAAAGCTCTAAAAGGTCAGCCTTTTGTGGATTCAGCTTCACCTACAGTGCAAAACTCAGGTATGGTCCAAAGATACAATGTAGATGCAACAGCAACTGTCATTGGAGTATCAGGTGAGTACTTTAGAGTTTATGGAATGGAAATTGAAAAGGGCAGAATGTTTTCTGAAGACGAAGCCTCATTATCTCCTCAGGTTGGTGTTATTGATTACAACACTAAAAACACCTTTTTCAAAAATGAAGATCCTATCGGTAAAAGACTGTTTGTGCAGGGCAAGCCTATTACTGTAATTGGCTTACTTGTTGATAAGGAAGTAGCTTTCAGACATTCAGACAATCTGTATATCTATGTGCCATACAGCACTATGATGAACAGAATTGTAAAGCAAAACTATATTTCATCTATTATCGTAAGAACTGCAGATGGATTCTCTCCTGCTGTAGCAGAAGCATCTATTACCTCGTTGTTAAAATCGCGTCATGGCAGAAAAGATTTCTTTATGATGTCATCTGATACCATCATGAAGTCCATAAACCAGGCAACGGGTACTTTCACTTTGTTAATTTCTGCAATTGCTGTGATTTCATTAGTAGTAGGTGGTATTGGTGTGATGAATATTATGCTTGTATCTGTAACTGAAAGAACTCGTGAAATTGGTATTAGAATGGCAGTAGGCGCAAGACGCTCTGACATTATGACGCAGTTTTTGATTGAATCTGTTACAGTCTGCTTAATTGGCGGTATGTTAGGTGTAGTCTTTTCAATGGTTACAGGCTATGTTCTGTCTATCTTTGTTCCTAACATACCTCTATCATTCTCATTAGCCTCAATTGTAATTGCGGTCTTAACCTCATCAATAATTGGTGTGCTGTTTGGTTATATGCCAGCTCGTTCTGCTGCAAGATTGAACCCAATTGATGCTCTAGCTAGAGAGTAAGGATAAAAATATGCAAGAGAGTACTACTAAAGATTTTGATAATCTGTGTGGCGTAGATCCTTTAGTTAATATTTTTAAAGATCTAATTGTAATTGATACTAAATCTGATCCTACCTCAAAAACAGTTCCATCAACTGTAGGACAGTTAAGATTTGGAGCATACCTAATCTCAAGAATTAGTGAATTAGGTTTCAATGCTAAACAGGATGGTAAAGGTATCGTTACTGTAACAATACCAGCAAGTGATGGTTGTGAAAATGCCAAATCCTTATGTCTATTAGCTCATATGGATACTGCGCCTGACTGCTCTGGTGCCGATGTAAAAGCTCATTTAGTCAAAAAATATCAGGGTGGAGAAATCAGACTTGAAAATGGTTTAATCCTAGATAAGTCAATTTGCTCTTCTCTTGAGGAAATGAAAGGGCAGGACATTATCGTAACTGATGGTAATACTCTTTTAGGTGCTGATGATAAAGCTGGTATCAGCGTGCTTTTATATCTAATGCACAATTTAAAGGTTAATAAGAATTTAAAGCATGGTCCATTAAAAATCATTTTCTCTGTTGATGAGGAGATTGGTCTGTCATCAACTCATCTTGATGTACAAGACATCAACTGTGACTACGGTGTAACCGTTGATGGTACTAAAGAAGGTGAACTTGATATAGCCACATTCAATGCTTATGGCGCAATCGTTAATTTTAAGGGACTGTCAGTTCATACAGCTGTAGCTTACAAAACCTTAAAGAACGCTATCTCTATGGCCAATGAATTTATCAATATGTTGCCTCGAGATGAAAAACCTGAAAATACTCAAGGAGAAGAAGGCTTTTACCATGTGCATAAATTTGAAGGCACTACAGAGAGCGCAAAGATTAACATGATCATCCGTGACTTTACAAAAGAAGGCATGGAAAAACGACTTAAAGTCCTAGAAAAAATTGTGTCTTTACTCAATGACCGTTACGGTGAAAGTCGAGTGTCCTTGAAGACTGTGTTCCAGTATGCAAATATGGAACAAGTTTTAAAAGAGCATAATGAAATTCTTGAGATCCTACGCAAAGCTTATACACAAGCAGGTGTAACCATTGTTGAGAATAAGGTTCGTGGCGGTACCGATGGTTCAAATCTGTCAAATGAAGGTCTGCCTACACCAAACATTTTTACAGGTGCATTAAATTGTCATGGTCCTTATGAATGTCTGCCTGTTAATTCATTTAACAAAGCTTACAAAGTAACAGAAAAAATTGTAGAACTGTTGAGTACAACCATCAAATCATAGTTAAAGCATAATGAGAAGAGATTTTATTATGACTAGAAGTAATCATAAAAAGTATTTACGCAAAGCCTGCTTTAAAAAGTTGTCTTTGGTCGTTATGAGTTTGTCTTTATGCTCATGCTCATTGATGTTTACAGAATATAAAACACCTGAATTTCCTACAGTATCCTCATATAAAGAAGCTTTCGAATTTACAGGTAATGAGGTAAATTCAGCTTATTACCAAGAGTTTTCTGATGCAAGGTTGACAGATGTAGTAAATAGAGCTTTAGAGCATAACTATGATTTAAAAACATCATATGTAAATCTTGAAAAGGCGATGTTGAATATTGATCTTACCGCTACAAACAATCATCCTACTGCCAATGCTCAATTAGGAGCAGATACTAAAAGAGCTTTAGATTACCATGACGCTTCTCATAAAAGCTCTCAAGGTTCATTTTCACTGTCATATCAGTTAGATTTATTTGGTAAATTGAAAGCTCAAAATGAGGCTGCTCTAGAGCAGTATCACGCATCTGCTTATGATTACTTATCTATGAGACTTACAGTAATTGAAACTACAGCTAAGGCCTATTGGCAGTATGCCTATGCCAAAGAAGCTGTAAAACTAGGTGAAGATGATCTAAACGACTCCAAAGTAAGATTAGATTTAGTAGATAAGAAGTATCAGGCAGGTGCTGCTGACAGTCTTGATTTAGATGATGCCAGAATCAATCACTTAAAAGTCCAATCAACTTTAGATTCAAGAAGAGCTGCACTTGAAAAGGCAAAAACTGCACTTAATACCGTTTTAGGTATCACTGCAGACAAAAATGTAGATGTCGCTTTCTTAGATGAAGCTAAAGTACCTGATTTTTCATTATCAGTTCCATCAAAATTATTACAAAGACGACCTGATTTAATGAGAGATGATGCTTTATTAAAGCAAAGTTATGCAAGCTATAATGAAAAGAAGATGTCTTTCTTTCCTAATTTGACTTTTTCAGCTACAGTGTCATCTGGGGATACTGATACCTTTGCGCGATTCTTATCTAATCCTATAGGCTCTTTAGGAGCTGCGGTTACCATGCCGTTTTTAAACTTCAACAAACTTAATATCGAAAAAAAGAGCTCATTAAAGGACATTGATATAGCTGAGCTTAACTTTGTTTCAGACTACATAAAGGCGGTACAGGAAGTTTACGATCTGATAACAGATGTGAAACTCTACCGTCAGGAACTCATCACTTTCAAGCAGAGCTATGAGTTGAGTGTAAGAAATTACGAGCGCTACAAGGTTCGTTATGAAGCTGGTTTGGTTGCTTTAACTGATTTCTTAACAGCAGCTGATACCATGAGAAACGCAAAAATTGCTTATTTAGGAGCAAAAAGAGATAATCTTGAGGCAACAGTATCATTGATGACTGCTTTAGGCGGTGGTATTGATACTAATACAGACAATCTAGTAAAGTAAAATTTAAATAAAATAGTGGCGTAAGGTATGGCAATTACATTAAGTTCCTGGAACATCAACGGTATCAGAGCAGTTTCTGCAAAAGAAGGTTTTGATTGGTTTAGAAATACTGATTACGACGTAATTGGCTTTCAGGAAACTAAAGCCAGTGCTGAGCAGTTGTCTGATGAATTAAAAAACAAACCAGGCTATGAGAGCTTTTTCTGCTCTTCAACAGTAAAAAAAGGCTATTCTGGAACTGCAGTTTTTACAAGGCTAAAGCCACTGTCGGTTGAGTTTGAACTGCCAGATGAAGAGTTTAAAGGTGAAGGCAGAATTATTCACCTTGAGTTTGAAAAGTTTCACTTCTTTAACGGTTATTTTCCAAATGGTGGTGCTGCCATACTTGATGAAAACGGCAAGCCTACAGGTGAATTTAAACGTGTTCCTTATAAAATGGGCTTTTTTGACAGTTTCTTCAAATATGCTCAGGAGCTAAGAAAAGATAAGCCTATTGTTGTATGTGGTGATTTTAATATTGCCCACAGAGAAATTGATCTGGCAAGACCAAAGACCAATATCAGCAACACAGGTTTTCTTCCTATAGAGCGCGCTTTTCTTGATAAGATGGTTGACGCAGGATACGTTGACACATTCAGACTCATACATGGCGATGAACCTGATATGTACAGCTGGTGGTCATACAAGACTTTTGCAAGACAAAAGAACGTAGGATGGAGAATTGACTATTTCTTTGTATCCGATGAGCTTAAAGGTAAAGTTCTTGATGCAAAGATTGAAACAGACGTCTTAGGGTCAGATCACTGCCCAGTGACTTTAGTCTTAGATCTCTAGGTAGGTAAGAACAGTCACTCTTTTTAAGACAGTGAGTTTGGTCATCGTTTTTACAAAATAGGCACAGTTTGCAAAAAATAAACACTGTGCCTTATTTATATCAAAAGTCCTTATTTTATCGACAATAAAGATGGAGACTTGGTAGAAAATCACCACATTTTATACGCAAAATATCTGACATTTTTGATATTTTTCGTTCAAATTGTCTATTTGACTTGAAGATCCTGTCTATTCGTCATTATAATGAACTACTCCTAGAGTTTGGGATAGTGAGGCAGTATCGTTACTGACCTCCTTTTTTGTTTAATTTATATTAGGTAATAATCGTGAATACTAATAATTTGTTGATACAGGGGAATACTAGAAACAGTATTTTGACAAGCAATTCGTGTAAGGCTTCATTCAACTCCTCAAACTATTATTATTGGCGATTTTATTCTTTTAATTAATTAGGCGGCTTTTATGACCATTGATAAGAATTTAAACCTGACCCCGCCTAATGAGGCAGGGCACGGTATTGTAGATACGAGAATTAGTGAAATGTACCAGGTGTTACCTCCAATTGCTGTAATCGAAAAGTTTCCAGCAACAGAATTTACCAATCAGATTGTTTCTCAGACAAGACGTGAGATCCATAATGTATATAACGGTGTTGATGACCGCTTAGTGGTTATCGCAGGCCCATGCTCAGTTCATGACACACAGGCTGCAATTGAGTATGCAAACCGCTTAATGAAACTACGACAGAAGTACGAAGATCAGTTAATTGTGATCATGCGAGTATACTTTGAAAAGCCACGTACAACAGTAGGTTGGAAGGGACTTATCAACGATCCAAGTCTTGATGATTCTCATGATATCAATCGTGGTTTAAGAATTGCACGTAAGTTATTATGCGACATCAACAGCCTAGGCATGCCTGCTGCTACAGAGTTCTTAGATCCTATTACTGTTCAGTATATCGATGATTTCATCGCATGGGGCGCTATTGGAGCACGTACTACCGAGTCTCAGTTACACAGACAGTTAGCATCAGGTCTTTCATGCCCAATCGGCTTTAAGAATGCAACTGATGGTTCTGTAAAGATTGCAATTGATGCAACTATTGCTGCTGCTAATGAACACACTTTCATGTCAGTAAGTAAGATGGGGCACGTTGCTATTGTTCATACCAAGGGCAACGAGGATTGTCACGTAATCTTACGTGGTGGTCACGAGCCAAACTACAGTGCTAAGGATGTTGAGAATACCTGTCAGGCATTAGAAAAAGCAGGTTTAAAACCTATGGTTATGATTGATGCTTCTCACTCAAATTCACACAAACAGTTTAAGAAACAGGTTGATGTATCTAAGGATGTAGCAGCTCAGATTGCAGCTGGTGACAACCGCATCTTCGGTTTAATGCTTGAGTCTAACTTAATTGAAGGTCGTCAAGATCTTCCAAAGGATTTACGCAACTTAGTTTACGGTCAGTCAATTACTGACGCGTGCATCAACATAGAAGATACAGAGGCTATATGTGAGCTTCTGAATAATGCTGTGCTTGAGCGCCGAAAGGTAAATCAATCTAAGAAATAATAGAATAATGCCCAATGAAAAGTTGGGCATTTCTGTTTTAATGATTAAACTAACTACTAAATCACAGAGGTTAACATGCACCCTTCATTATCTTTAGAAAAGTCAAAGATTAAGATCTTATTATTAGAAGGCGTTGATCCTAGTGCTGTAGAGTCTTTAAAAAAGGCTGGCTACACAAGCGTTGAGTACTTAAAGAAAGCTTTAGATGGTCAAGAGCTTTTAGATAAAATTGAGAATGTTCATTTTATCGGTATTCGATCACGTACCCATTTAACTCGTGAAGTTTTATCTCATGCTAAAAAGTTAATTGGTATTGGTTGTTTCTGTATTGGTACCAATCAGGTTGATTTAAAGGCTGCTGCTGAATTTGGTATTCCAGTATTCAATGCACCTTTCTCAAATACCCGTTCTGTAGCTGAATTAGTAACAGGTGAGTACTTACAGTTATTGCGTGACATTCCTGCTCGTAACGCTTTGTTACATCGCGGCGGTTGGAATAAGGCTGCAACCGGCTGTCATGAGGCCCGTGGTAAGACTATCGGTATCATTGGCTACGGTCACATTGGTACTCAGGTAGGTATTCTAGCTGAAGCTTTAGGTTTATCTGTAATCTTCTACGATACAGAGAACAAGATGGTTTTAGGTAACGCCAAGCAGGTAGCTTCATTAGATGAGTTGCTGGAAAAATCGGATATCGTAAGCTTACATGTTCCGGAGACTGCAACCACCAAAGGTATGATTGGTAAAGATCAGTTTGCAAAAATGAAGAACGGTGTTCGTTTCCTGAATGCTTCTCGTGGTACTGTTGTAGATATCGATGCCTTATGTGAAGCTTTACGTTCTGGTAAAGTAGCTGGTGCTGCAGTTGACGTATATCCTAAAGAGCCTTCAAAGAATGGGGAAGAGTTTGTAACTCCTCTGCGTGAGTTTGATAATGTGATTTTAACTCCTCACATTGGTGCAGGCACTGAGGAAGCTCAGAAGAACATCGGAACAGAGGTGGCTGAGAAATTAGCGCTATATTCAGACAACGGTTCAACTCTTACAGCTGTAAACTTCCCTGAGGTTACATTACCTGCAATCAGAGAGAACGTTTCACGCCTGCTGCATATCCACAAGAATGTTCCTGGTGTAATGCGTCAGATCAACGAGATCTTTGCAAAGTTAGGTATCAACGTTGCAGCTCAGTATCTTCAGACTACAGCTGAGATTGGTTATGTGGTTATGGATATTCATTCAAAAGAGCCGGAGAAGGTTGTTCCTTTATTAAAGCAGATTGAAGGTACATTAAAGTGCAGAATTCTGTACTAACAGAAAATCTTTAAGTTGCAAGGCTGACTTTTTATATTTGAGAAGTCAGCCTTTTTCTTTTTTGACTGCTGTTTTGTGACCTGTCCTCTTTAATCATGGAAAATCTGTAATACAATAAGGTTATGATTAAAAAGACTCTTCTATCATCTGTTTTGCTGTTATCTCTGCAGGTATCAACCTGTGGAGCTGTAATGAATTCAGGCTGGTCTGTCTCATCCTCATATGTGTGGAGACTTCTGGACAGTCATGATAATACTTTTAACAGCGGATCTCCTGCAAAAATCCTGCAGATCGACCGCACGGTAATGCACAGACAGGCTGTGTTTACTGTTAAAAGATCTCTCACCAACAAATACAGTTTTAAGACTGGCTGTATGTATCAGAGTGCAACTCCGGCCTTTGAACTTGACGTACCCGCCCTGGATATCTCAATGAATGACATGAACAGGGGATATGTTTTTGCCAGGTTTTTAGTTGACAAAGGTCAGGAATACTCACTGCGTGGACAGATTGTTCCTCCATCAAGAATTATCTTTGCACCATTTACAAAATCACAGCAGAAAAAACTCTCCGATCTCTTCTTGCAGATAGGCGAAGGCGGTCAGTTGCACATTGCCTTACTGCAAGGTATGAGAATGAATCCTCGAGTTTATTCTGTACCTTTAGAAGGCTTTTTTGACATCTCAGATAAGATTTTATCTGACTGCTCAAGGCTTAATAAGATGGTACAAAATTACAATGGTACTGTAACCTTGTTACCTGATTATTTAACTAAAGAGCCTGAAGATGCTTCTCCTAAAGGCTTTTCTTTAAAGCCTAAGATGCCAAATGATGGGTTAACACCAATTAAGAATGAAGTTTTAGAAAACTCAGCAGCTGATCCTTTATCTGATCTAAAAACTGATAAAGAAGAGGATAAGGTTCCAGAGGTACAAGTATTTACACCAGGTGGTGGGGTAGCCTCAATTGGTGATGATGGCAAACCTATTGGAGCAGATGCTGTTCAAAACAAAGACAGCCAGGATTCTGACAATTTAGGTAAAGCAAAACCTATGACCATTGGCGATGACGGCAAGCCTGTACCTACTAACTCCAATTAAAACAAAACAGCCAGCATTGCGCTGGCTGTACTGTAAATTTTAAAGAATAGTTTCTGTTTTAGGCTTTAGCATCAACTTTTGGCAGAAAGATAGTTGCAATTGCAGCTATGGTAATAAAGCAAGCTACAGCATACATGATGTATTCAATGCCATAGGCATCGCCTAACATACCCATTAAAGGAGCTACTAAACCTCCAAAACTCATAGAAAGTCCTATAGTAAAGCCTGTTGCCATACCTACGTGCTTGCATAGAAGCTTTTGACCTACAACTACAGTAGGGGACATGGCTGCAAAGAATAACAGGGCAAAAGGTACTAAAAGTAAAGTAGCTATCACAGCATTATCAGTTTGAGTGAACAGAATAATAAAAGGAGCTGAGGCTAAAGATGCCCAAGTAATAATTCTGTTAAAACCAATCTTATCTGAGACAGTACCACCAGAGAATGTAGCAATAGCTCCAATTAGGGCTACCATGCCATTTAAAAGAGAAGCTATCTCATCGTTGATATTCAATTTGTGCATATAGTACAAAGATAAGAATGAAACGAAAGAGAACCAACCTGCTGATCTTACAAAAAGTATACCTACAAGGTAAATAAATCCTTTGATGTTTTCTTGCTGATTATTTTCACTGATTGCCTTTTTAACCTCATGATTATGGTGAAGACAAGCTACAGTGTAGTAATGGTTCTTCAGCATGAAGATGATGATCACGGCAATACCTGGAATGCACATTGCCAGGGTGGCATTAAGACCGAATAAAATATAAAGACCTGTAAAGTAGAATGGTCCGCAAGCAAATCCAAAATTTCCTCCAACAGAGAAAATAGACATACTTTTACCAAGCTTTGCACCACCAAAGGTATTGGCCATCTTACCACCTGCAGGGTGGAAAATAGCAGAGCCAATACCGTTCAGGCAAACTAGTGAGTAGAGTAAAATTTGGTTTTGAACGGTACCAATAAACATCACTCCTAAAAAGGCGCAGGCAATACCTATACTCATTAAATAAGGTCTAGGCTTTGAGTCTGCTAAATTGCCTGCTATTGGTTGAATTAAAGCGTTTAGAATGGTATTTGCCATCATTAAAAGAGCAACTGATGAATATGAGTCAAGTCTGCCTTGCTGATACATGTAAGCTAAGATAATAGGCATTGATCCATGACACAGATCAGTTGCAAAGTGGCCTGCCATAAAAAACAAGTTTTCTTTTGTAGAAAAGAGTGCCATTAGTTCCTCACAAATAAAGATGGCGTACCAAAGTACGCCATCTTTACAACTTAAAATTTTATGCTCTTGTAGCTTCTTTCATCGCATGAACGTACGCTTCAAGCTCTTCAAGCATCTTCGGTACATTGTTAAGATTCTTCTCAACTATTTTAACACAGGCAGAACCGGCGATAGCGCCTTTAGCTCCAATCTCTAAAGCCTGTTTTACATGCTCTGGAGTAGAAATACCAAATCCTAAAACCGGAGTTGCTCCATGTAACTCTTTAATTCTGTTGATCACTTTTACAGGTTTACCAAAGGTATTCTCTGTACCTGTAATACCAAAGCGTGATAGCACATAGGTGTAACCTTTAGAATGCTTTGCAATCTCTTCTAAGGTTGCCTCATCAGCATTTGGTGGTGCAATTAACACGGTATGAACGCCGTTGTCATGCGCACATTTTTCAAAATCATCACATGTATGAAGCATATTGCATGGAATATCAGGAATTAAAACTCCATCGATACCAGCTTCATGAGCATCATGAAAGAACTTATTGATTCCACGAGCAACAACAACATTTGCATAAACTAGGATACTTACGGGAATAGAGTCATTCTCTTTTCGAATCTCTTTTACTAGGTTAAAGAAATCATCAGTGGTTGCACCTGATTTTAGAGCTCTTTTATCAGCATTCTGAATTACAGGACCATCTGCACAAGGATCAGAGAATGGGAAACCAAGTTCTAGAGCATCAGCACCACCTCTAATTAGTGCCTTTAAAATCTTAAGTGAAGTATCATAGTCTGGATCACATAAGGTTACGAAAGGTAAAAATGCTCCTTCACCTTTTTTATCAAGTTCGGCAAATCGATTTTCAAAACGGTTTTCCATGATGCTCTCCTTACTTTGTAACCTTTAAATTTGCTGTTGATACACCGTGCTCATTTACACAGCCCTTCTTTTCAAGAATATTTGAGACGTTGAAAATATCCTTGTCACCGCGACCAGATACATTAACTACTAAGATCTGCTCTTTGTTTGGATTTTGTCTCATAAGTCTTAAGGCAAAAGCTAAAGCATGTGATGATTCTAGAGCAGGAATAATACCTTCTTGCTGAGATAACTCCACGAAAGCTTCAAGTGCATCATCATCTGTTGCACCTACATATTTAACTCTGCCGGTTTCACCTAAGTAAGCATGCTGTGGACCTACTGAAGGAAAATCAAGACCTGCTGAAATTGAGTAAGACTCGTTAATCTGGCCATCATGATTCTGTAAATTCTTTGAATAAGCTCCAAAGAAGATACCATCAGTGCCTCTTGCTATAGTGCCACCGTGTTTTGGTGTCTCAATACCTAAACCGTAAGGTTCTACGCCGTATAAAGGAACATCTGTATCTAAGAAATCAGTAAACATACCGATAGCATTTGAACCACCACCTACACAGGCAATACATGCATCAGGCAGGCGACCTTCTTCCTGTAAGATCTGCTCATGAATTTCTTCACCGATGATCTTTTGGAATTCACGTACGATAGTAGGGAATGGGTGAGGTCCTGCTGCTGTACCAATCATATAGTGAGTGTTTTCAAAGTTAGCTGCATAGTCACGTAGAGCTTCGTTGCAGGCTTCCTTTAAAGTTGCCGCACCTACATTTACAGGAACAACTTCAGCTCCCATAAGTCTCATTCTAAATACATTTGGCTTTTGTCTTTCTGTATCAGTAGCTCCCATGTAAATACGGCACTTAAAGCCTAAAAGAGCACAGATTAAAGCAGTAGCTACACCATGCTGACCAGCACCTGTCTCTGCGATGATTCTAGTTTTGCCCATACGCTTTGCAAGTAATGCCTGACCTAAAACCTGATTGGTTTTATGAGCACCTCCGTGTAAAAGATCTTCACGCTTTAAATAGATCTTAGTTTTAGTGCCTTTGGTAATGTTTCTGCATAAGGTTAATGGAGTAGGGCGACCTGCATATTTATTTAATAAATCGCTTAATTCCTTTTTGAACTCAGGATCATTTCTAGCTTCAACGAATGTCTTTTCTAACTGGTTTAGTGCTGGAAGTAAAACCTCTGGAACGTACTGTCCACCGTATTTTCCAAAGAAAGGATTTAAAATTGTCATGATATACTCCGAAATTTTAGTAATTGTTTATAAGCTTGAAAGTCTTGTTGATAAGTTCAACATCTTTGATACCTTTACTTTTTTCAAGCTTTGAATTTAAATCAAGTCCTGCAAAGCCATAATTTAAGGCTTTCTCTACATTGTCAGGTCCAATGCCTCCTGAGAGCAGGCACTTTGACTTATCAAGTGAGTCAGGAATTAAATTCCAGTCAAAACTTGTACCAGAACCTGGATTAGATGAATCAAGGATAATTAGATCTACAAAAGGTAAGTATTTATCGACCTTTACAAAATCACTTAGCTCTTTAATGTTAAAGGCTTTGATAATTCCTGTATCAGGTAGAAGACTCTTTAATGTTTTTATGGTGTCGATACTTTCATTGCCATGCAATTGCAGGTAATCTAAAGAAACAGTTTTTACTTTATTTACCATCTCCTCTACAGTAGCATCTACAAAAACACCGGCAAAGCGGATTTGTCCTTTAAACTCTTTTACAAAGCTAACAGCTTTTTCGTCACTTACAAAACGGGGAGACTTAGGCGCAAAGATAAGACCTCCGATGGATACGTGGTTTGAAACAGCGGTTTTTATAGCGTCCATTGTGGTCAGACCACACAGTTTGTTTAAACCATAAAGCATGGAATTTGCTTTGAACACTACGTCACGATGAGCTGTAAGAGATGAACCTATTAAGAAGTTTCTAATTGGATTTAAAGAAACTAAATCTTTGTGAGTATGAATACCTGACTCAGAGACAACTTTTACAGATGAAGGAAATAATTTATAAAGCTCCCTGGCATTGTCTAGATTTACCTCTAAAGTTCTTAAATTGCGGTTGTTGATACCAACAATTTCAATCTTTTTAGAGATTGCGTACATTGCATCATCTTTGTCGTCTACTTCAGTTAAGACATCCAGGTTTAGTGAATGAGCATAATTGAAGAGTTCTTCAAACTTTGCTCTGGTAAGTACACTTAACATCAGTAAAACAGCATCAGCTCCTGCAATGTAAGCTTCATCAATCTGCTCTTTGCAGATGATGAAATCTTTGCAAATAACAGGAAGAGAGCAATGCTCTTTAACATACTTTAAATAATCAAGAGATCCTTTAAAGAAATGCTTTTCACACAGAACAGAAATGGCACTAGCTCTTTTTTCATAGCAGGAAATTAGCTTATCTAAATCAAAGTCTTTGCAAAAATCACCTAAAGTAGGGGAGGACTGTTTGCACTCTAAAATAAAGTTTCTGCCATCTTTCTTTTCAAGTGCTTTAGATAATGATCTTAGAGGAGCTGTTCTTTGTCCTTTTAAGACAATCTCTTTTACATCAAGAACTTTTTTGTTGATGATTGTAGCTAGGACAGTACCCTCAAGACCTTCATGATTAAGACCTAGATAACTTTTGGCTTGTGCTGTTAGTGGCTCTGTGTGTAACATTTTTAACCTTGATATCGTTAATTTAATTCTGTAGTTAAAGTCTCTTGTCTTTAAGCTTCACTGGTAATTTTGGAAATAGCATCAAGCTTCTCAATGCCACGGCCAGATTTAACAGCATCCATTGCAATCTCAAAGCCATCTTTAAATGACTCAGTCTTACCTGCTAAGTGCAACATTGCGCTGACGTTAGCACTAATTACAGCATTGTGTGCATCATTACCTTTACCTGAAAGAATAAGTCTTGCTGTAGCTGCGTTTTCTTCAGGAGTGCCTCCTAAAAGATCATTTTGAGTGTAATTGCCTGTGATACCAAAATCTCTATTGGTCAGTTCATAATTCTTAATAGAACCGTCTGCTAATAACTCAGATACTTTAGTTGATCCGAAAATTGAAATCTCGTCCATGCCGTTACCGTTGATTACCATTCCTCTTTGAACACCGGTAAGTTTCAGGGCTTTTGCTAAGGTCTCTAATAGATTTACATCATAGCAACCTAAAAGCTCGTAGTTCACATGAGCAGGATTGGTTAAAGGTCCTAAGATGTTGAAGATAGTTGAGGTAGCTAGAGCCTTTCGTACGGGAGCTGCAAAGCGCATACCTTTGTGATATACCTGTGCAAAGAAAAAAGCAAAACCTTCATCTTCAAGAGCTTTTCTTGTATCCTCTTTTGAAGTTCTTACGTTGTAGCCTAACTGTGTAAGTACGTCTGAGGCTCCAGTTTTTGATGAAACAGCTGTATTACCGTGTTTTGCAACATGTAAGCCTAAAGTTGCACAAATAATACCTGAAATGGTTGAGATGTTGATGGTCTTTAACTTGTCTCCGCCGGTACCTACAATTTCACCTACATCAACAGAGGTATCACGGGTAAATGGTTCAGCAGCACCAATCATTGCTTTTGCAGCACCACCGATTTCATCTGCACTGTAACCATTCATCTTTAATGCGGTCAAGAATGAGCCTAAAACAACAGGATCGACTTTGCCTTCAAAGATCTCAGAGAAGGCATCCTGAGTTTCAGTAAAAGATAGTGAGTTGTGATTGAATAACTTTTCTAGTTGTTCTTTCATTTTATTTTCTCCATTAGTTTCTAAACTTTGACTATCGCTTAGTGCAGTTTGAAACAATAAAAAAACCCGCACTAAGCGGGTTTCCTGATAAAAGTAGTATATACAAACACAAAATCCCCGCTATAACACGAGGCGCCACCAACGACCGTTTAATGTGATTTGTAATGCAACTTTCATTTGTAATCTCTATAAAAATTTATTCTTGAAAAATTCTACGTCTTGATATTAAAACAAGCTCTTTATTAAAGACAATATAATTTATGAAATAATCTGAAATTTTGATAATTTGCACCAAAAGTGTACTTGATTGTGCGTTTATCTGCGATTGCAGTCACAGAAGAATCGCATATTAGTCCTGCTGTTTTGTGCATAATTACAATCATTTTAACTACAACTCTTCAATAGCATTTTTTAGAAGTTTCCTTCCATAAGTACTCATGATTGACTCAGGGTGGAACTGAAAACCTAATACATTGTATTTTTTGCTATATAAAGACATACACATATTGTCAAAAGTAGAGAGTACTTCTACATCTGATGGCAGATTAGTAACCACTAATGAGTGATATCTAGCTACCTTTAATGGATTTGGTAAATCTTTAAAGCACAGTTGACCTTTATGCTCAATCATAGATGATTTTCCATGGACAATGACTGAAGCATGCTCAACCTTACCTCCTAAGACTTGTCCTAAAGCCTGATGTCCTAAACAGATACCTAACATAGGGTATTTACCTAAATTGTCTTTTATGATTGGAATTAAGTTATTAGCATCATTAGGTGATGAAGGTCCTGGTGAGAGCATAATGAGCACTTTTTCACCCAATTCTTTGTGCTCTTTGGCAATCTTTGAGATTAACTCAACATCAGTATCGTTTCTGTAAACTAATACGGTATTGCCTAAAACCTTTAATTCATCAACTAAGTTGTAGGTGAAGGAGTCGAAGTTATCAATAAATATAATTGTGTTTTTCATGATTATTTCTTCTGTGCCATTGCAAGAGCTGTTAAAACTGAACGAGCTTTGTTTACAGTTTCCTGGCATTCGGCTTTAATGTCAGAATCAAAGACTACACCGCAACCTGCCTGAACATAGGCTGTTTTGTCTTTTACGAAAGCAGAACGGATTGCAATACAAGAATCAAATGAACCATCGTTGCCTAAAATAGCAATTACTCCTCCGTATGAACCACGTTTTTTGCCTTCGTACTTATAAATAAGCTCATGTGCTTTAATCTTAGGTGCTCCAGACAGAGTTCCCATGTTCATGCAAGCCTGATAAGCGTGAAGTGCGTCTAAATCATCCTGTAGAGTCCCATGAACATCTGATACTAAGTGCATTACAGACTGGTATTTATCAATATGTAACATGTTATCTACGTAACGGGTTCCTGGTTTTGAAATTCTAGCCAGATCATTACGGGCAAGATCAACTAACATTAAATGCTCTGCAACTTCCTTCTTATCGGTTCTTAATTCAAGTTCAATTCTTGAGTCAAGCTCTCTGTCAATTAATCCGTTCTCATCAAGACCGCGAGCTCTAGTACCTGCAATAGGACTGATTGAAACCATTCTATTCAAAGCTTCAAAGCGCACCGCAAACTCAGGACTTGCTCCAAAGATTGTGAACTTAGGATCTTTGATGTAATACATGTAAGGAGATGGATTTAATTTTTTCAAATAAGAATAAGCTAGAAGAGGATCTTCACATTTGTAAGAGAATGTTCTTGAAGGAACGACCTGAAAGGCATCACCATCAATAATGTGTTGTTTAATTTCACCTACGATTTTGCCAAATTTCTCATCATCAAGATCAGGATTGATTTCAGGCTTAATACCTAAATGAAGGTGCAGGGTATCCTCTGATGTGAAGGTATCGATCTTATCTCTAATATCTAAAGCTTCGAAAGCTGTTTCTTTGTATGAATTCTCATTGAAAACATAGGCATTGACTGTGGTCTCTTTATGTACATGATTTGATCTTATGGAAATATCAAATACGTAAAATCCATAATCTGAACAAGGGTTTTTCCCTTTTGGAACATCGCCTATATATTCAAAGTTATTGATAAAGTCAAAAGCGATGACTCCACTTACAATGATGCCTTCACAAGGCTTTAAAAGTTCCTGTAACTTTCTCATTACAGTCATAGGACCTTCTGCTTTTAGTCTTGTAGCTTCATCTAGGTTCTTATCAGGTCTCTTATATGTAATTGAAAAAGAATCTTTTAAAAGTTCAGTGTTGAGACTTTTAGCAAGCATTGCAGCTAGACCTAAACCATTTTGATTTAGTGCCTGTACTGTTACTTTTAAATCGTCACAAGTAACTTTAAGTGCTGCTGATAAGCCAATTAAACTTTGAACGCCACTTTTATCAACTATTTCTGCTGACTCTAGTAAGACTGTGTTGTCCTTATGGCAATACTCTTTGTAAAAGAGATGTGCATCTTTTAAATATTTTGTCTGAAAGTTAATTAGTTTCATATTCCTTGTCCAAAAACGAAAAAACCCGCAATAATGCGGGTTTCTTTAAAGCATAACAGTTCGACCCGCAACTAAGCAGGGCACCACCATGAACCGTTTAAGCTTAAAAACATAAAATCTGTCCTCTAAAATTTTTTCTTTATACTAGCTCAAAAAAGCTGAAGTTTTTATAAAAATAATAAAATGTACGAAAATAATTGTGATTTGCACCAAAAAAATTCGAAATGAGAGCACGAAAAGGTAGAAAAAGGGGAACTGAGAAGTAAAAAACAAAGAGATCTCATAAGAGATCTCTTAGATATGGTTTTATAACCGTTAAATGGTGAATTCTAATTAGAACTCAGCGCTGTGCGGTGTACGTGGGAATGGAATTACGTCTCTTACGTTACCTACACCAGTGATATAAACGATTAAACGCTCAAAGCCTAAGCCGAAACCTGAATGAGGCACAGAGCCGTAGCGACGTAAATCACGGTACCACCAGTAGCTATCCTTATTCATTCCAAGCTCATCCATGCGCTTGTCTAATTTTTCTAAATTGTCTTCACGTTGAGAACCACCAATGATCTCACCGATGCCTGGAGCTAATACGTCCATAGCAGCAACAGTCTTACCGTCGTCATTCTGCTTCATGTAAAATGCTTTGATATCACGAGGGTAGTTCTTTACAACGACAGGAGCTTTAAAGTGCTCTTCAGCTAGATATCTCTCATGCTCTGACTGAAGATCAATACCCCACTCTACAGGGTACTCAAACTTCTTAGTTGCTTTCTTTAAGATCTCGATAGCATCGGTATAGTCAACCTTTGCAAAGTCTGAACTGATAAAGTGCTCTAAACGAGTAATAGCATCTTTATCTACACGCTCTGCGATGAACTTCATATCATCAGCACGCTGCTCTAGTACAGTCTTGAAAACGTACTTTAATAGTTTTTCAGCAGTAGTTGCACAACCGTCAAGATCTGTAAATGCCATCTCAGGCTCAACCATCCAGAACTCAGCCAAGTGGCGAGTGGTGTTTGAGTTTTCAGCACGGAAAGTAGGACCAAAGGTGTAAACTTTTGAGAATGCACAAGCATAAGTCTCAACGTTTAACTGACCTGATACAGTCATATAAGCGTGCTTGCCAAAGAAATCCTTTGAAAAATCAGCTTCGCCTTTGTCGTTCTTAGGAACGTTGTTTAAATCGAAGTTTGTTACAGTGAACATTTCACCTGCACCTTCACAATCTGAAGAGGTGATAAGCGGAGTTGCAACCCACATAAAGCCATTCTCTTGGAAGAATGAATGAATTGCATAAGCTACGGTGTTACGAATACGCATTACAGCGCCCATTAAATTGGTACGTGGGCGTAAGTGAGCATACTCACGTAAGTACTCAACGCTGTGGCGCTTTGCAGACATAGGATAGGTATCAGGATCTTCAACAAAACCAGTTACAAAAACTTTGTCAGCATTGATTTCATAAGCCTGACCTTTACCTTCTGATGCCTTTAAGGTACCGTCAACTACAACTGAGCAACCAGTAGTCAATTTTAAAATTTCAGACTCATAGTTATTAAGTGTATTAGGAGCGATAATCTGGACATTATCAAAGCCTGAACCATCGTTCACAGCTAAAAATGAGAAACCTGCCTTTGAATCACGGCGAGTGCGGATCCAACCAGCAACTGTAACCTTTTCACCTATGGCAATTTTGCCAGATAGGATCTCTTTTGTACTTGAAAGACTCATGTCTATATCCTAATTACTTATTTTTCAGTTGATTTACGAAGTTTTCGTCTAAGTGGCCGGCTTTAGTTCTGATTAGGAATTGTCCTCTAGGACGTTTGGTATCCTTGTTAACTAATAAAGCAGGAACTTTCTTAGATTTAACTTCTTCTAAAACTCTTTTTAATTCGTGACCTACAGTTTCACCTGCAAAACGACTTTCAATAGGAAGTGTTGTATTATCAGGCATGTGTAACATACCTTCAACAATAGTGATACCGTGTGTAGGAACAATATTTTCTACAGTAGCACTTGTGTGCACACCTGTATTCTGTGCAATTCTTGTGTTTGCAAAAATCCAGAAACTCTTACAAGCTAAAACACCAAACAATACTATAAAGAAATACTGCATATAAGGCTGTTCATTGGTAGCTTCATAAACTTTGAATGCCAAGATCACACCAACGCCCGTTACAAAAGCGTAAATAATACCGAAAATTAGCTGAACGATGGCAATTCTAGGCTCAAAAGAATTCTTTCTGTAATCAGCATTAGTTAGATTGGGCATGAATTACTCCCTTTAGTTTTTTGGTTACGTTAAAAGCTGCAGCAGATGAATCTTTATCATCATCAACAATTAAAGTAACAGTTGTTTCAGCCATCATCTGAAGCATTTGGGTGTACTTTAAGCTTTCTTTTGCAACTGAATAGGTTAAATTTGCAGGAACGAAAACTTTAAAGCGATTATTTACGCGATTTGGTAACTCTTTTGTTTTGTCGTTCTCATAGGTAGCTGCTTTTTTGCCATTGATAGCAATATCAATCTTTACATTCTCAATTGGCATAGGAGCGCTTGAATTATGGTGAACTGTGTATTCAACATTAAAGCCTTCTACGTTGTTTTCGTTAGCAAATGTAACAGAATCAACGTTTAGGTCTAATTTTCTTGCAGCATCTGGAAGTGAAACACAAGAAGTAGCCAAAATTGCTAATGCACCGGCAACAGTTAATACAATCTTTTTCATGATAATTCTTATAAATAAGGTAAAAAAAACTTGTTTGGGCATTATACAACTAGTGTGAGCTTTTATCAAAAATAGGATTTGCTTTGATCATTTTTGAAATCAAGCCCCTAAATTATATAATCTTGTCAATTTTCATTACTATTCTGTTTAGTTTTGTAGCTCTTCTTTCCTTTTGCAAGTTTTATATATCCGAAACGATAAAATAAGTCACAAATTGTAAAAAGAGTGTGGTCATTTTGTTTTCTCTTTAAAATTATAAGCTGAATTCTTCAGCTGTTTCTCTTACAAAAGCTTTTAGGATGGCTAGGCTATCGTCATTTCTAAAGTAGTTATACTCAGGATGCCACTGCACTCCAAGCATAAAGTTGTAATCAACAGCTTTGATACTCTCTACAATGCCATCTTCACTTATGGCATTAACGCTTAAGCCAATACCAACATCTTTAATGCCTTGGTGATGCACGCTGTTGACTTGCAGTTCATCTTTTTTCAACAGCTTGTGAAGGTAAGCATCAGAGTTTAAAGTAACTTTATGAGAGGTATTGTCATAAGGTTTGTTTTGGTGATGTTCTATATGCTTGCCATTGTTTGACTGATATTGAATATTAAGATCCTGATACAGGGAACCACCAAACAGAACATTTAGAATTTGACAACCTCTGCAGATGCCTAAGATGGCTTTGTCTGAGAATTCAGCATCTTCAAAGACAACTTTGGTTAAGGTATCAAGAGTAGGGGAGAGTTCTCCACAAGATGGCTGCTTTTTCTCATGATAAAGTTCTGGAGAAACATCTTGGCCTCCAGTAAACAGATAACCATCGCATAATGCGCTTATAGTTAAGATCTCATCTACATCGCTTGTGTAAGGAAAAATGAGAGTATTTGCTCCTGCTTTTTCTAAGCCTTTCTGATAGCCAGGTAACATCCAAATGCTGTCTTTTTCACTGTCATACAATGGCAAGATGCCAATAATTGGTTTTGTCATAGGTTTATTACCATTTCATTGTTTCTTGATAGTTAGCTTGTGTTTTCTAATTATTAACGATAATGATGACGAAATCTAATAATGTGTTTTTTGTGTGCAGATGAATGCGAAGTTGATCTTTTATGGTGAATCCTCTGAAATTTACTCTCAGATCACAGATTATTGACAGTTATAATAATGGATCTAATATAACAGACACAAATTAACTAATAACAATAGGTAAAATTGTATGTCTAACGCATTAAGAACTCTTGCTTCTATAAGTGCATTCTTTAGTAAAACTTTTGCCCTATGGGTAATTGCTTTTGCTTTAATCTCTTATTATTTCCCTCAGGGATTTTTATTCTTATTACCATATGTATCAATCCTCTTAGGTGTTGTTATGTTTGGTATGGGCTTGACCTTATCACCAAAAGACTTCTCTGAAGTGTTCCACCGTCCTATTCAGGTTATTATCGGTATTGTAGGTCAGTTCGTGTTAATGCCTTTAATTGCATTCTTCTTAGTAAAGGCATTTGGCCTATCTGCAGATCTGGCTGCAGGTGTGTTACTGGTAGGTTGTTGCCCTGGTGGTACCTCATCAAATGTAATGTCCTACTTAGGTAAAGGTGATGTTCCTCTATCTGTTACTATTACCTCATGTACAACAATCTTAGCTCCATTAGTAACTCCAGGACTATTCTGGTTATTTGCTCATCAGTACATTGAAGTTGATCCTGCTGCTATGTTCTGGTCAATTGTTAAGATTGTGCTTTTACCTATCATTGGTGGTGTAGTTGTGAATGCCTTATTTGGTACAGTTGTAAAGAAAGTTGTAGTTGCATTACCTTTAATCAGTGTATTTGCAATTATTTCTATTGTTACTGCTGTAGTTTCAGCTAGTGCTGAAAGAATTGCAGAAACAGCTCTTATTATCTTCTTAGTTGTAGCTTTACATAACTGCATCGGTTACTTATTCGGCTACCTATTAGGTAAGGTATTTGGTATGAAGCTAGCTCAGAAAAAGACACTTGCAATCGAAATCGGTATGCAAAACTCAGGTCTTGCTGCAACCTTGGCTGCTAAATTAGCAACAACAGGTGCAATTAACCCAATTGCAGCTGTTCCTGGAGCAGTGTTCTCAGTATGGCACAATATTTCTGGTCCTATCCTTGCAACCTTCTTTGCAAATTTAAAAGACAAAGATGAGAATGCTCAAGATTAAAACTAATCTTATCTAGATAAAGTAAAGCTCTTGGTTTTAAATCAGGAGCTTTATTGTGTCTGCAATTTGAAATCTAAAGTCTTCAACTCAATCAAACGCTATCTTCTCATCTTGAGAATAAGATTTTTTAATATCAAAGCTCCTTTTTTAAATTCTTCTTCATTAACGTAAGCATAAGACAGCCTTAAAGAATTGTTTGCCTTAAAGTCATAGATATCACCAGGATTTAAGAGTAATTTTGCTTTAATAGCTTCTTTAAAGAGTTCATCCATTTTTATAGGAACTTTAAAGGTAAGCCAAATGTAAAAGCCCCCTTTTGGCGTTGACCAACTTGCTAGATCTTTAAACATCTCATCTAAGATCTTAAGCGCATTAGTTAGTCTGTGTCTTAAAGTTTCTTTTAAGCTTAAAAGGTAGCTGTCGTACATACCAGACTTTAAAAAGTGCATGAAAACATATTGAGATAAAGAACTTGCTCCATAATCCATCTGCATTTTAGCGTCACCTAACCTTTGAACGATAGCTTGAGGCGCAACTAGATAACCAATTCTAAGTCCTGGTGATAAGGTTTTAGATGCTGTGCCCAAGTAAATAACCATGTCATTAGTATCTAATGCCTTTATAGGAGTGTAAACCTCATTCTCATAGCAGAGTTCTTGATAGGCACCATCTTCAATTACTGGTAATCTTTGCTTTAGACAAAAGTCCAAAAGCTCCTGTCGTCTTTTATTGCTCATGCAGCAACCAGTAGGATTGTGGTTTGTAGGAATAGTATACAGAACTGAAGAGCAGTCATTGAGGTTAGAGTCTAGTCCTGTTTGATTTTGTTTATTGAGCTTTTGCAGGAGCTTCCAATACTCTATACCATCTTCATCCATACTAATACCAGACAACTCTAAACCTGCTGATTGAAATACTTGAAGAGACTTTAAATAAGAAGGTGCTTCTACAAAGACTTTAGATCCATTTTTTAGCAAGCAAACAGAAATCAACTGTAAAGCTTGCAGTGATCCTGAGGTTATTAGAATACAGTCAGGTGTAGTGTTAATGCCTAGCTTTTGCAAATGCTTTTGAATCTCAACTCTTAGCTCATAAAGTCCTAATGGTTCAAGATAACCTAAGTCAGTGACCGTATCTGCGGTAAGCAAAAGAGCCTTTTTTAAGTAGTCTTTAGGAAAAAGCCTGTGGTCAATTTCACCTGTACCTAATCTTAGTAATTCTGGCTGAAACTCTAGTTGATTGATCGTTTGAAGAGTAGAAATGTTCTCTTTAAAGGTTCCTGATAATAAATGTCGTGACCAGTTTTGGTTACCTTTTAAGAGTAAAGACCAAGTATTGCTCGATATTTCAGTGCCAGCTCCATAACTTCCTTTTAAAACGCCGTATGAAGAGAGCTCGGCAATGGCTGAGCTAACAGTCGATCTGTTTACCATAAAAATCTCAGAGAGCTTTCTTTGTGAAGGCAATTTCACGCCTATTGGAAAAGCTCCAGAACTGACAGATGACAAAAAGAAATCCACTATTTGCTGATAAGCTGGAACTGCTGAACTTTTATCTGGATGCCAGTTTATTTCTAAAGTTTGTTTTGTGTTCATAACTTGGTTGGGTAAAAAAGTAACTTTTGGTCGGTTACAAGAAAATTAAAAAAAATATAATGTCATCAAAATCGCATAAGAACATAGATGTTTAGAAAAATAACATCAGACTTTATTAAAGTATAGATTATTTTGGTTGGTATTATTAAATGTACACCTACTTTTTTCAAGGGTTAACTATGGGGCTTGCTTATTTGGCTCCTATTGGCATGCAAAATCTCTTCGTTATCAATTCAGCTTTAAATGATTCTAGAAAACGAGCTTTTCTTACAGCCATTATTGTGGCCTGCTTTGATATTAGCTTATCTGCTTCATGTTTTTATGGTATTGGATCTATCATGGAAAAGTATGACTTTGTAAAACTTGCAATTTTACTTATTGGAAGCATTGTTGTTATTAAGATTGGTATCAGCTTATTAAAGAGTAGGGCCGAAAATGTTAAAAGAGAATGTTCTTCAATGCCTATTGGTAAAACTATTACCTCAGCTTGTGTAGTTACCTGGTTTAATCCTCAGGCTATCATTGACGGCACTATGATGTTAGGAGCTTTCCATGTAACTTTACTCTCAAGCCAAGCTCTACCATTTATGTCAGGCATTATCTCAGCTTCATTTTTATGGTTTACAGGCTTGATTTTTGTAATCTCTCTTTTTAGCAAGATCTTCAGAGGCAATAACAGTTCTAAGGTAATGACTGTTGTTAATAGAGTATGTGGAACTGTGATTATTATCTACGGACTGAATCTTTTAAAAGTATTTTTTACAATGTTAGCTTAGACTGAAGATTTGAGAGAGTTTTGAGAACGTTAAACAATAAGGCAAGCTTTATAAAAGCAAGCCTTATTGTCGCAACTAATCATCAATTAGTTCTTAGGAAGTGCTTTAAATTTCTGTGTAGCAAGATAATAGATGTTAGATAAAGAATCCTCTGTTACTTTCTTGTACTGAGCCTTTGTAGCAGTTAGAGCTTTTCTAGTTTGAGTATTCTTTAAATTCAAGTGTCTCTGTGTAGCACCATCCTGCATATAAACATCAAGTTCAATTGCAGACTTAATGCTAGTGTTTAAATTACCTTTTTCAGGCCATGCCCAGAATTTCTTAACACTGATAGCTACATTGATGACACCTTGGTCTTCAGCTGCTGCATTTTCAACTACGCTGTAACCACTGTCAGCTAAGGCTTTTTCAATTGTCTCTTTTACAACTGAAGCTACGGTCTTGTCATTAGGTAGTAATAAGCCTCCTGCAGGCTCACCAATTGCTGTCTTTAATCTAGCGTAAGCTCTTGAGGTGTATTCTTCGGATAAAACGGACCCTGATGGAGTGTCATCTTTACTTCCATCACCAATAAATACACGGCTATCAGTTACATCAGATACACAAACTGTAGGACCGTTGCTCTCTTCAGCTACAACTCTTACAGGATTTGATAAATCAAGATATTCATTAGATGTAGAGCAACCAGTTACAGTTATAGTGAAAAAAGCAACTGTGCCTAATGCTTTAATAAAATTCATAATCGCCTCTAATAAGGATGAGATTTAGATGTCTCATGATTCATGACTTGTGTCATGGAATTTGTAAGAAGCATTTTATTATTACTGAACAATCAATTCAACGAAATAAAGAAAGCTGATTAAAACTGTCTACAATTGCGCATTTTTTTTGTGGAGATTAATGTAAGAAAATGGTCCTGCACAAGGCAGAGCCATTAACTAAGATCGTTCCTGTCAATTTAAAGATGAGCTCAAAATAAATCCATTTTTGTGATTAGTAAAAATTGGATAAATATTAAGAAATAAGTTAAAAGAGAAGAAGTAAAAAATATATTTGTAACATAAATTATAAATAATAAATACATGCTACAATACAGCAGTTCTTTTCGGAACAAGGGTGATCCTAGTACTGGATCATCGGGATATGATCTGGTATCTAGGATCTTTGTTATCACTTTAAAAAGGAGTTTCAGTATGAAACTTTTATTTATTGTGATGTTCCTAGTTTTATTATTAAGGTCTCATCCTGTATGGTAATTTAGGCTAATCCTTGGGCAAGAGTTGGAGCTCTTGCCTTCTATCTAATTGTAGTGCATTTCTTTCTTATTCAAAACTCACTTTGATAATTTTTTATCTCTTATAGAGAGAGGCTTATTGTTACGTACTGATTTTATACAGAGTACTAAGTAATTAGTAATGTGGAGGAGGAACCTCATCTTTCATCGCTCTCGTAGCGTATGGATCTCCAACCTTTGAATATAAAATTTTAAACTGTCTTTCAAGTTTATCCATTTTGTCATAGATGTTATTAAGCTCATTTGCTTGGGCATCTAATTGTTCTTCAAGCCAAGCAATTTTTTCTTCAAGAGCAATTATTTTTTCTTCTTTTTCCATAAGTTCCTGTAATTAGTACAAGTGTTTGCTATATTTGTGGATGTTGAATAATATTGAGTTATTGAACTATTGCTGCACATTATATATGCAAGACTATTTTGAACAAAGAAAAAGGTGATTTCGTTCACTTAAAAGGAAAGATTATGTCCGCACAAGAGTTAGTAGACATTGTCGATAGAGACAATAATGTTATAGATACAGTTACCAGAAAAGAGATGCGTCAAAAACAACTTCCACACCGAGCGTCTTACATAGCAGTATGCAATAGGGGAGGTAAGTTTTTAGTTGAGATTAGAACTTTATGCAAAGATTATTCTCCTGGTACCTTTGATGCAGTAGTTGGCGGTGTAATGCAACATGGTGAAGAATATGTGGCAGCTGCAAAACGTGAATTATTAGAAGAAGTCGGTATTAATGCTGATGATAAAAAGGTAGATTTCTATCCACTAGAAACATTAAGAATTGAAGATGAGAAAACAGATCATTTCTTCTATGGATATTTGTACCTAGCTATTGCTGATGTGATTACAGTAAGACAAGCTAGTGAAGTCTCTGGTGTAATGTTTATAGATAAAGAAGATGTATTAAAGCAAGCTAAAAACTGTAATTATGATTCAGTGGTAGCTTTCAAAGAAATTTTAAAGAGATCTAAAGCTAAAGGAATTATCTAAAAGTAATCATTTTTTGAATTTGATGTTGAGGTTGTGCAAAGAGTTAATTTTTTTTGCACAACCTCAGTCATCTAACTAAATAAGATCTAATCAATGTTATTGCAGACTACAACCAACCTTTCTTTCTAAAGAACAGATAGGTAACAGCAGCAGACAAGATCATCATACCAATTGAAAGAGGGTAACCCCAATACCAAGATAACTCTGGCATAAACTTAAAGTTCATACCATAAACAGAAGCGATCCAAGTAGGAGGCATGAACACAACCGCAGCCACCGAGAAGATCTTGATGATGCTGTTCTGCTTTTGGTTAGTGTATCCCATTGAGGCTTCTAGCTGGAAGTTAATCTTATTAGAAATAAATGAGGTATGAGGCAAAATAGACTCAATATCGTTTAAAACCTCATCTAAGGTTCTTCCTTGCCTATCGTCAATTGAGCTTTCAAATGTTTTTCTGATGAATCTTAAAGCACGACGAGTATCGTGAAGAGCCTGCAGAATTTGGGAATTCAATTCCTCTTGGTTTACAAGTTCTTCAAGAGTCTCGTCTACATGGGTATCATCAGTGATCTGATCTGAGGTTTCTTCCAAAGTGCTGTATGCATCCTCGATAAGATCAGACAACTGATCAACTTTTAAATCTTGAAGTTTTAAAAGTATATCTAAAGCTGAACGGATCTCAACTTTATTGTGACGAATGTAGTAACGTAACAATCTAACAATTGAAATGTCATCTTCCCTAAAAGATATTAGAAGATTCTTTCTCATTGTAAAAGACATGTTTACACCACGGGTTTCATTTGAAAGACGCTGTGGGAATAATGACAAGATATGTACACCATCAGGACCTACACGGAAACGAGATGATGACTCAATATCATCCATTTCGTCTTCTTCAGGAACGTCTTCAACAAATAAAGTTTCAAGCCACTGACGTTCTTCATCGTCTGGCTGGTTAACATCAAGCCATATCACATCAGAAGGCAGAGGTTCTTTTGGTGTTATCTGAATAATTGACAGGCTGTCATCTTCGTTTATTAGGCATGCTGAAATCATGGTAATCTCCAATTGGCCAGCTTTTAAGCTGTTTCATTTGAGGGCATTAGTGCAGCATGGCATGAGGCTATCTTAGCCAAATTTACCAATCAAAATTGCGAGTGTATTTTTTCACAAAAGAGTTAAAAATACCATAACGAAATGTTAAAAAAGTGTAAAGAAATACAGTATAAGATAAGAATTAGGACATTTGTCCTAATTCAATCGTTGATTATTAAGATAAAAGAGGAAGTTTTAGTTTAAGAGTGCAAATTTCTATTGATCGTCTTCTAAGTTGAAGTTTTTCCAATAAGCACCAAATTCAGGCAAAATGTGCTCTCTTAAAAGCTCTACAACTCTGCCTATATTTCTCTCACTGATGGCAGTTGCGATATTCTGATGTTCAATAATGGATTTTTGCATATGCTCTAGGTTGTTACCTAAAAAGTTTCTTGCTGTATCCATAATTGCAGAAATTCTGTCAAAAGAACTCATGAAATAACTGTTGTTACACAGGTTAACCAAGGTTTCATGAAAAATAGCATCTTGAACAAGGTACTCTTCCCCCTGATTCAAGGTTAGAGCAAGCCTCATCTTGAGTAAGATCTTTTCAGTTTCAGAAATAAGTTTGTCAGCATTTTCCTCAAAAGATAAAAGTACACTTTGAGATTCAATGACAAACCTGAACTTTAATAAATCTAACAGCTCTTTTTTAGTCAGAGAGAAAACATAGGTTCCGCTCTTTGCCTTTCTTACAACCATGCCTTCAGCCTGAAGTCGCTTTAAGGCATCTCTAATAGGTGCCTTATTAGCCTTTAAAGACTGTTCAAGCTTGCGTTCAGAGATCTTTTTACCCATAGGAAAGGTGCCATTTATAATTAGCTTCTTAATCCTTTCGTAGGTAATATCTTTTTGTAAATCTTGTTCCATCATGTGTTAAAAAAAGGTAAAAAATATTTTGTCCATTATATTATCTGACATATAAAAATTCGAATAAATAGCACAAAAATGTAGAGCTAAAGTGTGTCTTTTGAATGTAAATCACAGTTTTAAAATTTAACATAAACTTAACATTCATAAATAGAACATTTAACTTTGTTCTTAAAAAATTAATAAATTGCTTTGAAAGTTAAAGCTGAAAATATAAAATTAGCTAAAAATTAGGACACAGCAAAGGAAAGATATGTTCGGAACTATCGTATTTGTGTTAGTAGTGATGTTGCTATTATTAGCTGCACTGGACTTGTTTGTTGGCGTTAGTAACGATGCGGCAAACTTCTTAAATTCATCTGTAGGAACAAAAATTGCGCCTCTATATGTGGTTCTGATAGTTGCCTCTGTCGGTGTCCTTACAGGTGCTACATTTTCATCAGGAATGATGGAAATTGCAAGAAAAGGCATGTTGCATCCTGACATGTTTGCCTTTGAAGAAATTGTCCTCATCTTCGTAGCAGTGATGATTTCTGATGTACTACTGTTAAATACTTTCAATTCTCTAGGTCTTCCTACTTCTACAACAGTTTCTATTATTTTTGAAATCTTAGGTGCAGCAACATTTGCTTCAGTCTACAAGGTATATGATTCTTCAATGTCATATACAGAGATTTTCAATTACATTAAGCTTGATAAAACCGCCACAATTGTGTCAGCAATTTTGCTGTCTGTAGTCATTGCTTTTATCTCAGGCATGATTGTACAGTTCGTCGCAAGACTGCTGTTTACATTCCGCTTTAAATACTCAGTTAAGTATTTAGGAGGTGTATTCTGTGGTATTTCATTATCAGCTATTGCTTACTTCCTAGTTATGAAAGGAGCTAAGGGCGCATCTTTCATGAAACCTGAATACCTTGAGTACATGGATCAGCACTTCTCAACTATCATGTGGTGCATCTTCATTGGATTTACAGTATTAGGTCAGGCAATGGTACTGCTGAATCTGAATGTATTCAGACTTATTATCTTAGCAGGCACCTTTGCTTTAGCATTCTCTTTTGCTGGAAACGATCTTGTAAACTTCGTGGGTGTGCCTCTAGCAGCCTTGGACTCTTACAAAGATTGGAGTGCAAATGCAGGTGGTGATCCTACTTATTTAATGGATTGTTTAAATACCACTAATGTTACCGAGACATTCTGGCTGTTCTTAGCAGGTCTTACCATGTGTATCACCTTGTGGGTAAGTAAGAAAGCTCGTCAGGTAGTACAGACTTCAATTAACTTATCTTCAAGTACCTCAGGTTCTCGTGAGCAGTTTGGCGCTTCTACCTTAGGTAGAATTATCACTAGAATGGGCTTAGGTGTATCACGCACTGTTTATCACTCAATGCCTGAAAAATCACTAGAGTTTATCCGCCATCGTTATAAGCAGCCTCTAATTAAAAAAGGTCAGGAAAGATTACCTTTTGATTATGTTCGTGCATCTATTAACCTAGTTGTATCAGCTGCTTTAATTTCTGTAGCAACATCATTAAAGTTGCCTTTATCTACAACTTATGTAACTTTCATGGTTGCTATGGGATCATCTTTTGCTGATGGTGCTTGGGATAGAGAGAGTGCTGTTTACAGAATTTCTGGTGTGATAACAGTTATTGCAGGTTGGTTCTTAACCGGAATTTGTGCCTTTACCATTGCCTTTACAGTTAACTTTATCCTGTTTAATTTAGGCTTTGTGGCTGCTTTAATTTTAACTCCATCCGTGTTTTGCCTAATTATTTACACCAACTTCTTTAGAAAGACTAAAGCTGAGGTTGCAATTTCTCAGTTAAGCGCTCAGAACGATGAGGAAATCTTACATTCAGTAGCTTCATCAGTTCCTGTTTATTTTACAAAGGATCTTGATTGTTTAAAGAATGCGATTGACGCTTTCTTTGATGATAACGAGTTTGCTTTAAGAAAAGCTCGTAACAAGTCTTCAAATGTAACTGATGCCTTGTCATTAAAGCGTTCTGCCTACTATTCTCTAGCAGTAGGTAATGGCACCTTGCTTGGCAAAAACACTAAGTGCACAAATGATGCAAAGTTCTTCTTCTATTTAGTATTCTCAAATATGAGAGAAGCTGCTAAATCAGTTAGATACTCTTTAGATCAGGCTGTAAATCATGTGGCAAATCGTCATACTATCTTTGAAGGTGTGATGAAAGAGAGTCTCTATGAGTTAATTAGACGTTTAGAGAAACTTACAGAGGATCTGAAACTGATTGAAACAGAACCTAATGCAGAGCACTTTGAAGCAATGGTAAAACATTGTAAAAAGTTGAATCGCGATATTGATAAGTGTCAGTTAGAGTTAGTAGCTATTATCGGAAG
>HF987915.1:35394-49657 GCA_000431835.1 Succinatimonas sp. CAG:777
AAGAGAACATGTTTCAATGCATTCATCAGAGATGTATCTGACTTTCTTACAGAGTGTCCGTGATATGGCAAACAGATACGTAGCTGTAAGTATGCAGGAACATGCTTTAACTGAGATTGTTTTAAGTGGAACTGAAAAAGCTCAAAAGCTTCTTGAAACTAAAGATGAGTCAGCTGACAGTCAGGCTCAGAGTATCGTCATGGCGACTGCTTTTAGATCAAATCGTGATGATCTAGCAATTTCAGACGATTCGGATGCTGATTTAATTGATTTACCTAAATCTCCTGCCGAATTAGAACTAAATTCAGAAAAAGCAAAATAATTATTTAGTTAAAATTCAACATAATATATCCATTTACAAATATACTTTATAGCTCTTCATGTATTGTCAAACAGTACTTAAGAGCTATAAAATGCGCGCTCGTGCTTAAAATCATGTTATATTTTTTGATGTAACTCATATTCCTTAACAAAGTTATCAAACAAAACTAGCAAGATTGACGATAATAACCATGTTTACTTATAGATGTCGTTCACTATAAGAACTAGTAAGATAAATAATAAAAATTTCAAAGGAACATACTATGTTTGGTTGGTTTCAAAATCTAGGTGTAAAAGCTAAACTTTTAACTGCTTTCACTACCGTTATCGTGCTGACTTTAGTCATTTCAGCAGTTTCTTTATATAACCTTGGAAGCATCAAAGGAGCCGTTTCTTTTACAGATTCAATCCTTTTGACAAAATACACCCCGAATACAGAATTAAATTCTGATATCAACGAAGTAAATGATCAGATGTTTACCTTTGTAAGTAACATCAGAGAATTTACTCAGGATAATAGAAGTGCCGTTGATGACAAATTAAACAAGATTGCTCAACAGGTAACTGCTCTTGCACAGGATAATCCTTCAAACCTTACAGCTTCTGTAAAAGATGATGTGTTATCAGCAATTGATAACTATAAAAATCGTTTAGTTCCAGTGTTAGAGCGTAACTTCCAACCAATGGCTCGTGGTATCTACACTGTTGAAATTTATCCTAAGATGTCTAATGCTCAGAAATCTTTAGTAAAGGTTAATGTTGGTATCTTAGGCGAGATTTTAAATAACTTAAGATCGTTAAATTCTAATGTACCTATTGTGGTAGTTACCTTTGTTTCTATTGCTGTGGTTATCGTTTCTTTATTTGTAAGTTTCCTCTTATCATCAATCTTCGTGGGTTCTATTAAGAAGGCTGTAAAAGTTACATCTGCTTTTGCTAAAGGTGATTTAACTCGTGAAGTTAAGACCAGATTAAAGGATGATTTTGGCGTACTCTTACGCTCATTAGAAGATATGCGTAAAGAGTGGCAGGGAATTGTTGGCGCGATTAAGAGTTCTGAGTCAAAGTTAAATCAGAACTTTGATGAAATTCGCAGCTCAACCGATGCTATTGCAGATTCTGCTAAGTCAACAGAGAATAGAGCTTTAACAGTTGCAGCTGCAGCTGATGAGATGGTGTCTACAACTTCAGATATCGCTAAGAACTGTCAGGAAGCAGCAGTTAATGCTGAAGACTCAAATAAGACTACACGTGAAGGTGTGGATAAAGTACGTCAGACTATCGATGCAATTCAGGAGCAGGTTGCCAAGTCAAAGCATGATGCTGAGCAGATCAGATCATTAGTAGATAGAGCCCAAAAGATTGGTACTATCGTACAGACAATTGATGAAATTGCTTCTCAGACTAACTTGTTAGCTTTAAACGCAGCTATTGAGGCTGCCCGTGCTGGTGAAGCTGGTAAAGGTTTCGCCGTGGTTGCTGATGAAGTTCGTGCTCTTGCTTCAAGAACCTCAAAATCAACTCAGGAAATCACCTCCATGGTTTCACAGGTTCAGACTGAGGCAAATCTTGCAAATGAATCTATGACTAAGTCTGTTGAATCAATGGATACCTTAGCTGCTGACGCTTCTTCAATTGAGTCATTATTAAATGGCATTATTGAAAAGGTTGAAATTGTAAATTCTCAGATTGGTCAGATTGCAACAGCTGCTGAAGAGCAGACTACTGCAACTTCTGAAATTTCAACCAACATGCAGAGCATTACCAATTCTGCTCAGGGTTTCGCTCAGGAAGTTGATACAACACAGCAGGTTGTTAATACCGCAACTGATAGCGTAAGTGAACTTACACAGCTAGTATCAAAGATTAGAGTTTAGTCAGATAATACTTAACTAATAAGAAGCCTATTTCAATGAGAAATGGGCTTTTTTATTGTTCAGAGTTGAGTCATGTCTAAAAATAAACTTTGGTCGTATGCTAGAATCCAAAACGTAAAAAATAATTCTATTTCTTGTTTGAAATAACATAGGTATGTGATGCCTAATAATACGTTCATTCTGAACGGAGAATAAGCTATGTCAAAAGCAAACGATGAGAATAACTTTGTAAAAGCTTATGGTGAAAATGAAGTTAGCTTTCAGAATTTTGATGAGAACACAGATCCTCAGGATCAGTTACAAAACTCTGCTTTTTCGTTAATAAGACAAATTGCAAAAGAACAGGATGAAAAAGAACATCCTGAATCTTTTTTAGGCAATGGTGATGGCCTTAAGGATCATGACTCTGTGATGTCTTTAATCAAAGGACAACATTCAACACCAGTCAATTTTAAACAAGATCCTATTAATATTGCTCATATTGCAAAACCATTGAAAAACAGAAGTTCTCTTATTTCTTTTTTACGAGAGGATAATGATGATGTTGGTTTTGCGGCTCGTGCTCCTATAGACTATCCAAAAGATAACTATTCATTTAACAATCAAAACCGTGCCTTAAAAAACAGTAGCTATTCAGAGAAATATTCTGACAAATACTCAGAAATTCACAATAATACAAATTATTCTGAAAATACTAAATCTAAAGGTAGATTTTCTGCTTTATTTAAGTCAAATCATGAAACATCTTCAACCAATGAAGATTCTCTACAAGCTATTTATAAGAGATTATTAAAATGCCAGTAATAAGTGTATGTTCACCAAAAGGTGGTGTTGGTAAAACTACAGTAGTTGCAAATTTAGCTTATGCCTTTTCAAGAGCTGGTACTAAAGTTGTTGTAATTGATTTTGATCCTCAAAATGCATTAAGACTATATTTTGGCATGTCCTTAAATGATGAAAGAGGCTTTGTATCTATTCCTGATAAGGACTGGATCAGTGCATGTATCAACGTAGACAAGAACCTTTATATGTTGCCTTTTGGCAAGTCAGATAAAGAGCAAAGACAAGTCCTTGATGATGCTCTAAAGACACCTGACTACTTTAGAACAGTACAAAAATCACTATTTAATAATCCTGATCTTTTGGTTATTGCTGATTTTGCGCCTGGTTACACTCAAGCTTTAGAGTCTATTGCTTCTGTATCAAATATGCAGATAGTGCCTTTACTTGCAGATGCAGCATCAGTGTCTTTATTTTCTCAACTGCTTGCAGGCGGTCTTATGGATGGTCTTGTAGGTGGTGGTCTTGGCTATTACATTATTTTGAATCAGATTGATAACAGAATTAAATTAAATCGAGAAGTTCAAAGCTTTGCAATTAAGAACTTTAAAGATAATTTGTTAGGTATGATCCATCGTGATACTTCAGTAACCGAGGCAGCAGGTCAGCAGATCTCTGTATATGACTATAACAAAAATTCAGCTGCCGCTTTTGATATTGAAGTTATCGCAAGAAAGGTTGCTTCTATCTTAGGCTTTGATGTTAAGAAAGGCACAATGATCATCAATCCATTGAGAAAGCAAAACTAAGAGGGGATAAAAATGAAACATCCTTATCTAACGTTTTTCTTTTTAATAGCGATCGCACTACCTGTTTTAGTTTTGGTTATCGTAGCTCCAATGAGTGCACACAATCAGTTTATCTTTGGATTAAGTATGATTGGTGCTTGTCTTATTGCTCATTTCTGTTCTAAAAAGCACTTCGTGTCATTCTGTATCATGATGGTAGCTGTTGTCTGCTCTACTCGTTATATGTTCTTCCGTATAACACAGACTCTCGTCTTTCCATCATGGATTGATATGATCTTCGGAATTTTATTGCTGATTGCTGAAATTTACGTATACATGGTTTTGCTGTTAAGTTTCTTCCAGCTTTCATGGTCATTGAAACGTAAAATTGTGCCATTACCGAAGGATACCTCTTTATGGCCAACAGTAGATGTATATATTCCTACCTACAATGAGTCATTAGAAGTAGTTCGCGACACAGTTCTTGCAGCTCAATGTCTTGAATATCCAAAAGATAAGATTAAGGTTTATCTTTTAGATGATGGTAAGAGAAAAGAGTTCGCATCCTTTGCTACAGAGGCAAATGTAGGCTACATCACCCGTCAAAATAATGATCATGCAAAAGCTGGTAACTTAAATCATGCAATGACACTTACTAATGGTGAGTTAATTGCAATTTTTGACTGTGACCATATCTCCACTAAGATCTTTTTACAGTCAACTGTAGGAGCATTTTTACAAGATGAAAAGTTAGCTTTAATGCAAACTCCTCACCATTTCTATTCACCTGATCCAATTCAGAGAAACCTTTATTTAGGTCGTGATATTCCTCCTGAGAATGATCTATTCTACGGTCCTATTCAGCGTGGTAATGATAACTGGAATGCTACATTCTTCTGTGGTTCTTGTGCTGTAATCAGAAGAAAGGCTCTAGATGAAATTGGCGGATTTGCTGTTGAGACTGTAACCGAAGATGCACATACCGCTCTGCGTCTACAAAGACGTGGTTGGAAGACAGCTTTCCTAGATCATATTTTGGCAGGTGGTCTTGCAACAGAAAAATTAGTTCAGCATTTACAGCAAAGAAACAGATGGGCTAGAGGTATGATCCAGATCTTTAGATTGGACAATCCTCTTTTAGGTAAAGGTCTTTCATTTGCTCAAAGACTTTGCTATTTATCAGCTACAACCTATTTCTTCTTTGCAGTTCCATGTATTATCTTCATGGTAACTCCGTTGCTGTACCTGATTTTTGGTATTTCTATTGTACATGGTTCCGTAGGGTTGCTCTTATCTTATGCTTTACCTCATTTAGTCTTATCCATCTTCTCAAATTCAAGACTATACGGTAATTATAGATACAGCTTCTGGGGACAGATTTACGATACCATTCTGTCTTTCCATCTTGTATTACCTACACTTGTAACCTTATTCTTGCCTCATCATGGTTCTTTCAACGTTACTGATAAAGGCCAGACTGTTGAAAAAGCCTTCTTTGATGCAACCTCAGTAAGACCTCATTTAATCACTTTAGGTCTGCTTATCTTTGCTGTGATTTTCAGTATTGTTAAGCTTTCTATCCCAAGTTACTTTGATTTGCAATTAGGTCCTACTTTGCTGAATATATTTTGGGCTTGTGTAAATTCAATCTTACTTTTAGCTGCTATCTGTGTGGGTAGAGAAACAGCAAATAAACGTAAGATGCAGCGTCTTTATTTAGAGACTCCTGTAAATGTGTATCAGGCAAGTGGCATCTGCTCAAGAACTATCATGCGCGATCTTTCTATGGGCGGTTGCCGTGTTGATAACTTTGTAACTGGCGAATTAAATATTGATGATGATCCTATTACCGATATCGAAATTGCAACTGATTACACCACTATGTGCGTTCCTGTTAAGAGAATTCACAGAGATAATGAAAACGAAGATTATTTACGTTTTACCTTTATAAATGTCGATTTGGATACAAGGCGTGAGTTTGTGCGCTTACTCTTCTCACGTGCTGATACTTGGGTAAGACCTGATTACAAGAAAGATAATCCTATTAGATCATTTATTACCATCCTTGCATGTATTAAAGATTCTTTATTTAGCAAGAGAAGAAGTGATGATATTCATGTGTCTGTGGTAGGTAAATAAGATGAAAAATTTATTTAAGACACTGACTTTAGTTTCATTGTTGTGCGCTGTAGCCTCTTCTTTTGCTGCTCCCAATTCAGCCAAAGATAGAGATTTTAGACAGCAAAAAACTGCGCTTAAGGATACAGCAACTGCTGATAATGAATTACCAGCAGCACTACAAGAGATCCTGTTAGATTCAAAGCCTTTAGATAACACAGCAAGTGATCAAACTACAAGTGACAATTTGTATTTCTCAAAAATGCAGAATGATGGCAACTTACAGAATCCTCAGCTACTAACGCAGGACAATGAAATTAAGCCATATGCTTCAAAAATAACCTTGACAAACATGGGAAGTCCAAAAGGTATTGAAATTTATCCTGGTCAAAAGAGTGCTGGTATTTCATTTACCTTACCTATTGATAAGGTTATTACCTCAGCAAGGCTCGATCTTTACGTAAGTATGACTGAGGCTATGCAGGGGAATACCAACCATATTGATGTGAAGGTAAATGGTCAGGCTTTAGGTTCACTACCTGTAGCTAAAACAGAAATAACTAACTATGAGTTGGATATCCCTGCTGAGTATTTAGCTCAGGAAAATTCACTCACACTTGAAATGACTGATGAGGAATTTGTTTGTAAGATTGATTATTCTGGCAAGCAAAAGATCTTAATCGATCCTGAAAGTTATCTTTCAGTTAATGGTTACAATTTAGAATTAGGTTCAGATTTAAGTTTGTTCCCATTACCATTTTTTGATAAGTTTAATTCAGCTCAAACTCTAATTAACTTTGTTTTACCAAAGAATACCTCAACTGACATCTTGTATGGACCATTGATGTTAGCGTCTTACTTTGGAACTATAGCTGATTACAGAACAGTTAAATTTAATGTTTCTTCTGATACCTTGCCTCAGGACAATTCAATTGTCTTTGCCCATCCAGGACAAACTGTAGCTGGTATTGATATGCCTAAAAAGGAAGGCATTTACATTAAAGATCATCCATATAGCAGACCTTACAAGAATATTTTTATTGTAGCTAAAAACAAGTCTGCTTTTATTAAAGCTGTTTATTCTTTAGTGAAGGCAAACTTATCAACAGCTACAGATTATTTAAAAATAAAAGATGATAAGCCTGAATTAAGAGAGGCTTATGATGCTCCAAATTGGATCACCTCAAATAAAAAGGTTCTATTAAGTTCACTACTTAAAAACAACCAGTCTTTAGTAACTCATGGCTATACTCATGGTCCTTTAAATCTGTCATTTAAGGCAGCTCCTGATCTTTATCAGTTATATGAAGATTCAGGTGATCTTTATGTCGCTTATGAATTCCCTTTAGATAAAAATATTGACGAGAATGAGTCAGGTTTAAATCTGCTGTTATCAGGAGCTTTTTTAGATAAGTTACCTGTAAATAAGAAGGGCTTATTAGAAAATATTTGGAGATTGTCTGGTGGTGATGCTCGTGAAGATAAGCGTCATGTTCAGATTTCTCCAAGCATGATATATGGTGATAATAACTTAGAGCTTTATTTTGATTTAAGATTAAAGCCAAATACACCTTGTTCAGTTATCTCAGATCCTAATGTAAAGAGTGTTATTGATGAGTCAAGTTATATTGATCTTTCAAAAACAAGACATTTTGCACGACTGCCAAATTTATCTTATTTTGTAGGAGCAAGCTTCCCATTTACAAGGTATTCTGATTTTTCTCATACAGTTGTTCTGTTACCTGATAACCCTACAGCAGTTGAGCTCAATACACTTATGAATATGGTTGCAAGAGCAGGTAACTCAACAGGATCCATGGTAAGTTATGAGCAAGTTGTCATAGGTTCAGATTTATTTACAAAAGAGCCAGGGTTCTTTGAAGATAAGGATTTACTGGTGATTTCAAATCTGTCTCATAAAGACTATTTATCTAAGTTATTTGATGGGTCAGCTTTTATCTTTAACGGTAATGAACTTAACATTTATGATTATGGTCTTATATCTTTTAGAGGTGGATTCTTTAGAGGTTTAAGACGATTCTTAAGTGGTGATTTTAGAGCTGAAAATCTCGATGCCAACCGTTATGTAAGAACTTCAATGGCATGGCGAGGCTTTTTAAGTTTCCTCTCACCATTTGATTCAGATAAAATTGCTGTAGTTGTTACAGCAACTGATGATGAAGAACTAGATAAATTAACCGACGATTTGTCAAATTCAAAAGTTAATCGCGAAGTTCGTGGAGACATTACTTTAATCTCAGGTCTTAATAAAGTTATGTCATTTAATGTTGGCGATTACATCTTCTCAGGAAATGTTTCTACCTCCTTTAAGATCTTAACCTTTGCTGGTGAGCATGTAATTTGGTTATGTATTTCATCATTTATTGTTTTGATCTTGTTGTCATATATCATTTCAAAATATCTACAAAGAAGATCTCGTGCTCGTCTTTTAGAAAACAGTAACAGACAAAATGGTTAGATAAGGTTTAGGTAAACGGTATGTCAAAGACAATAAATAAGCTTAATGCCATCTCTGTGATCCTGATGGCCTTATTAACTCATGATGCAACAGCAGCCTCTTCCTATGCTGATGATCAGGCTCAATCTATGTCAGGACGCGCTGCAATGAGAGGCGGTTCTGTTGCATCTAATAATGCTCAAGCTGCAACAGAGAACAGTGCAACTAATACACAAGCTCAAAGTGATCAAGCTCCTGCCTTAAATAACAATAATTCAAATTTAATTCAGGGATTAATCAAACAGGCTAACTTTTGGCATGACAAGCAACAGCACGATAGAGCTATGCAGTCATTGCAAAGAGTTTTAATCTCTGATCCTCACAATGAAGAATGCTTGTACTTAATGTCATTGTGGTCTTTTGAAGTAAAAGACAATGAGAATGCAAAGCTCTACAGAGACAAGCTCTATAAGCTATCTCCTGGCAGTACCTATATCTTGCAACTAGATAATCAGAGAAATATGCAGTCACTGTCATCTGATCAGCTAAATCATGCAAGAGCTTTAGCCTCATCAGGCAATGTAACTGCAGCTTTAGTTGAATATCAAAAGTTGTTTACAGGTGTAATGCCACCAAAAGAGTTAGTATCTGAGTATTACCTCACAATGTCAGGTGATCCTAACTACTATCAAAGGGCATTAACAGGATTAGTCAATTACATCAAAACTAATGCCAATGATGTCAATGCTCAGATAACTTATGGCAAAATTTTAAGTTACCGTCAGAGTACGATTAGAAAAGGTATCTCTGTATTAGCATACTATGCTCCTAAATCTCAGGATGCAGATAAAGCTTTAAGACAGGCTTTATTATGGCTTGATCCTGAGCAAAATGATGAAAAATACTATTCAGATTATGCTTCACGTCATCCAAATGACAGTGAGGTTAAAGCTCACTATGACAGCACTATCATAGGAGGTATGACTAAAAAAGCCTATGACAAGTCAGCTTCAGATAAGTTAGATGCTATTCATGATTTTGAAAAGATCTTGGCAAAAAATCCTAATAATCAGGATGCATTAGAAGCAATAGGTTACTTGCACTTAGAGCTTAAAAACTACGTAAAAGCTCATGAATACTTAGCAAAAGCAGCTTCTTTAGGCGGAAGTAAAAAGGATAAATTAGATCATGATGCAACCTTAGCTGCATCTTCTTCATATGAGGCTACAGGTAATTACAAAGAAGCGTTAGCTCAATTAGATTCAATATTACAAAAGAATGCTTATGATGTTGATGCCTTGCTTACAAAGGCTGACATTTTAAAGAAGCAGGGTAATGTAGCTCAGGCTGAACTTGCTCTTACTACTGTATTAGCTGCAGATTCTACAAATGCTGGTGCTAATGAAATGCTCTATTATCTGTACAAAGACAGTGGCAAGAGTGAAAAAGCTAAAGGTTTACTTGCAACCATGCCTGTATCTTTAGCTGATAAGATCCGCAATGCTACAGCATCTAAAGCTTACGTTGATCCAATTCCTCCTATAAGAGAAAGTGCTCAAAGAAAAGCAAGTACAGGAGATGTATCTGGTGCTATTGAAACTTTACAGCAGGGACTCAACAAATATCCTAAAGCTTCATGGCTTCACTATGATTTAGGCAGACTCTTAAAACAACAGGAATATGAGGCAGGAGCTTCTTCTCAGATAAGTTATTTGACAAGAGATAATGCAACTGATGAGGATCTTTTAGCAGCAGCTTCCTTGTTAAGTGAATTCAAACAATATTCACAGGCAGATAACGCTGTTTCAAGGATCAGAAAAGATACACCACAGGTTAAAGCTTTAAAAGAAGAACTTGCAATTAACAGAACCTTCAGTCAGGTTGAAATGTATGAAAAGGCTGGTAATTCTCAGGCAGCCTTAAATACATTGCGTATGATGAACCTGAACGAAGCAAGTCTTTCAAATACACAGCTTTCACATTTAGCCTTTTTATATTTAAAGGCAGGCGATCCTAATAAAGCTTTGAGTTTAGCTGATACAGTGGCTGCAAGACCAATGGATCTTGATGCATCTATCTCTGATTATGCTGATTTAATTACAGTTTATAACCAGACCGGTAATGAAGATAAGGCAAGAATGTTCTCTGAGAATCAGCAATTGTTAGCTAATTCTAATTACTCAGATATAGAAAAGATAGCTGCAGGTGACGCTGTAAGAAAAGCTGATGCCCTGCGTAATCTAAACCGTTATGCTGACGCTTATGATGTGATTTATCCTCTAATTTCAAAAGATCCTGAAAATCCTGCCCTAAGAATGGCAATGGCTAGAATTTATCAGGATAATGGCATGTATAACGAGTCATATAAACTTTATGAACAAGTTTTAAGTGCCAATGCTGATAATCAGGAGGCCTTACAAGGTGCAATCAACGCTTCTTTAGCTAATGAGGATTATGACACTGCAACAGTTCTTGCTATGAAGTTGCAGAATACTGATGATCCAAAAGTCTTAACCTTGCTAGCTAGAATTGATAACAAGAACAAAGACTATAGAGATGCTCTAGAAAAGTTAAACAGAGCCCGTGCTTTAATTGATAGTCGATATGACTATGCCTCAGCTAATAATGTAGAAGATCCTGATTTATCTGTAGCTTCAACATCAAGAGCTCCTAATAACCCATTCGCCAATAAGAGCAATTCATCAGAGATCATGAAGACTAAGGTAATATTACCTTGGGAGAACAAAAAAGCTAATAGTTCTTATTCTTATAATATGTCTCCAACTGAGAAGAGAAATTCATTAAATGAAATCAACTTTATGATAAGAGATTTAAAGGATAAGGTTGCAACTACTGCAAGTGTTTCTGTTGAAGGTCGTCAGAAAGACGGTGAGGATGGTATGAGCAAATTACAGGGAATATCTGTACCTGTAACTGTATCAACACCTGTATTAGGCGGTTCTAAGCTAGATCTTACAGCAAGAATGGATAGCTTTAGCGCAGGTACTGTGCTGCCATCATCATCTAATGAATTTGGTACTAATGCACTGAATGTTGGTGTTCAGAACTTAGTTACTAGAATTAATGCCTTAAAAGAGTCTTATTCAACCCTTACTGATGCTGGTAATATCAACGCTTTCATGGTGCAAAATGGCTTGGATAAGATAAAAGATCAGGCTGATGTAACCAAATTATTACAGGGTGACTTGTTAGATGCTGCTGATTTTTCATTGCAGTCAGCACAAGGCAGACAGAGACTAATGCAGTACTTTGCTCAGTTTAAAGATGTAAGAGCTGTCATGAAGGCTGTCAATAATCTGCAGTCTGCTAATGCTGTAATGGCTGATGCTAAAGCTAAGAGAAAGACCGGTGTAGGCTTTGCTGCAGCTTTATCTGATGATAATTACAAGTTAGACTTTGGTATAACCCCTGTTGGCAAGGATGGTACTACTGTTGTCGGCGGTGCTTACTTTAAGATGCCTTTAAGTGCCTATAGCGAATTGCGCTTTAAAGGCGAGAGAAGAGCTATGACTGATTCTTTATTATCCTATTTTGGATATGAAGACAGAATGTCTGGCACTTATTGGGGAGGTGTTACCAAGAACGGTGGCTCTATTGAGTATGCCTACGATGATGGCTTTGTAGGAGCTTCACTTGAAACTAATGCCTATAGATATTTAGGTAAGAATGTCCTGTCTAACTCAAGCTATGGTTTAAAGAGTACTTTATATGTTCATCCTTTTAAACCTACCATGTATGAGGATATGACTGTAGGCTTATCATTATCCTATGACAACTATTCTCATAATGAGAATCACTTTACTCTAGGTCATGGTGGTTATTTCAGTCCTCAGAACTACTATATTGCCTCAATTCCATTTACCTATATGAAGAGAACTGATGATCTGAAATTTACAGCAAATATTGCTTTAGGTTATCAGTCATATAAAGAAAATGAAGAGGATTACTTCCCAACTAACAAACAGTATCAGTATGATCTGAATATGCTCAAGGATTTTGGTTTAGCTCCATACTCAAGATTCCCTTCAAAGAGCGAAAGCGGTATTGGGGGCTCTGCTAAGTTAAATCTTGATTACTACTTGTTAGATGATTTAGTAGTTGGTGGTTCTTTAAATTACAACACCTTTGGCGATTACAACGAAATGTATGAAATGCTCTACATCAAGTCAGTCCTAGGAGGTCATTAAATGAGCAGGTTTTTTCAAGATACCAGAGCATCATCTAAAGGCTTTTTAGATTTAGTTACCATCATGATGAAAATGATGGAAGCTAATGCAAGTAAAAATGATGTCTGCGACTTTATTTATGAAGCAGGTTTAAGACTGTCTGATGAGTATCCAGTGCATGTAACAGATTCACTGTCTCGATTGAATCTTGAAATGAATGATATTTTAGAGGACTTAGGCTTTGGTGTAGTTACTCTGTCTGATGAAGGGGATAATTTAAAGATAAATCTAAGACAAGTTCCAGAGTGTACAGATAATGACTATGCAGATAACTTTTTAGAATTGTTCTCTGTACTTTTATGTGGTTTATATAAAGGCTGGTTTGAGCAGACAGGTGCACCTAATGCTTTAAAGTGTATGGTGGTATCTTTAAAACCTCAGGAATTGGTCTTAGCTTTGAAAGCATAGGAAAACAGGCAAACGATCATTTGATGCAGATTAAATAATGTGACTTAGCTTAGATAATTTTAGTAAAAATCTGAGTATATTTATTTTTTACAAAAAATATAATAAAAACAAACTTAAAAATTTGATTTAGGAAGATAAATCTAGATTAAATCAAAGTAAGGTGAACAATGAAAATAAGTCAACTTAAGATAAGACTCTTATTAAAAGCAACTTGTGCACTTTTAGCTTTATCTACACAAGCTGTGTCTGCTAATGCATGGGATGATTATAAAGCCAAGTATTTAAGTGATGAAGGTGCTATCATCGATACAGGCAACAATAACATGACCCACTCAGAAGGTCAGAGCTATGGTTTAATGTTTGCTGTTGCCTATAATGACAGAGACAGTTTTGACAAAATTCTAAACTGGTCTTATGCAAATCTTTATGACAAAAAGACAGGTTTGTTTTTCTGGGCTTATAAACGTGACGGTGGTGATCCTGTAGCTGATAAGAATAACGCAACCGACGGTGATCTGATGATTGCCAATGCATTATTTAAAGCAGCAGATAAATGGAAGAATAAAGATTACGCTAAAAAGGCTGAGAGCCTGTGTATGCATATGATGGCCCTTACTATTACCAAATATGGCTCTTATAACGTCATCATTCCTGCTGTAAACGGCTTTTATTACAATAACTATGTGATCGTAAATCCAAGCTATTTTATCTATCCAGCTCTTTCAAATATCTATAATAAGACTCATTTGAAGCAGTTCTATGATTTAATAAATGATGGAAAAAAGATGCTCTTTGATTTGAAGAACCAGAGAGTAAAACTAGCACCTGATTGGATAAAATTGACTCCTACTGATGAGATGATCCCAGCAGAGCAGTGGCCAGCTCGCTCAAGCTATGACGCAATTAGAGTTCCTTTATACCTTTACTGGGAAAACAAGAAAGCTCAAGAGCTAAATGTATGGCGAGAGTGGTATTCAAAGTACCCAGAGTACAGTACTCCAGCCTGGGTTAATGTCGCCACAGGTGAGACTGCATCCTATAATATGAGCTCAGGTCTTAAAGCTGTGCGTGATTTAGTTATGGGTAAGCCAATTATGGAGCCTAACCTTGCCACCTCAGAGGATTACTACAACGCCAGTTTAAATTTACTGGCTTACTTAGCTTATAAAGAACAGAACTAATATCTATAATTTATCTAAGCCTTTAAGCCTGTGAAGCAAATTTACAGGCTTATTTATGTGTGCACGGCATGTACGTTAGCTAACA
>HF987916.1 GCA_000431835.1 Succinatimonas sp. CAG:777
CTTACAGCCTCTTAAAATCTTTTAGAAACATCCCCACGTTGTGGGGAATACATGCTCAAGATATTGCAGATGGAGCTGACAGAGGAAACATCCCCACGTTGTGGGGAATACAACTTTGTCTAACTTTTCGTTTAAGGCTTTATAGAAACATCCCCACGTTGTGGGGAATACGATTTTAGCAGAATTAAGACTATCGAGAGCAGAGAAACATCCCCACGTTGTGGGGAATACTTTAGATCCTGGTGTCCCCTGTGAAGGTCTATAGAAACATCCCCACGTTGTGGGGAATACCAGGTATAAGCCATTACCATCAGCTAAGTTGTAGAAACATCCCCACGTTGTGGGGAATACTTGATAGTAATACCGCCTTGCAAAACTCACAGAGAAACATCCCCACGTTGTGGGGAATACTCCTGATAACCGAAAACTTGATCGTCTTGATCGGAAACATCCCCACGTTGTGGGGAATACCGGACATCAGACGGTAAATTAGAGAACTGGTCAGAAACATCCCCACGTTGTGGGGAATACTTTAATGCTTGATATGCTAGCTGAACCATTTTAAGAAACATCCCCACGTTGTGGGGAATACATATTCACCTTCATAAACAAAAGGTATCATACCGAAACATCCCCACGTTGTGGGGAATACCTCCTCGATTGACTTAGGCTCGGCTGAGTCACAGAAACATCCCCACGTTGTGGGGAATACCTTCGCAGGCTCTATCACTAGTGCTTCCGCAGAGAAACATCCCCACGTTGTGGGGAATACTTGATAGTTCACTTCTATCGTATGCGTTTTTAAGAAACATCCCCACGTTGTGGGGAATACACTTAAAATTAAAAATAATGTAAATCAAATAATTACATATTATCGTTTTAAGTAATAAATTGATTTTAAACAAATTTTTAAACAACATCTAGTGCTAAATTAGACTAGCCTATTTGTGATAAGTTGCAAGCCTGTCATTTCGACAATTTTCTTTTTTGTCGTTCCTAAAGAGATGATTTGATAACCAGGAGAATTGTTTTTACTAATTATGATTGTCATTCATGATAAGAATGTTGATTTAGAAAATAAATAATCAACAACCTTCTTTGCGACATGATCATTTATTCCTGACACAAAAACATTTGGCTTCAATTCAATAAACCACAGTTTCATTTTTCCTCGTATTGCATCAGGAATTTGTTCTGCTATAACAACAACCACTATTTGTTTACTCCCATGAGCATTTCAAGATCTTTTACAGAGCGTTCTAATATATTGTTACTACATATCCTTTCTCTAAAAGCATCAGCAACAACCTCTTTAACATAATCTCCGCCCATTTTCTTTGTTAACGAAAATGCTAAATCTATCGAAACCTCTGGTTTATAAAGATCTGCTAAATCATAGACAAAAGGTAAAGGACATCCTGAATGAATAAATCCAATTCTTGGTGAAAAGCCTAGAGCATGAACAACAGACAATAAGATTCCATATAAAGCAACATTGCAACACGTTAAAATTTTATTTGTCGTATTGCTTAGATTTAGCTTTCCTGGAACGTAATCTCGACCTTCCCACTCTATACCGTACTTTTCAGCAGTAGTTTTGTATAAAGATTTAACACGGTAACCTTCCATTCCCATCATTTCAGATAAACTTTTATTTTGTAAATCGAGATCTGGAAATCGATAACTGAACAACTTTCTTGCTGTTTCCAATTTTTTCTTTGGACTTGAATACAAAGAAAGTTGCTTTTTTAAATTGTATGTATCAGCAGTCGGAGTTTCTCCTGTTGCGTAGTACAAAAGAGAGTCTGAACCTACCCAACATACTGTACAATTAGATTCAGAAATACTTTTTATCGCTGCATGAGTAACAGATGTTCCTGGCCCCAAAAGGATCGTATTTACAGTTGCACAAGGGATGCTAATCACATGGCATTTTTCATCAATCCATTTAACACTGCTATCGTCAACTTCAAGCCTACCGTGTTCTAAAAAGATAAATGGGTATTTATCCTTTACCTGAGGGAGTAATTCCCTAGCTACTTTAAGAAATATCGATCTCATAAGGATTTTTCACTACAGTTACATAGCGCTCAGTGTAGAGTTTTCGAATACCAAATTGGACTGGAACATCATTCAACACCAAAACGTCACCTTTATCTATCGAATTTTCCTGTAAAACGGAATAATCACAATATCGGCCCTTTAAAGTTGCAATTTCCTTAGCTCTATCTACACACATATCCTTATTTGAGAATGTTCCCTGAAAAATAATTTCCGAAGGAACGCAACATTTTCTTCCTAAAAATATTGGCCATACGGGTGATTTTAAGGATTCACATACTTGATCTACAAGATCATTTGGAACATCTAAATAAACAGCATATGCCATATCTTGAAGATAATAACGGTAAGTCAATTTCTGTCCACCACCTACCGCTTTTTTACCGTCTGATGTTTTAGGTATCAACAATTTTTCCCATAAATCAGAATCATTATAATTAGCTCCTACCATATGGAAATCTTCTAAGGTTGAACTTGCTAATTGTGTCTTTTTAGGGAAAGCATCTACTTGCAAATCACTTTTGGAAAAGAGTTCAAGCAATTCTCTCTGCTCACCCCCTTTTCCCATAGCAGATAACACTAATCCCAAAACGCCTGATTTTGTTGGAAAAGAAACTGTTGTTCGTCTGTTAAACTTTGAATTAGCCCCCCAACTTTGTAAAGGAGCTTCTAACCACAACAAAACATAGCTCATGACTACAACACAGCCTCAATATCAGAAATCAAATCATCTATGGAATAATTGTCATTAAGGCCCCATTCTTTTTCTAATTTGCAAGAATAAAGAGACCCTAACAATTTTTGTTTTGTTTCAATCTGAGCTTTTAATTCATCAATACTTGGCTCTAAGTAGCCATTGCCTTTTGATCTAACAGGCTTTTCAAAGCTCAACTGCAAAGCTTGTCCGTTTCGTACAAGAACTTTTGCATAATCCCAAGTTGAATAAGCTGACATTGTATTTTGTCTTGCGGAAGGAACAGCGATCAGCAAAGCCTTAACAAAGGTTTCTATTGCTTTGTTAATAGTATCTTTATCGGCATGAATATCTTCTATACATAGATTTTTAGCTAAAACACCTAAATCTAGGCAAACATATCTATAGTAAGTTGCAGAATTGAATTCAGTAGTACCTAAATGAGCTGAACCAAGATCTGTTGTTGGAAGATCATCCAAAGCTGTAAAATAATCGATATCTGTAGATACTGCGTGTGTTGAAATTGCATGGTTAAATGAAGTCGCAGCTTCAATGTTCATATCAATTTCTTTATTTGCAACCATTCTTCCAAATAGAGCAATATCTAATGCATCCAAATTTTTATCTACATATTTCTTACACAATTTCGACAATTCTTTTACATTGATTTTCTTTGCATCAAAGTCTTTTTCTTTTGCATAATCCACAAACTTAGATACTTCATGCTCTGAAATAAAAATTAAAGTATCGTTTGAAAGCGCTTGTGCAATCATATCTGAACATGAAGAACATTGATCTTCGGTTGCCCCAGCTTTTTCTAAAGCATTTGATAACAGCTTCTGTAAATTTTTGGTTCTGATGCCTAACTTTATGCCAAATTCATGCATTGCCAAACGTACTTGTCGTTTCCAGCATTGAGAACTGACTCGCGCACGATTCACACCGCCTATCATTGCTGATTTTGGAGAGCCAACATCGTCTCGGTTTAAGCAACTTACTGGGAAAGACTGTAAAATGTGAAACTCTATCTTAGTATTGTTTAATTTTGTCATGGTAAAATCCTCTAATGTTATTAATTTTGTATTACTTATTCGTTAGGAATAATCTGTAACAATCCACAACCAAAAGCCTTTTCTCGACCGATTCCATCAAATACCGCTGTTCTGAACTTAGCTTGGTCTTTTACTTGTAGCTCTCCAGATACTTCAGCTTTATTAATTGTTACTTTGTAGCCATGTTTATCTGTAAATATATCTGCATGTATATCATTAACTATGGCACTTTCGACTAAAAAACCGTTCTTTATTCCTTTTTCACAAAACCAAGACCTTACAGATTGAAAATCTTTTATCGGAACTATTTTTCCTTCTTTTTTTACTGTAGGATTTACTGTAATTTTGAATATGCATCTTTTAGCATTTAAGATCTTTTCAGGAAACTCAATCGAAGACCTATTTTTTAAGATACACGGCATTACTTCTTTTTGAGGCGCCTCACAAGATAAAATCACTATTCTGTTGAACGCACCCTTTGCTGACAAGGCCCACAAAGGTAAGATTCTTTTAGACTCAGCTGACGTGGTATCTTTTGAAAATTGGTCGTACACAAGTCTATGAATAGAGTATGTATCTGTAATTTTGGCTTTTACAATAATCTCAGGAGTTAGTTGGATCTGAGTTAAATAATGTGGCATGCTATTTCTCCATTAACTCTTTTTCTCGTGGACAGTTGTAAAACTGCATAGCCCACTTTCTTTTTGTTCTAGCTCTCCATTCTTCATAGTTAAATGAGTAAAGATCATCCAACAACTCTGAATAGTTAATAGACTTATCACTCTTACTTTGAATAAAAGTCATAATATGGCGAAAAATAAGGGCTAACTCTGTTAAGCTATCACAGGAAAGCAAACGTCTAAACCTTGAATCATCCCTTTCTGACGATTTAGGATTCTCTTTTTCGACTGAGGACAATATTTGAATAAAACTAGATTTTCCGTTTTCATACTTTTTACTTCTAGCAATAGCTGCTGCTACCAAGCAAAATGGAGTAAATTCTGAGTTTTTAGTTATGTCTAATCCAAACTTAACTAGAGTAGTCATAACGTAAGGATCACTGTTTTTTAAATCTGCCCTCCTTAAATGAGCTGCTGTAGCTTTATTTGAAGAGCACTGTTTACAGATATATTCAACAAATTTCAAATTTCTTTCATTGTTACTTGCCATTCTTTATTCTCCAATTTGCTCATACTTACCTGTAAATATCTGATGTCTTGACCATGCTTTTAACTGCTTTGTAGTATTACAAGGACAAGCTTCGTCATATATCTTTTTAGCAATCTGAGCAAACTTATGTCTTAGCATTTTTCTACCTTCTAAATCACAACATCTGTCGGAAATTTCTTGGGAGAATGGCTCAATATTTTCCCAAAATGAGAAAGTGAACTTTTTCACTTGAGCTTCTAACTTTTTTTTGTAATTCTTTTCTTTGATTTTTGTATATTTCATATCTATCAAATAACCTTCTATAGAAGCATCAAGGCAAGACGACAATTTTTCTAAGTCACCTAATTCTTTTGCATAAAGGCTATACCATGCTTCTGATAGAATATCGCCTTTATCTAACCATATGTAGCTATCTACGCTATCATCTTTTCCTGAGACCTTAAACTCACCACACTTTGAAGAAATTTTTTGACCCGCGGACCATATTGCAATTGGCTCTAAATAGTCGCAAATTCTCTTTGCACATAACTGTAATTGAGCACAAAATACTTTATCTTTAGAAAGAGAAATAAAAGACAAAATTGAAGGTAATGATCGCCATGGACTCTTTTCTGGATCTGACTTTAATGCTCTAATTATATTTTTAGATTTATATAGGGTCACTGAAGGGTCACATACTCCATCTCTGTGATCTTGAAAGAACAGTCCCTCTGTTAAGTACAAACCATCTTCTTTTAACAAACAGAACCTTCCAAGACTGACAAGTCTTCCTAAAAGTGATTGTTTATATTCTTTTGCGATATCATCATCTTCACCTGTTGGCATTTTTTCCCATGGAGCAGTTCCTAAACCTGAAGGAAATGAATTTAGAGAAGTGATATCTTTTATAGTTAATAGATTTAACCTTATTGACTCAATTAAGGATGTTGCGAAAAAATATGAATGCAAGTAGCTTTCAGCGCTCAATCCTATACCTACTTTTCCTGATTTAGATTTGACATAATTTTCCGATAACGAAAAGCTGTTATCTGTCTGCTTTCCTCCAAAAGCGAAATTCATTTGAGCTACAATCATTCTAGCTTTATCAGCATCTGACAAGTCAAAAGCAATTTCACTCTCCAAAGTTAGAACATTATTTCCTGATGCTACTTGAGGCAATACCGTTGAAAAAGATTTCAGCTCAGTTTTAAAAGAGGACAAAATCGGAAACTGCAAAAAAGGATTTTCATCTGAATATAGAAAAAAGTTGTCATGCCATTTGTCTAGATATGAGTTGACCTTTGACACAAAATTTTCTTTAGAATAATTTCGCCAGTCAAGATCATCTTTTGGAGTGTAGGCTGATTGAGCAATTGCAAGTAAAAGTTTAAATATTGACAGTTTTTCAATGACAGAACCTCCTAGTTGTTTTATTTCTCTGTCTGAAAAAACTTGCTTTAAACTCACAAGCCCTTTATCCACAGTTGGAATCCACTTTTCATCAATAAGGTTAAAAGAATTAGTTGCCATTTTTCTTTACCACCTCCAATCCTTTTTCGTAAGAATATGTGTATATGTATTTATCTTCAGCTAGGCCATTGAAATTCTTTAGTACGCCTGAAGAAGAAATTATCATTATCGAAAGACCAGATTCTGCCGAAGAATCCCCCTTATCTCCCAAATAGAGATAATTTTCCAAGCCGAGTTTGATTGCTTGATCTTTAGTTATCTGAGAAGGAGATTTTGTTTGTTGACACTGAACTATATGCTTCATCAGTTCAATGGATATTTTTCTTGTCCCAGAAGACTTTCTGTCACATTTTTTTAAGATCTCGCACTTATTACCATCTAAAAACTCTATTTCTGTTTTGTCGTTGTTACAGCTAATATCTGAAACAATCAAGATTTTAGATTGAGATTCTGATGCATACCTAGTCGGTGCATTTTCATCACTGATTACAACAGCTCTTTCTGCTACTGCGCTTCTAGCAAGAGATTTTAAAGATTCTATTCCTTTGCGATTTTTACTTCCAAAACGCAACTCTTGCAACATATTTTTATAATGAGGATTCTTTTCATCTCTTCGAATGTATGTTTCATCTATTAACCTTCGAATATCTGAAGGAATACTGATAGATCCAGTATCAGCTTGTCGCTTAAATACTTCTAACGATCTACATAGAACATAGGGACTATAAACATATGAGGATGGAGCCAATGCACTGCCATCTGAATCAATGCATTCTTTAAGCTCTGCGTCAACCATCCACATATCTGGCTTAGCACTTTCAGATCTTGCTGTTGAACAATGTCTCCATAGTCGACCTATTCTTTGTAAAAGCATATCTGTAGGAGCAAATCTGCTGACTAAAAAATCTGCATCTATATCTAACGATTGCTCAAGAACTTGAGTTCCTATTAATATTCTTCCATTTTTAGAACGAAGTTCAGAAGATGTATTTTTGCCCAATAACTCTACCCAGTAAGATTCTTTACGTTCCCTATCAATTGGCGTAAAGCGAGAATGAATTAATCCACATTCGATACCATTGTTTTTGGCTAAATATGCAATATCCATGTATGTGCTTTGAGCATCCTCAACAGTGTTTTCTATCCATAAAATTTGCTGTCCATCTTTAGCTCTTTTTATAACCTCTCTCCTACAATCTGAATAAGACTTGAATGCTAAATTTATATTTCTATCAGGCACAGGTTTACTTACAACAGTTTTTCTTAATTCTTCTGAATTGCTATTTACATACGACATGACAGGGTAAGATGAAGTTTCTGACTTTCTTTTTAAAAGCTCACTTCTTCTTTGAACACTCAAGGTAGCACTTAAGATTATCACGGAACATCCAATGTTAATTAAGTGCTGAACCAAGCTGTCTAAAATAGAACCTGTGTAGCAATCATACGTGTGGACTTCATCAATGATTACAACCTTGCCTGCCAACCCAAAACTTCGAACAAAAGAATGCCTAACGTTCATTACTGACAGCAATGCTTGATCTATAGTTCCTACTGCAAATGGATATAACAGACCTCTTTTGGCAGATGAAAACCATGATTTTCCTGGCATAGCATCGGCACCTAATGAATCTTGAACTAAGTGTGCAGTAGAATGTAGTAAGAGAGAGCGTTTTTCTGCATTTGTACCTTCAATAACTTTTGATAAAAAGTCAGAAACCCTTGTCCAAATCTTATTGGAGGTCAACTGAGTTGGTAAAGCAAAATAGATTCCTGAAGCTTGTTCTGTCACTAGCAGTTTGTAAGCAGCATAAAGAGCTAATTCAGTCTTTCCTAATCCCATTGGAGCTTCTACTACGTACACTCCAGGAGAGGTAATATCTTTTAATAAAGTGTCTTGAGTTTCATTTGAGGAAAAGCCAAATATATCTTTAAATGTTAAATTTTTCTTTATTTTGAATTTTCTAAATCCTGCACCTAGAACAGATTCTTTAATATTTTTTTCTACATCAGACGATGGATCGTCAAAATAAGAGCCAGAGCCAATCCAATCTGAAACGCATGTTAGACCACTTAATAGAGATAATTGTGCAGGGCTTAATCTTGCATCAAGGTTCATTTCAAAAAAATTGCACAGATTAAGATATTCACTTTTTCTTAGATTGTTCCAATAAGATCCACCAAAGTCATCACTATGCTCATTTTTCAAATACGCTATAGGGTGCAATGCTCCATGATGCTGACCTGCAATTAAAGCAACATTTTCATTAATGTTCTTTAAAGCAGAATAACTGACTGTAGGATGCCCTCCAAAAGAACTTTCTTGAATTAGCTCATATGGAACAAGTTCTGGATGACTTTTTTTCCATGAAATCCTGTCTATTGCCTTTGCTAACTTTAATTGAAATGTTGGAGATATCTTTCCTAAATCATGCACAGCAACTATCAAGCTACTATTTTTAGGAAAAAGGTTGGCTACCCTTTTGGTACAAAAATCGTGTAACAAGACTTTTGCAATATTTCCAACTATTTTGCAATGACAATCTACAGTCTTGCCATAGTCTAATTTAGACATGTCGTTAGATAAGTAAGTTTTAGCATAACAGTTATCCAACGAAATCTTATCTTCAGAGCCCTTTGCTATTTGAACAACTGTTTTCCTTTTGAGCATGATGCAACCTAAAGTATGAAGCCTTTAACTATCTATACTAATTTTTATAAAGGATATTCTTTATAAAAATTTATATTACTTATTGTAATATATTCTAATTTTTATTTATATTTTATAAAAATACATATATTCATTATTCTATCAATAAATTCTATTGATGTCATTTCTTTTATTATTTCTATAATGCAAATGTGATTTATATTTACTTTTAAAGCTCGGATATTTCAAAAGCCCCCTAATATGCCAAAGATCTGTCATCAGATTTTCTAAAACCACCATTAATTTTCGCCTCAATTAATCATTTTCTTGACGATATTAATTTCATTGAAACTCATATTAATGGCGTATTAATACAAAACTCCTTATAAATCGTTAAGTTAAAGATAGTTTTGTTTTTTGGCACATCAATTGCAACAGTAAAAGTACATTTGGAAATACGTCAATTTTTGGAGTTTATTATGAATCACGAAGTTTCAAATACCGCTTTAAAGACTATCAATACTGTTATGATGTGGTTATTCTGCCTGACCGTTTTAATGTTAATTGTACCTTGGCAGGCTGTATCAACAGAATTTGCTGACCGTATTGAATCCAATAAGATCTTTTTATATTTCGCTCTGATAATTGAAATTTCAAACTTCATTTCTCAGGCAGTTTTCTCAGTAAATACACTTTTACGCAGAAAGAACAGCGTCAAGAGAATTCAGGAAAAAGTTGAAAAGGCTGTTGAGACTTTAGACTTTGCTGAACGCGCTCTATTACGTGAGTATGTATTACAGAGAAAGTCAGTTTTAACCTTACCTGTAACAGAACCTACCGTTAGAAACCTGATTGACGACGGTGTGTTAAAGATTGTTAATGTTGTGGATGATGTAACAGCTAAAGCACAGATCATTATCTCTAAAGAAGCTCGTCCATATATCACCTACAAAGCAATCGGTTTAACCTTAGGTAAAATGAGCGAGGAGCAGATTTCACAGATTATGAACTCAAGACCTGATTATGCTAGAGAGAAAGCAATTCAGACCAACCGCGTATTCATCGGTTCACGTTCAGTAAATCAGTTGTACAAAGGCAATGATCCTAAGGACAAGCCAAGCAACGACGTAGCAGCTTAATATTCCATAATGTACTCCAAACAAGGTCCTAGAAATAGGACCTTATTTGTTTGTACCTGCAAAACAGCTGGTACAACATCCTAAAGTTAAAAGACAATACTTTTGAGGTCTGTCATTTGCTTTGTCAGTATTATGAACGATTTTTTGACAGGTAATCTTTTAGCTTATCAACTAAACCAAGATCAGCTGGTAACCATGCAACCGAGTCTAGAGAATACTTATCAAGCCACTTGGCAGCTTCATGCTCTAAAAGCTCCAATTTTCCTGAGACAACCGTACAGATATAGCACTTCATTGATAGATGAAAGTTTGGGTAGTCATACTCTACAGTATCAAAGTATTCTATTACTTCAATTACGGTATCTAATTCTTCTTTAATCTCTCGTACGATGGCGTTTTCTGGAGCTTCCCCCTGCTCTACTTTACCACCAGGGAATTCCCAGCCATCTTTGAACTCACCATAGCCACGCTGTGTAGCGAAGATCTTGTTGTCTTTAATAATGATTGCGGCAACTACGTTAATTGTTTTCATGCTTTTGATTATTCCAACTTGTCTTAAGGTTATTTGTTTACGATATAGTCAAAGATATCATCTCTGACTGCATTTTCTAGTCTTAAAAGCATCTTTACTACTGTTTTATATTTACCATTGTCATTTTTCATGGTGATTTCTCGAGCACTTCCTTCCACATAATTTACTCGACCCAAATAGTAAAAATCTTCATCATTCCCATTTCTTTTTCTTACAAATAGCTCTATTTTGGTAAGTAATGTTGATTGCTCAAGAATGTGCTTTATTTCCTGACTCATTTTTTTCAAATTTTCACTGTCAGAAATCCATGAAAAAATATCATGACTAATAAAAGCATCTTCGTATTTGATACTCAAACTGATGTCTTCATTTTTATGATAATTTACAAAGATAGGCAGGGTATTAGTAGTTTTATCGTATTTATAACCGCCAATATTTAAGGGCACAACAGACTTAGACCAATCTAAAAGGCGACATACATCTGCTCTACTATACATTTTATACAAGCAGAGACTACCTTTTTCTTCTGCAAGAGCATAGTTTTTTTGACAATAATCTAATGAGTACTCAACTAACTCCTCTAAGAAGTCACAAAAAAGATCATTTTTGAGCATCTCTTTGAAATTATCATCTACCTTTAAGTCTTCTCCATCTAGCTTAGCAAAGCTAATATCTTTAATTGTTTTTTTACCCTCACCTGTGATGAAGTTATTGGTCATTATATTAGATAAATTAACCTTTTGAACTTGAGTTAAAGCGATACCCTTACCAACTTCTAAGTGCTTTAAAAGATCAGTGTACTGCCCATTTAAGATCTCTTTTAAGATTAAAAGTTCAGAATCACGCTTGCCATTAGCAAAGTGCTTAGATACAAACTTTAGGTGCTTTGCCTGTAGTGGGGTTAAAGTGTCTTTAAACTCTTTTTCGTACTTATCTAAAAAGTTGTAATATTTAAACTCTTTTTCGTAGTTATTTAAGAAATTGTAATAAGAACCCAAAGATTTTAGCTTACTCTTAAAGATACATTGCACGTCCATCTGGCCGTACCTTTCAAAATCAGATAATTTTGGAATTCTACCTAGCTTATGCTTTAACGCTTCATAGTTATCTCTAATGAGTTTAACTGCTGAGAAATTGGATGTATCAATTGAAGCGAAGATCTTGCTCTTTGCAATTTCATCAAAGTGAATGGTAGATGCTCCAGGGATGATGCGTTCACCTTCTTGTACATAGCGGCGCAGGTTCTCTTTGTCATAGCTTCTATCGCCTGATAGAGCCATAGGGATCATATAATTGTTCTGGTGATTTCCAATAAAATCTAAAATCACCACAAACTCTTTATCTATGTATTTACGAAGACCTCTACCTAACTGCTGTACAAAGACGATAGGTGACTGTGTAGGACGTAGCATTACAACCTGATTTACCTTGGGGATATCCACACCCTCGTTAAAGATATCCACAGAAAAGATGTAGTCTATGTAGTCACTACATGATTTGTCAGCTTCTATTCTGCGTACAGCATCATCTCTTACTGACTGTTTATCCTCACCTGTTAGAACTAAAGTTCTAAAACGACCTGATCTGTTGAATATGTCTGATAGTTCTTTTGCGATATCTTTTCTTGAGCAGAAGATAAGTCCTCTTGGCTTATCGCCTGAGTATGAGTAGAACTCCATCTGATCCATGATAAATGAAACTCTTTTTTCAGAGCATAAGAGATTAAAGTCACTTAACTCTAATTTCTCGTAATTTACATCCACAAGATCAGTGATGCCGAAATAGTGAAAAGGACATAAGAAATCATGCTCTAGAGCCTGTTGCAGTCTGATTTCATAAGCAATGTTGTGATCAAAAATTGAGAAAATATCAATATCATCAGAACGCTCAGGAGATGCTGTCATGCCTAGATACAAAATAGTAGGCTTAAAGTAGTTCATGATCTTGTCATAACTGCTAGCACCAGCATGATGAGCTTCATCGATTACTATTACATCAAATTCATCTTGTCTAAACTTATGCAGGTACTCTTCTTTACAGATGGTCTGCATAGTCGCGAAGATAAAATCAGCATTCTCTATATCTTTTTGAGTACCTGAGAGTAGAGCTGTTGTCTTGGTGTTGTTAAAGACGATGTCATAGCTTTTCATGGCCTGCTTGGCGATCTGCTCACGATGAACAATAAACAGCGCCTTTTTTGCTTTTAACTCACGTACAGCAAAAGCAGAAGCATAGGTTTTACCGGTACCTGTAGCTGAGATTAAAAGTGCTTTCTTTTCCCCTTTTGCAATCAGAGCTTTTAGTGAGTCGATAAACTCAGACTGCATTCGATTTGGCTTTAAGCTATAAGTTTCTAAAGAAAGCTCTTTAGTTGCAAGTGCAGCCTTTTTCTGAGCTTTTACTATCTTGTAACTTTCTTCATAAACAGACTTATAGTCATCATAGAGCTTGGAGTTTTCACTGTTCCATAAAGAGTTGAACTCATGCAAAACGTCTTTTACGAATTTTTCGTTCTCTTTTGAATCTAACCTTGTGTTCCACTCTTTGTTATAGGTAAGCGCGCTCTGAGTTAAATTTGATGAGCCAATAATAATTTGATAGCTCTCGTCCTTTTTAAAGATATAACCTTTGGTATGAAAGCCAGAATGCTCACGAACTTTTGCATTAGCTGTGATGTACATCTTTAAAGTGATGTTTTTAAACTTTGATAGTTTCTCTAAAGCTCTAGGTTCACTAAAGGTCAGGTAGTCAGTTGTCAGGATTTGACCTTTGATAGCTCTGTTTTCAAGATCTTTTAAGACGGGTAATAATGGCTCAATACCACTTGAGGTAATGAAAGCAACGCTTATGTAAAAGCAGTCACACTTTTTAAGACCATCTTCTATTGAGGATAAGACCTTTTTGCCGTACTCAGGATCGTTACTTACAAACTCACTTTTTAAAGCAAGTGCTCCTTGTTCTGTTAAGGCACTAAAAGAGTATTTTTGAAACTGTGTGGTCTTGTTATCCATGCGCTACTACCTCTTGTCCAGAGTATAGCAGCCTTAATTTTTTTGACCAGGTCTTGCGAGATACTTTTATGAAAAAGCACCTTCCCACATCTCTGTGAAAAAGTGCTTAAAAATGAATCTTTGAAAGATTAGGTTATAGGATTAGTACTCAATAGTACTCATCTTTGATAACTTCTTACGATCGTGCCATGCTTCAATGTAGCGAACGGTACCAGTTCTACCACGTGAACACATTGAAGAGGTTAGAGCAAAGCCACCCCTATAGTGAACACCGTCTAATAACTCACCTGGGGTTACACCAGTTGCTGAGAAGAAGCACTGATCAGTGGTTACTAAATCATCCACTGTGCGGATTGCTTTTAGATCAAAACCGTCTTTAATGATTGCTTCGCGCTCTTCTTCTGTCTTTGGCTTTAATCTTGTGAGCATCTGAGCACCGGTACCCTTTAGGGCACAGGCTGTTACCACAGCTTCAGGAGTACCACCAACACCTACTAACATATCGATGTCTGATCTTGGATCGATGGTCATTAAGGCACCAGCGATATCACCATCTGAGTGAACCATTACACGAGCACCAGCTGCGTGGATCTGATTGATTAACTCAGCATGACGAGGCTTATCTAATACGAATACCTTTAAGTCACCTACTCTCTTACCTAATGCTTTAGCTACATTTAAAAGATTATCTTTGATTGGAGCATCAAGATCAATAACATTAGCAGCCTCAGGACCTACCGCCATTTTTTCACAGTAGTAGCTGTGACCTGGGTTGAACATTGTGCCCTTTAATGCGATACCAACAGCAGCAATACCATTTGGTCTACCACCTGCAACACATGAAGTTCCGTCGATAGGATCAACTGCGATATCAAACTCTAAGCCGTCACCGAAACCTACTTTTTCGCCAGTGTATAGCATAGGAGCATCATCTTTTTCACCTTCGCCGATGACAATGGTTCCTTTGATATGCAAACTTTGGAATGCAATACGCATTGCATCTACAGCAGCTCTATCAACCAGCTCTTTATCCCCAAGACCTGTGAATTTTGCTGAAGCTAAAGCAGCAGCTTCTGTTACACGAACTAAATCAAGAGCGATATTCTTATCGGCTAAATGTTGTTGCATCATTACCTCTAAACTTCATGAAGTGCACAAATTGTGCATTTGTGTGCGGATTTTCGATGCGTGTATGATACACCGATATTAAGAATTATTAAAAACAAATCGTAAAAATCATGTTGAAAAAACAAAAGTTACTTTTACAAAGAAGATTAAGCCAAGCGTATAGGTATCATTAGTCCCTATAAATTTCAACTTTTCAGTAAATGACAAGGCACCTCAACACAATTTTTAACACCTAAAATTGGCTATTTCATACATTTTTTAACACCTGTTTTAGTGCTAAAACTACATTTTTTTCACATCTACTAATTATTCATATACTTGATTTATTTATAAATCAATATGTTAAGTTTTACTCACAAAATTAAGATACAATGACACATGATCTTACTTACATGAGGCAAACCAAAGATAACCGATGCCAGCTTATAATGAAGCATATCTAGATGAAGTTGTAGAAACTCAAGGAAAGCTATTTGCCTACATTGCTTACGATTTTCCTGACATGGATACCAAAGACTTCATTGAAAGCTATATGAAGAGTAAAACACGTCACTACATTGATGTTTCTCAAGCCTATGTAAGTACTAAAAATTACCTAGAGCTTTTTGAATACTTCTGTGAGGTTGATAAGTATCAACTAAAGAAAGGTAAAGCATTAGGTGTTTTTATACCTGATTGGATAGGTAGATTTTATGCTTACTATCAATGGAAATATGATCTTCCTAGTGCTGAGCTATTAAAAATCGTTCCTTTAGACTTTCTTAAAAGGTCATTTTATGGTCTGCAAGATCTTGAGATAGAGCTTGCTGCAGCAAGGGTTCATGACCATTTAAAAGAGCAGAAATAAAGACTTCTCAAAAGTGAAATTCAAAAAGCTCACCTTCTACATTAGACTCAATCAATTATGTGATCGGATCTTGTGATGCAGAAAGTGAGCTTTTTACTAAGCCATTTCAAAGACAAGAGTAAAGGTTGTGCCTTCACCTAGTTTTGAATCAACATCGATAGAGCCATGACACTCTTCAACGATGTGTTTTACGATAGTAAGACCTAAACCTGTACTATCCTTGTTGGTGTGACTTCTGTCAACACAGAAAAATCTTTCAAAGATTCTGTCCTGATCTTCTTTTGGAATACCAATACCGGTATCTTTTACGACAATAAAGAACTTATGTTCCTGGCTAAAGATCTTGCAATTAACAGTACCATTCTCTTTATTGTATTTAATGGCATTATCAATTAAGTTGTAGAGAATTTCAGACATATATCTGCGTACGAAATTCATCTGCAGATCTTCACTATCAAGCACAAGGGTTACGCCCTTTTTAGAAGCTTTCTCTTTTAGAGAATCTACTACACTTTCAGAGAGTGACTTTAAGTTTATATGCTCACTTTGTGCTTTTACGCCAGATTCAACCTTTGATAAGAACATGATGTCGTTAATCATGTTTAACAGAGCCTGTCCTTCAAAGCGGATCTTTTTACCAAAGTTCTGTAAATCATCAGGACGTACAATACCGTTTTCAATAAGTTCTGCTCTACCAATGATAGATTGTAGAGGTGTCTTTAACTCATGAGATACATTTGAAGCAAATTCCTGACGTTGCATCTGCAACTGCTTAGCTTTAGTAATATCAACTAATAAGAGTACGAAACCTACTAATTTGTCGTTTTCGGTGATCTTATTGAAAATTAGTTTGTAATACTTACCTGATAACTCAATATCCTGCTTCACATTCTCAATCTCATCTCTTTTCTCAAAGATTGAACAAAAGATTGGAGAGCGGTTGATATTAAGCAGGCTCTCACCTTTATATTTTTCAGGATCTTCAATATTAAAAATAGACTGCGCGCTCTGATTTATCAGAATAATCTCACCTTTCTTGTTTAAAAAGATGATGCCCTCAGACATATAGGCTGTCATAACCTTAATCTGGGAATGAGCTGCAGTTACTTTACGTAATAACTTCTTAATACGGTGCTGATGAGAATCAATCCTTTCTAAGAAAGGCTTTAACTCGTCATAAACCACGTTCTCTGTCGGATTGTTAAGATCAATCGTATTGATAGGACTTACAATCTTAGCTGAAATTCTCTTAGCTAAAATAACTGATACTACGATAGCTAACAGCAGAATGATAAGCAGGTGTAAACCTAATGAGAGTGCCTGTGAAAAGATGTTATCTGTAGTGTAGGCACAGCGCAATACATCTCCTGACTTTAACCTTACTGCATAGTAAACAGTTCTCTTACCTAAGGTAGAAGAGTATCTGTAAACTCTGCTTTTACCGGTTTTCTCAGCCTGACGAAATTCATCTCTATCTGAGTGATTCTCTAAAGTAGAAGCATTAACCTGAGAATCATAGTAGACAGTTCCATCTTTATGGATTAGATTGATTCTGTAATCGTCAATGGTTAATAGAGTCAAATCCATATTAGGATTCTTGTTGAGAGCATCTTCTAACTTGGTTGTAAAGGAAATAAGACCATCACTGTCAGCCTTGATTAGCTGATAGGATGAAATAAACAAAGATGCTCCCAATCCTAAAATCAGGACCAGAATAGTTGTAAAAAATACAGAACGAAAGATCCTAGAAATCATGCATCCGCCTTGTAACCGATACCTCTTACAGTCTGAATGACATTCTCAAGATCACCCAATTTTGATCTCAGAGCCCTGATGTGAACGTCAACAGTTCTGTTTTCACCATCATAATCAATACCCCAGATGAGATTTAACAATTCATCTCTGCTGTAGACGCGACCAGGATGCTTAATTAGAAGAAACAGTAACTCAAACTCCTTTAATGATAAGTCTAGTTTCTTATCATCAGCAGTAACTGAGTGCTTTACCTCGTTAATCACGATCTTGCCAAACTTAACCTCGCCTTTAGCATCGCTACCTTCATTTGAACGTCGCAAGATAGCTTTAATTCTGGCAACCATTTCCATTACAGAAAATGGCTTGGTCATATAGTCATCAGCACCTAAATCCAGGGCTTTAATCTTTTCATATTCAGCACCACGTGCTGTGGCCATAATTACAGGTAGTTTTGCTGTCTTTGGATTTGCTCTTAATTTTTTGAGAACATCAACACCACTCATATCTGGCAACATTACATCTAGAACTACAAGCTCAGGTAGTTCTTTTGCTATTGCTTGAAAAAAGCTTTGGGCATCAGCAAAGCCTTCTGCCTTAAAATTCATTGAATTGAGTGTATAAAGCTCAAGTTCTCTAATATCAGCATCATCTTCAAGACAGTAAATCATATAAGCCTACTCCTGACCTGTTAGTTTGCCTGTAAGCATATATTGAGTGCATCTTGCTACATTGCAAGAATGATCTCCAATACGCTCTAAGTATTTTGCAATCATTAAAAGATCAAGTGAATAGCTTGCATCTTTTTCAGAGCTCTTGATCTCATGAATTAAGGTATCCTTAATGGTAAAGAAGTACTTATCAACTACTGTATCATGCTTTATAACATTTGCAGCTAATGTGCCATCTTTGTTCACAAAAGAATCAATACTCTTTTTTACCATCTCGATAGCTTCTTCACTCATCTTTTCAATAAGTAGAATGTCATCGCCTTTGTAGTTAAAATCAAAGTGAGTGATAATCTCAGCAATGGCTATTGCCTGAGTACCAATACGCTCAACATCAGATACTAATTTTAAGGTAGCTGATACTACTAACATATCGTGAGCTACTGGCTGCTGTCTTAAAAGAGTTTTAATACACAGGCTTTCAATCTCACGAGCTTTTGAATTTAAGTCATAGTCTTTTCTGTAAATGCTCAAAGCCTTCTCTTTATCGTGACTTTTAAAAGCTTCAAAAGCATTAGTTAAGCTTTCTTCACATGCTGATGACATTAAAATCAAAGAATTGTTAATCTGTGACATCAGCTCATCTAACTGGAATCTCATTTTTTTACTCCTATTAAGCCAAATAGCTTTAGCCAAATCTTCCGGTTACATAGTCTTCACAGCGCTTATCCTTTGGTTTAGTGAAGATGTTATCAGTGCTGTCGCACTCTACAAGATCACCTAACAGGAAGAATGCTGTTCTATCTGAAATTCTTAAAGCCTGCTGCATATTGTGAGTTACGATCACAATGGTATATTTCTTTTTAAGCTCACAGGTAAGCTCTTCAATCTTGCCAGTAGAGATAGGATCAAGTGCTGAGGTAGGCTCATCCATTAACAGGATCTCAGGCTCAACAGCCAGAGCTCTTGCAATACACAATCTTTGCTGCTGACCGCCTGACAGACCTAAAGCAGAAGTCTTTAATCTGTCCTTTACCTCATCAAAGATAGCAGCCTTTTTCAAAGACTTTTCTACTAACTCATCTAGAGCTGATTTATTTCTAATACCATGAATTCTTGGACCATATGCGATGTTATCGTAGATAGACATAGCAAATGGATTTGGCTTTTGGAAAACCATACCAATGTCTTTGCGCAAAGCGCTGACATTGATCTTGGTGTTTACTAACTCTGTACCCTTAAACTTGATTGAACCGTCAACTCTTAAACCTTCAATCAGATCATTCATACGGTTTAATGAGCGTAAAAAGGTAGACTTACCGCATCCTGATGGACCAATAAGCGCAGTGATCTCGTGCTCATTGATATGCATATTGATGTTATGCAGAGCATGATTTTCACCATAGTAAAGATTAAAGTTTTTTACATCGATAATTGGTGTGGTATTCATTTCTAGTACCTTTTATTCTGAATTCTCTTTGATAACTTGCTTGCGGTGTAATTGATTAAGAGGCTCATGCAAAGCATGATGGCTGCAATTACGAAAGCAACATCAAACTCGCCTTGCTCTTTAGCATAGACATACAAAGCAACCGTTAAAGTTGAACCTGATGATGACATCGCATCAATAAAACCATTTACCTTATGGGCAAAACCTGCGGTAAATAAAAGAGCTGCTGACTCACCTAACATTCTGCCGATGGCGAGAATACATCCAGTAACAATACCGTCGATACAGCAAGGTAAAACAACAGTTCTAATTGAGTACCATTTATTAGCTCCAAGACCAAAAGCACCTTCTCTGTATGAAGTAGGAACAGAATCCAAACTCTCCTGGGTAGTTCTAATAATGGTAGGTAAATTCATGATAGTAAGTGTTAGGGCACCTGCTAATAATGAGGTCTTAAGGCCAAAGTACTGACAGAAGATAAGCATACCGACCAGACCGTAAATAATAGAAGGAATACCAGCTAAACTTTCAATAGCATATTCAATGGCTCTTTTTACCTTCATGTTCTTTGCATATTCAGAAAGATATACAGCAGCACCTACACCTAGAGGAAGCACAAAGACCAAGGTAGCAATTACGATATAGATAGTGTTTAGAATATCTGGTAACACACCGATGGTATCGTTGATGTAGCTAGGCTTAGTACTTAACAACTGCCATGAAACATGAGGAATAGCTCTTATAAAGACATAAAGAATAATGAAAAGAACCACTGCAACGGTAAGTGCTGTAGCCGCATAGGCAAAAGACAGCATTACGTTCTTATAGATATTTCTTCTTAAAGCATTGTTCATATTACTTGCCGCCTCTCTTCTTTAAGACAAGATTTAACAGTGCATTGATTACCATAATGAAGATGAACAGCACTAAAGCAATTGAGAACAGAGCCTGACGCTGCAGACCTGCTGAATATGACATCTCGGATGCTACTGCGGTAGTTAAAAATCTTACTGATTCGAATATGCCAGGCATATTAGCTACGTTACCTGCAACCATCATTACAGCCATAGCTTCACCAATGGCTCTACCTACACCTAAAACCACTGCAACACCAATACCACGGCGAGCAGCTGGGACTACAACTTTATAAACTGTCTCAACCTTATTGGCGCCTAATGCAAGTGAGCCTAATTCATACTCATGAGGAACAGCCTCAAGTGCACTGATGGATACCTTAATAATTGAAGGTAAGATCATGATAGAGAGCACTAGGATTGCTGCTAATAATGATGAACCGTCTGCAAGGTTAAAAATATCTTTGATAGCTGGGACTAAAACCAGCATACCGATAAAACCGAAAACAACTGAAGGAATACCCGCTAATAAATCTACTACTGATTCAATAAACTGCTTTACTCTTAAAGGAGCAAACTTAGCCAGGTATACAGAACTAAAGAAACCAATTGGAAGACCGAATAAAATTGCACCAAAGGTACCGTAAATAGAGGTCAGAATGAAAGGCATAATACCGAATTTAGGATCGGCTGCTGTTGATGCCCATTTAGTTCCAAAGATAAAGTCAAAAAAGCCTATTTCATGAATAGCGGGAATTCCAGAAATAATTAGATACAGACAGATGACCACTACGAATACGATATTGAGGTAACCTAGAATGGTGAACACCCAGGTAGCAATCATGTCTGCGCATTCTTGATGATTTCTTAATTGCATAAAATAATAACTGCAGGATCAGCTCCTGCAGCTCCGTGATAATGATTGATTACTTCTTAGCAGGAACAACGCCAGCCTTTACAATTAAAGGCTTAGCCTCATCTGACATAGCGTAGTCAATGAATGCCTTTGCATCCTTTGAAGGCTGTTTAGCCTTGTTTAGAACGAATACGAATGGACGCTGTAACTTGTAGCTCTTGTCTAAAACTGTTTCTTCTGATGGAACAACACCGTTGAAAGATAGAACCTTGATTGAATCATTTACAGCTGATAGAGAAGCATAACCGATTGCATTCTCGTTCTGACCTACAGTGGTAATAACATCACCAGTTGAGGTTAATTCCTGACGATATTTGCATGAATCCTTAGTACCGGTTACAGACTCGAAACCATCACGGGTACCTGAACCTGCTTCACGACCAATTAAAACTACAGGAGCATCAGCACCACCTAAATCTTTCCAGTTGGTGATCTTGCCTGTAAATACATCTTTAATCTGCTCAGTAGTGATATCAGTTAACTTGTTTGACTTGTTAACAACGATTACGATGCCGTCGTATGCAACATCGATACCCTGTAATTTTTCCTGTTCCTGAGCTTTTAAGGCTCTGGATGACAGACCGATGTCAGCACGACCTTCTAAAACAGCAGTGATACCAGCACCTGAACCAGTTGGGTTGTAAGTAACATCGATTCCATTGCCTTCAAATGACTCAATCAGAATACCCATTACCTTTTCCATTGAAGTTGAACCGTCAGTAATCACAGCGCCAGCATTAGCTGATGCAGAAAAACCTAATACGCAACCACAAACTGCTGATAACAAAGTCTTGTTAAATTTCATTTTTAAAATCTCCATATCAATCGACATGATTAAGATACAAAGACTTTGTTAACTTACTAATGTGCAATTGTTAAAATTTTGTAAATAGAGTAAAAGAGCATTGCCAAGCGGTTTTATTAGTTTTTTAACATAAATTGTTAAGTGCAAAAGAAAGGATTTATTGCTTTTCTGGAAATATCTTCTTACATGAACTGCTATACAGGAGCTGAAAAGGTGAAAAATTACAGGAAGTTGAAATTTACAGGAAAAGTTATGTACAGAGCTTAGAGCTCAAACAGCTAAGTCAGATTGCTTTGATTTTAATCTGATAATTATAAATTCATTTATTGTTTGGAATATTGGACTGTTGTCTTACAGAGATTTTTTTCTTAAAAAATGAGTTTGGCCTATGTTTTCAGCGTAGAAGTTAGGATAAAAAATTGAACACAATTTTTATGTTATATTCCTGGTATTTCCTTGTCTCTGACTTTTAAAAGGAGAAATATAATGGACAATTCAAAATACAACAAAAAGCAAAAATGAAAAGAAGAGCTGGAAAAATTCAGAATTCTGTTTGAAATCGATTTTAAGGGAAATGTAAGTAAATAGCTTCTTGATGCTTATGAAAAATGCCTGAATTTAGAAATTTCAATGGATGAATTCTGTAATTTTGTTATAGAAAGTTCTTTTAAAGCCTATAAAAATAATAAGCAGCATGATTCCAATTTTAAAGACGAAACTAAACTGAAGATTAGCCTTAATCAGATATTAGAGAAATTTAAGAGCTAAAAGATAACCACAAATCTGTTTACAAAAAGTTATAAGTGAATGGTATGTAGAGAACGGCGATACATTTATGCAAATTTAAACTGTGTGCACTCTTTTTGTTGTTGAAAAAAAAGATTACATCGTAAAGCAAAACCACAGGGAAAAGCTCTGTTACAGACAGCTGGTGTTGAATAATACACAATTGGATGTTATCAGATCTGCAGTTAATGACCGATGACAGTGTTAATTGCTGAGTTTTATTCATAATCCAACATTAGGAGCAGGACGATAACCTGCTCCTTTCACATTTGAAAAATATATTCCCCCGTCTGAATACATCTGTGTAACCTTATCTGAATCAGTCTTCACAGAATTATTCTTCTCTGGTTTAGAGTACTGCATATGCTCAAGGCTCACCGTATGTCATCTGACTGTCCTTTATTTTTATAAAGGATACATCAGACAGAGCTTCGTTACCCTGAATATCTGACATTGAGAACATATAGGCATAGGTACCGTCAGGCAGGGCTGAATCCTCAAGTGACCAGTTAGAACTTAAAGTAAAGCTGTCAGTCTCAACCTCACTTGTATCATCCTCACTGTCAGCCATTTTCTGCATTAAGGTTGTGATCCTGTCACCAGGTTTCAGTTTGATTAAATTCTTGTCAGGCATACCTGCACTGGTTATACGGCGCGCTCCTAATACCACATATTTACTCTGTTTGAAGTCATACAGAGCCTCAATGACAGAGCGGACTCCATTTAAAATCACTGGAATTGAGTAGTAGTTGTAATTTTCAAGATCTGCAGTAGTTTCAAGATACACAAGATGACCGTCTAAAGTCGGCCAGTTACCGTTGAAATTATCCCTGAAGATACCGTTATCCCAGTCCTGAAACATATCAATATCGTCACCGAAAACTGTAACGTCATTTTTATCGTTGAGTGTTGCAAGATAAAAACGCACCGAATCTATATACTTTAAAGATTTGTCATCAAGAGTCATTTCAAGTGCAGGAGTGCCGTCGTCTTTGGTAACTACCTCCACCTTTGTATCCTCAAGTGAGCTTATATCCATCTTCTGCATTGGAGCTATAGATTCTGAGATTAGGGTTACATTGTTTTCAACAAGCCCCTGAATAAAGGAAATCGGATCCTGATCTTTTCCAGGTTTTTCATTTAACAGCGACTGCAGAGCTGTATTGACACTGTGGTTTACAGTATTTGCAATAAAATCTACTGCACCACCAGAACTACTGTGCTCTGGCTTTTCTGATGAATCGGACTCAGAAGGTTCTGAACTTACATGAGACTCAAGCTGTGAGGTTGAAGACAGTTCTGAAGAAGCGGCATCATCACCTTCGCTTGTGATAGCTTCAAGCATTGAGTTTGCGGTATTTCCGTCAATAAAACCGTGCTGAAGACCGTAGGTCAGGATAAAGGAATTTACAAGACCGTTTTCAACCATCATGGCGTAACTATCCTCATCAGAGTCAAATGGATAGTAGCATGACAGTCCAGATGCCTGATGAGCAGGTCCGCTTACCTGATATAAAACAGCTTCTTTGAGGTACTGTTGCATTTTTCCTGCAGCAGGATGTCTCTCTTTAGATGCGTCAGAAACTTTAGAAATAAAGTCTCCCATATCCACCATGTTGGAGTACCCTGAGGACTTTGAATTTGAGAAATTCTCTGATCGTGTTGCAGCTCTACCGATTGTGGCATAGAAGGAGTCATTTTCTGAAGCCTGCATCAGGGCGTACATACCAAAGATATTCCAGGCTTTGATCATTGGACTGATTTTACTCAAATCGATTAGAGACAGGGTTGCAGTCTGTTCTGTCTCCTCATCCTCACAGCCCTTGTAATAGGCATCACAGATACTCTTACCTAACTGAACGGCACTCTGTGATGTATTTTCTGCAAGAGCATTTAACCACAGGGTATACTGCCAGCCGTTACCAGGTTCTACCTCCTGAGAAGCTACAAAATAGTGTCCATAGGGTTCAATGCTTGCTGCAGTATCCACAGTAGCCATAAGACAGGTGTCAAAACCTATAAGTTCAAAAGGTTTTACTGCAGGGGCGTCACCGTAAACCGATGAAAGTGCATTCCTTAATTCTGACAGACAAATCGAATCAAAACTGTAATTCTCGTCATTGGCAAAACCGAACACACTTCCGCCGCCATGATCCCAGAAGAGCAGAACATTGTGATCTGACGAATAGTTCTTTTGACAGAAATTTAAAAAGTTATACAGGGTTCTGCCATCTCCCATGTTTGCTTGAGGTAATTCCTCAATTAAATTAAGCTCTCCGTCCCTGACCATAAAACGGGAGATTTTTTTTGGGGATATGCCAAAGTTCTGCCATTTGTTTGCACCTCCTGTCTGAATGATCACGGTCACCTCATCTGAAGGAGAGGCATCTATCATTTCACTTATATCTGCAGTGGCAGCACCATAGTTGCTTTCAAGATCACTGCCACACATATAAACAAACACAGACCATGAATCTGCCATTGCACTAAATGGTGTGAACACAAGCGCAACAGCTATACAGACATAAGACAGTAAAGTTCGCATATGACCACCTGTAACCAAAATATCCTAAAACAGGAATCAATCCTTAATCTCTGCTATTCCATGAGTTTTAACAGCTCGTCATGTCTGGCTTTGTCTCTTTGCATAGAAACATTAAAAGTCCCTAACTGACTGCTCTGAACCTTTTGAACAGTACTACCGTCTGATGAAAGTAAAACATCTACATTGTTGTCTATTACTGTTGGAATATAGTCAAACAGACAGGCTGCGCTGTTCATTTTCCATTCACCGAAAGCAAGTAAAAACACAGGAGAGCAGTCTTCAGTTTCAAGAGTAAAGAACTTGTCTGACATAAAGTCCTTGGCTTTTTTAAGAGCCGCCTCATCATCATTTACGACAATATCACAGGCACATCTGTACATTGAAAGCAGGACATCATGAGACTGCTGAGATCTTTCTCCATAGGCTTTGTCGTAAATACCAAGAGCATCAGCAAAAGTATCCATAGCTTTTGCATACTGGCCGCAGGAGTGTTCAAACAGGCCCTTTTCATTGAGCACCGAGGCCATTGCAGGATGCTCTTTACCATATGCTGAAGAGGCAACAGAAACAGCCTTCTCTATATATGAGCTTGCCTCATCCGTGTTATTCTGTCTTTGGGCGCATACACTCAGGCTTTTTAAGACACTGATAACGGTACTTGCATTGCCTGACTGATTTTCTGACAGCTCAAAAGCTTTTGAAAACAGCTTCTGGGCGCTAGCATAATCTTTCTTTTCAAAAGCTATCGAAGCTTTGTTCTGGAAGAAGCTAGGCTCTGCAATTCCCAGTTTTTCATAGATTTTTTCACTTTCACCGATTGCATCTTCAGCCTTTTCAATGTCACCTGATCTAAGATATGAAAGGCTCAGTGCAGACAGAGATGAAGCCACCTTCTGACTGTTTTCCTCTGCTGTTGTGCGTCTTATATCAAGAGACTGCAAGCCATATTTCACAGCCTCGTCATGTCTGTTAAGAGCCGTGCAGATCCCAACCATGAGCTGACTTATATCTGAAAGTTCCTCATCCTTCTCGTCTCCTTTAAAAAATGAAAGAGCCTTTCGTCCTGTTTCATAAGCTTCTTCATAGTCTCCTAAAAAAAACAGTGCTCCTGCTTTAAGTTCATTCAAACGCGGCAACCAGTATTTATCCTGCTTCTTTTCAGCTGTTTTTAAGGCTTCCTCAAGAAGAGCAAACGCATCACTTTTGTCATCAGAATATTCCATCAGAAATGAGGCTTCATCGTAGATATACTGCAGATTGTCTTTATCAGTCTCTCTTCTCTGAGCTAAAGCCTCATAGGCGCCGTTCAAATCATTGCTGCTCAACTTTTGCTCATAAGTGGCGTACAGCGAGGCAGCGTCATCGGATGCATTAGCAAAACCGGCACTTAATGAAAGAACCAGTGAAAGTAAAATTCTATTAAATTTCATATAACTCCCAGAGTTTGTGTTTTATTTCTCTGTATGACAAATGTCCTACCAGCGGGAGGAAGCTCCACCGCCCCCAGAGCTTCCTCCCCCAAAACTGCCGCCTGAAGAAGAGGAGAAACCGCCAGTGCCACCACTTAGGAAACTGTCATTATCGTCATCATCGTCATCTATTTTGTATGAACGTTTAACTTCATATCCGCAGTAAGAACAACGTTTTACTTCCTCAAGATAAGTATGATGGTGCTTTTTTCTTTCTTTCTCACTTATCTTTTTTAAGGTTTTGCGTCTGCCACAGTTAGGGCATTTTTCAAACAGGTTCCAAAGCATCACGCCTGCTGCAACAGCAAAGATCAGAACTACAGTTGCGATGATTGTGACAAGTGTAATTAAAAAGTCATCATCGTCACTGTCAACACCCGAACTCTCATCATCTGACTCTGATTTGCCTTCTGTGGCAAGGCGCTCATACAGGGCATCAATACCTGCCCTCATGCCTTCGTTTATTTTTCCCTCTTTAAAAAAAGGGATCATCTTCTGCTGCTGTATACGCTTGCAGACAGCATCCGGAAGCACACCTTCAAGACCGTAACCTGTATGGAAACGGATAATGTGCTGATCTTCAACATAGGTAAGCAGAAGACCTTCATTTTTATCCCTCTGTCCTATTCCCCATTTTCTGAACAACTTCTGAGAGAATTCAAAGACATCACTGTCGCCAACTGATGGAAGTACTACCACAGCTGACTGTATACCTGTGTCCTTTTCGAGCTGAGTAAGTTTTTCGTTAAGATATGAAACCGTATCATGAGTAAGTAGAGAGGCGGGATCACTTACATGAAATGAGGTATTCTCAAGTCTTGGATTTGGAACTGTGTCTACTGTATAAAAGTCAGATGCAAAGGCACTTAACGTAAAAATAAGGCTTAATGCAAAAATGACAGCAGTTATCCTGTGAAGTCCTGCTGATAACACAGAGTGCCTAAGTAAATTCATGCTCGAACCTTAAAATGAAACCTCAGGACTGTCTTCTAAATGCTCTTTTGCCTTCAGGTATGCTTTTGATTCAAAGCCAAACAGAGAAGCTAAAATATTTTTAGGGAATTTTCTGACCCCGGTATTGAATGCATTTACTGCATCATTGAAGTCTTTACGGGCAACTGCAATACGGTTTTCAGTACCTTCAAGCTGTGCCTGCAGCTCTAAAAAATTCTGATTTGCCTTAAGATCAGGATAATTTTCAGCGACAGCAATCAGACGACCTAAAGCCTGAGTGATAGCCCCCTGAGTCTCTTCAAATTTCTTTAAATCCTCCTCAGAAGGATTGCTGACGTTCTGAAAAGACTTTGCTCTTAAGGCTGTCAGATTTTCAAGAGTTTCCTTTTCATGTGTGGCATATCCTTTGACGGTATTTACAAGATTAGGAATAAGATCTGCACGGCGCTGATACTGAACTTCGACATTAGACCATTTTGCAGAAGTACTCTCATCCATTGATACAAGACTGTTATATGAAAAAATGCAATATAGAACCAGAAAGGCTAAAACAGCACTTAACACCATAGAGGTACGACTTTTAAACATGGGAGCTCTCCTGTAAAGTTAATGTATAAATTATTGTATAGAGTCATTGTATTGACTGTCTGTATTGAATGACTGTACTGACAGGCAGTAGTGTTCAAAAAGAAAACAGTAAGAAAAAAACATTTGTATGTTAGTTTATTAAACAGCGATTTTCAGAAAATTTCACAAAATATTCTGCCTTATTATTTACTGATTTTCTTTAAAAATTTCCCCTTATTAAATGTGCTTCGCAAAAACAAAAACACGAATTTGCGCAAATAAATATAAATTATCCAACAATCAAGAAGTTAACATAAATATTAGCCCTCTTAAGAGATTAAGATATATAAGCCTCTTTATAGTGTATTTCAGATTATTTTGGAACAGACACACTATCAGATAAAGCTCGACAGCCTTCATTTAAAAAATTCACCATAAACATATAGTAGCCTCAATATGAGTTTTTACGGACATATTTAAATGTAAAAATGAGATATAACTCAATAAATCAGCATATAAACTAAAGTGAATTTTATTATATTGCTTGTGAACAATATTTTAATCAATTATACTCAATCTGTGAGTGGTGTAAGTTAGAACTGATCTATGGCCTTTTTAGTCACACTGCTTATCTTACGGTCTCTTATATTATTTATATGGGATTTTTTTCAAACAAAAGGACTCAATATGAAACGTGCTTTGATGATCATTGGCCTTGCTGTCGCTATGACAGGTGGATCTTTTGCTGTTCAGGCTGAAGAAACCGATGTTGCCAAGGTTAAGTGCAGCGAATTTATTCAGGACAAGGAAAGTATGGGTATGCTTTTAATGTGGCTTGACGGATACGCATCACAGAAAAGCGACAATACCGTATTAAGCGATGAGTGGATTGAGAAATTAGGAGCTCACATGGGCAAATACTGTTCTGAGAATCCTGACACAACTATTCTTGATGCTGCTCAGGCTATGGAAGAATAACAGAATTAACGGAGTTTATTATGAAAAAATTACTAGCTTCAGCAGTAGCTGCACTAGCATTAACCGTAACCGCCAACGTTGCCTCAGCTGAAGAGCAGGATGTTGCAAAGATTAAGTGTTCAGAGTTTTTACAGAGTGGCAGCACCATGCCTCTTTTAATCATGTGGATCGATGGCTACCTCTCAGCTGCATCTGACAACACCACCATGGATGACGCCTATATTGAGGAATTAGGCAACAAATTAGGTGAATTCTGTGGCAAGAATCAGAACGCTACCCTATGGGATGCAATCAACTCTTTAAGTGATGAATAATCCTTAAAACCTCACTCAAAGAGGCGGACTGTCATAAAGTCCGCTCTTTTTGTTTTACAGATCTCTTTCTCCTCAGCACTGTTAACCCCATCTCCTATCTGAATGCTTTTCACAAAAAAAATGGGCAACTTCAGATCACCGAAATTGCCCAAATGTGTAAACTAAGGTACAGTCTCTCCAATACCTATATACCTCATTTACAAGAGCTTAGTTATGATCACGCCTCCTTTTTGAAGACATGAACTGTCATAAAGGTGACTGAACAGTACCTGTTCATTGTTTATTGTGACATCTAAAGGTGAATTGCCAGCGTTTATATATACTTTTAATACTTCATCAGCAGAATGTTTTTCATATTTAATGAATCTGCCGTCTTCTGAATGCCAGGTTATGTTCTGGCTTTCGCAGGCTTTATGCTGTTTACGCAGTGAGATCAGTGACTTTACAGTGCTGATGGTCTTGTCATAAACCTTATTTTCAATGTCTTTCCATGGCATTGGTCTTCTGTTGTCAGGATCATTCTTTCCTTCAAGAGCAATCTCTGTGCCATAGTAAATACATGGAGAACCAGGCATGGTAACCAGTACGCTAAGCTGCTGTATAAGCTTGTCATAACTTCCGCATCGTGTAATGGCTCTGTCCACGTCGTGGCTGTCAAGGAAGTTAAATACAACCTGATTAACCTGTTTCATATACAGAGAATAACAGTAATTCATCATGTACATAAAATCGTCAGAGCTTAAGGTCTCATCGACAAAGAAGTTACTTAATGACTGCATGAAAGGATAGTTCATTACAGAATCATACTCGTCCCCTAACAGGTATGGTGTTGAATCCATCCAGATCTCACCTAATAAGAACAGATCAGGTTTTACAGCCTTTAATTCGCGATGCAGTTTCTTAATAAAAGCGTGAGAAATCTCATTTCCAACATCAAATCTGATGCCGTCAATGTTCCACATTTCAATCCAGTCTTTGCATACTTTAGTAAAGTAGTCCATAACCTCAGGATTTGAAGTATCAAGCTTTGGCATTTCATCTACGAAGGCAAAGCTGTAATATCTTCCGTCCTTGGTATTTCCATCAAAACTGAAATTGTCCTTTTTAACAAAATACCAGTCATAATATTTTGAGTTTTTGCCGTTTTTTACAACATCCTGCCAGGCGAAAAAGCCTCGACCTGAATGATTGAAAACAGCATCAATCATGACCTTAATTCCCAGAGAGTGAGCCTTTTCTACCAGTTTTCTAAAGTACTCATTGTCTCCAAAATCAGGATCGATATGCTCATAGTCTGAGATGTTATATTTGTGATTCTCAGTTGAGGTAACAAGTGGAGTGAAATAAATGCCTGTAATGCCAAGATCTTTTAGATACTCCAGCTTACTCATTGCACCCTTCAGGTTTCCACCATAAAAGGAATCTCTGGTTAGCGATTTATAATCATCCCAGTCGTTTAACTGCTTATTGCCCTCATAATCGAGCTTGCAGAATCTGTCAGGAAATATCTGATACCAGAAGATATCTTCAGCCCACTTAGGATGTGTACAGATATCGGCACGGTTCATCCAGGCAAATTTGTAGAAATGTCTGATGATGTTGTCCTTTTTCATGAAATCCTTGTCATGGACTCCATCTTCAAACAGATAACATAACTCATCACCAGCATAGATTTCAAAATAGTACTGGATACGCTTGAATTCTGGTTTTAAGGTGACAGACCAGATTAATTCGTGTGAAAGCTCTTTTTCAATATGAAGTTCAAGAGGCTGACCTGACCATGGATCAGTACCTGAACAGCCGAAAATGTATGGATCGGCATGAACAATCACTACTTTACTGATTGATTTATTGGTTTTTACATTGATGACCAACTCATCTTCATTTAAAGAATAACAATCAGTAAAAGCGCACTTGTGTGATATTCCTTCTACAAGCATACAATATGCTCCTTTTTTATATCCAACTATAATTAGCATTTTAATACTAAAAAATCAGATATTCTTTCAGAATGCTATCGAGTTTTTAACACAATCCTATTATTTGTATTAAAATTATCATGTAATTTGCCTTATAAAGGATCTGTTTTCAATAAAATCGCTGATACGGTAGTTTATGATAGAAGAACAAAAATCTATTCACGAAAATGTCAATCACGGTACGGTTAATTTTCCATATGCTATTTACCATGTGAGGATGCCTTTTCACATCACAAGTTATCCTCTGCACTGGCATAAGGAAATCGAATTTATCTATGTTATTGACGGTACGCTTACAGTCTCTGTAAACAGCAGAAAGTTTGAAATGAACAGAGGTGATATTTCTGTAATACTTCCAGAACAACCTCATGCCCTGTTCCAGTATGAAAATGTAGAGGCTAACTATATCAATATCGTTTTTAATCTTGAATATCTTCATTCACAGGGCACAACCAACTATCTTTACGACAAATATATCGCGCCTTTCGTAAGGGGTGAGCGTTCTTTAGATCCCTACATTCCCTGCAGATCTCTTATAAATGCTGAACTATTCCCTTATATAAATGAACTTTTTAACTGCCGACACGAAAGCTACACCGAAGACGGATTACTCATCATTTCAGATCTTATTCACATCATGCACACGGTTTGCAAAAAGAGCGTTGAAGTATCGCAGGATCTGATGTCTGAACATATTAAAGCTGACAAAGTAAAAAAAGCAGTTTACAAGGTGCAGAACTGTTTCCATAAGCATCTTACAATCGCATTCATGGCAGAGGTCTGTGGCGTATCGGAAAGCCATTTTATGAAAATCTTCAAAGATGTTACCAAACAGAGCTTTAATGAGTTTCTCGTAAATTACAGACTGGAGGTTGCTGCAAAACAGTTAAGAGAAAGCGAACTTAAGGTTATAGATATCGCAGTTGCCTGTGGTTTTAACAACCATTCTTACTTTACTCGAGCTTTTATAAAGAAATACGGATTAACCCCAGTAAAGTATCGCAGGAGAGAAGAATTGAAACTGACAGAAAAGATAAAAGGCAATGATACTGATAGGTTAACTGAAATAAAATTACAACAGAAATAACAAAGCCAGGCAAAGCCTGGCTTCATTATTAGCACAAAGTGCAGGAGGTATTACTCAATGATAGTACCAACAACACCAGCACCTACTGTTCT
>HF987917.1 GCA_000431835.1 Succinatimonas sp. CAG:777
CAAAGCCAATCTTAGCCGATTTTTAAAACATTTCTTTATTAACCCCCAATGTATCTGCAACGAAAGTTGCAGATACCTCCCATTTCATTTTTTAATGAGCGCGACTGTCTTAGTCGTGGTAAAATATGGCAAATTTTTTAAATGGGAAATAATCATGACCGTTAAAACAAGATTTGCTCCATCTCCTACCGGTTTCTTACACGTAGGTGGTGCTAGAACAGCCTTATTCTCATGGCTATATGCAAGACACTGCAATGGACAGTTCGTATTACGTATTGAAGATACAGACAGAGAACGTTCAACTCAGGAAGCTATTGACGCTATTATTGAGTCAATGAAGTGGATCGATCTGAAATGGGATGAAGGTCCTTACTATCAGACCAAGCGTTTTGACCGCTACCATGAAGTTATTGAACAGTTATTAAAAGAAGGCAAAGCTTACAAGTGCTACTGCTCTAAAGAGCGCTTAGAGAAAATGCGTGAAGAGCAGATGAAGAACGGCTTAAAGCCTCGCTATGATGGTCACTGCAGAGATGATCATTCAGAGCATGCTCCAGATGAGCCATACGTTATCCGTTTTAGAAATCCAGATGACGGTATTGTAGCTTTTGACGATATGGTAAAAGGCCATATTGAGTTTAAGAATTCAGAGTTAGATGATTTCATCATTCAGCGTTCTGATGGCACCCCAACCTACAACTTCTGCGTAGTAGTTGATGACTGGGATATGGGTATTACCCACATCATCCGTGGTGATGATCATGTTAACAACACACCTCGTCAGATTAACCTGTACAAAGCTTTAGGTGCTCCAGTCCCAGTATTCTGCCACTTAGCTATGATCTTAGGTGATGACGGTACCAAGTTATCAAAGCGTCATGGTGCTGTATCAGTAATGCAGTATCGTGAAGATGGTTACTTACCTGAGGCTTTAGTTAACTACTTAGTTCGTCTAGGCTGGTCACACGGTGATCAGGAAATCTTCTCACGCGAGGAGATGATTTCTTTATTCACTTTAGATGCAATCACCAAGAGTGCTTCTGGCTTTAATACTAAGAAATTAGACTGGTTAAATGCTCATTACATGAAGACTCTACCAGCTACAGAGGTAGCTAAAGAGTTGGTATGGCACTTAAACAGAATTGGTATTACTGATTTATCAAATGGTCCTGCTCCTGAGGAAATCGTTCGCAACTACTGCGAAAGAACCCATACTCTAAAAGAGATGGCTCAGAAGGCTGCTTGCTATTATCAGGAGATCACAGAGTATGATCCTGCTGGTGTTAAGAAGTGGATCAAAGAAGGTTCAGTTGATGTACTAAAGGATGCTTTAGCTTCATTACAGGCTCTACCTTCATGGGATGCTCAGTCAATCGATAAAGTATTAGAAGATGTTGCTGCAAAACGTGAAATTGGTATGGGCAAGGTGGGTCAGCCACTGCGTATTGCTGTAACCGGTAGCGCTATGTCTCCTGGCATTGGCGACACCATGATGCTTGTAGGTCGTGAGCGTACCTTAAAGAGAATCGAAAACGCTATTGAACACTTTAGCGCTTAATACAAAATAAGGCAGGGTAACCTGCCTTTTCATGTTCCTAGGAATGTAAATGTATTCAAATTTACTGACAAAAGCTTTGCTTGTAGCATCTGTGTTAGTTTTAACCTCATGCTCAAACTTTGAATTCAAGACCAATGTGGATCCTAGCAATTTCAAAGAGTACTTCAAGCCTTCATATGCTTCAGAAGTGTCAGAAGAAGATCTTGAGAAAGTGCCAAACCGCTCATTAGGTTTAGTTGAAGGTGTATCTTGTCAGATTAAAGACACTGATGCGATTGCAACTGAAACTGATGCAAGAACTAAAGCTAGAATTAAGGCAGCTGATTTAGGCGCAAATGCTATTAAGTTTGGCAAATGTGTCCGCTTAACTAATACTCCTGCCTGTCTAGTATCTGTTACCTGTTATGCCGATGCACTAGTAGTTGATGACTCAAAGCATACCAAGTCAAAATAGTTTCAATATAGAACCTATTGGTTTCATACATTCACCCTATGCCGAGAAGTTTGCTGTTCCAAGACAGCCTGGTCTTGCACCAGATGCTCTCTCGGTAATTGAGTTTTATCCTCCATATAATGATGAACTGTCTTTTGTCGGCATAGACGGTTTTTCTCATATTCATGTGATCTTTTTGTTCGACAGGGTAGAATACACCTCATTTAGACCTAAGGTAAGACCCCCTAGATTAGGTGGCAATACTTCTGTGGGAGTTTTCGCCACAAGATCACCATTCAGACCTAATCGTTTGGGGCTGTCCATCGTAAAACTCAATCGTGTGATAAGAGAAAACCGTAAGGTCAAACTTGAGGTAAAAGGTGCAGATTTAGTTGATGGTACTCCTGTAATTGATATCAAGCCTTATATCCCATTTGTGGACTCAGTACCTAATGCAAAAGGAGGCTTTGCTAAAGAAAAGCCAAAAGTTTCAGAGGTTGTCTATCAAGACAATCTTGATGACTATATTGAATCCTTTGTAGGTCCTAAAAGACTTGAGGCTATTACTCAGACTTTATCTCAAGATCCTCGCCCAGCTTACAAAGACAATGAACACGACACCAAGATTTACAGTGCTAAACTTTATAATCTTGAGATTAAATTTACAGTAAATTTAAATGTAGTAACCGTGATAGCTGTAAATTGCATATCAGGAGAACTGTTATGTTAAAGAAATATTCTCATATTCTTTTTGATCTTGATGGCACTATCTACAACACTGAATATGCCTATACCATGGCTTTATTTGATGTTGTCAAAAGAATTGATCCTAATACTCATGAAACCTATGAGTCTTTAACCCGCTTTATGGGATCATCAGCTAAAGACACCAATAAAGAGCTTCACTATTCTGAAGATGAGTTTGAAAAGCTCTCTGTAGAATGGGCTGATAATGTAAAAAAATATGCTGATAAAATTAAGCCATTTGATGGTGTGATGGGCGTTATCAAGCACCTGAAAGAAAAAGGTTTAAAGCTTGGCATTATTACCTCTCGAGCAAGAGTAATTGGCGGAAAGGAGAACTTATTTGCTTCCCCAATGCCGGTTGAGCTTACCCCATATTTTGATATTTCTATTAGCGCATCCGATGTAGAAAATCCCAAGCCAGATCCTGACTCAATATTAAAGTATATGGAGATTACAGGTGCCAAGCGTGATGAGATCTTATTTATTGGTGATACACAAAGTGATATTACCTGTGCAAAAGATGCTGGTGTGGATTTTGGTTTAGCTGTATGGGGCACAAGATTAGAACGTTCAGTAAAAGTAGCTCATTACTTTTTAAATCCATGGGATATCGTAGGTGCTATTTTTACTTACGACAATCTGAATTATCAGTTCTACAAATGGGCTAAAGAAATTCAGGCTATAGGACAGATCGGTCTTACCTATTGCCAGAATGTTTTTGATATTGAACGTTTTGAACGATTGCGTGAGATTGCTGCCTCTATGGTTGCTACCATGACTGAAGAGCCATTAGAAAAGGTCAAAGCTGCTATCTGTATGGATAAAGGCTATATCACTCCAAAGATTGATACTCGAGCAGCAGTCTTTAATGCTGAAGGTCAAATTCTTTTAGTAAAAGAGGCTAAAAACTCAAAATGGTCAATGCCAGGCGGCTGGTGCGATGAGAGTGAGTCAATCTTTTCTAATACCACTAAAGAGGTTCGTGAAGAAGCCGGTATGGTGGTCTCTCCATACAAGTTTGTAGCAATGCTCGATAAGAGCAAATGGAATAAGAGTTCACAGCCATTTCATATCTTGGCAGCCTTTACTATCTGTAAAGAGGGGGAGGGGCAGTTTAGTAAAAACTCTGAGACCTTAGAACGACGATTCTTTTCATTAGATGAAATCCCTGTAGATGATTTAAGAGTAGGTACTACTACCATTGAGCAAATTGAGCTTTGCTTTGACGCTTATAGGACAGAGCATTGGGTACCGGTAATAGATTAGGCAAGATTATTTGGGAGTCAACATGCAGTTTCCAATTGATTTACATACACATACAGTTGCAAGTTATCATGCTTATTCAACTATTGTTGAATATGTCCACCAGGCCAAATTGTGTGGTATTAAGATGTTTGCAACAACCGATCATGGTCCATCACTAGAGGATGCTCCTCATGTCTGGCATTTTGGTAATCTGAAAGTAGTTCCAAGAATTTGTGAAGGTATTGCAGTCTTACGTGGTATCGAAGCTAATATCATGCCAGGTGGCACTATTGATATTGATAAATACTACACAGATAGGCTGGATATTGTCTTAGCAGGCTTCCATCCAAACAATCCTCCTACAAATCCAGAGGAGCACTTAAAAAACTACATCAGTGTCATGGAAAAAGGTCTTGTAGATGTGATTTCACATCCTGGTAATGCCTCATATCCTTGTGATTACGAAGAGTTGCTTGTAGCTGCTAAAAAGTACAATGTAGCAGTTGAGATTAACTCATCATCTGATGTTAATACCAGAAAAGGTTCACATGAGAATTGCGTAAAGATTGCACATCTTGCTAAAAAAATTGGCACCACCATATCTTTAGGTACTGATTCTCATATTAGCTATTATTTAGGTAATTTTGAGAGTGTGATGGGAATTTTAAAGGATGCAAATATAGGCGAAGATCAGATTATTAACACCTCTCCTTTAAAGGTCTTAGACTTTTTAGAGTCTCGCGGTAAAGAGCCAATAGCTCAGATGCGCAGTTTCTTTGAAAAGGCTTAGCCTTTTCTCTCCTTTAAGACTAAAAAGGTCAGCGTAAGCTGACCTTTTAATACGGTTTTTAAAGAACTAGAGATTATTTGGTTTCTTCTCTTTTACCAAACCACTTCTCGTAGATCTTGTCATAAGTACCGTTAGCTTTGATCTTCTTCAAGCCATCTTCAATCTTATCTGATAAATCTTTGTTGTTCTTTGAGGTAACGATACCGTACTGCTCCTGAGTGAACTTATCATTGATCATAAAGAGTTTGTCATTTTTTGAGGTAGCTAAGTAGTACTCTAACACAGGCTTGTCGTTTACAGTTGCATCACATGAACCTTTGTTAAGCTCCATGAAAGCTTCTGATGCTGTATTAAACTGTGTTACGTTAGCGCCTTCAATCTTTTGAGCAAACATCGCACCAGAGGTACCAATTTGAGCGCAGATGCTTCTTCCTTTTAAGTCTGCTAATTTCTTAATTTCATCTTTCTTTTCAATTCGAACTAAAGCACCTAAACCTGCATCGTAGTATGGCTCTGAGAAGTTAACAATCTTTTTGCGCTCATCAGTAATAGTAAAGCCTGAGATTGCAACATCAATCTGGTTAGTTACAACAGCAGGGATCTGACCATCAAAAGGCATACTTGAAATGTTGGTCTTATAGCCTTCAACTTCAGCTACTGCGTTGATGATATCAACATCGAATCCTACTAATTCAGAGGTCTTCTGATCCATAAACTCAAATGGAGCAAATGAAGGCTCGGTTGCTACTCTTAGTACATTGTCATCAGCAAAAGAGTTTGCAGCTGATAGAACTGCAACACTTAAAATGGCGCTTTTTACAAAATTCATATTTTCCTCAAACTATATTTTACTAGCGTTAATCTGCTAGCTTATTTGTAAATATTCACTTAATAACTATAATTTAATAACAAGCATTGAATAATGCAAGAGATTACTAAAATGTTCTTTTTGCTCTAGAACAGTGCGAATTTTTAGGAGATAAATATGCAATTTCTTCATGAATTAGCTGAAAAAGCAGTACATATGAAAAACATCAGATTTAACATGAAAAGAGCTTACAAAATTCGCCGTGATCTTACAGAACAGGTAGAGGTAGGAGATGGGGTTACTCTTACCTTCAAACGAGGTGAAGCTAAGTATCTAAAGCAGATTGAAAACTTGCATTTAGAACTTTTCAGACAACCTCTCTATCCATGGTTAGTTTGGTTATACCGCTTTAGAGCAAAAGAGCTTATAAGCATTGTTGTCGATAATAATGACAAAGTAATAGCTTATGATCTTTTCTTTTTCCAGCCTGTAGAAGCAAATCAAAAAGTCATACATGAACTCTATGTCGGTGTTGAATACAAGTACCAGGATAAAGGCATTGGTGTAAAGCTAAGACAGTACTCTTCAAAATGCTATGACGAAGGCTACTTAGATGGTATTTCAACACTAGCTGCCTTTGATAATATCAAAGCATTAAGAACTGCTCAAAAGTCTGGTTTTGCTATTACCAAGACAAGTGCTAAGCCATTAGCTCACTATCTTTACAAGCATCTTACTAGACGTTATTAGGTCAAGAGCTGTTAGTAACTTATATTTGAGCGTAAAAAAAACTTTAGGCTTATTCAAGTGGAGATTTAGCCTGTTAAAAATCATTTTCAGGATTATTTTGACTGTTTTATCTGTATAATCGATCATAGATTGGTCGGAGAATAATAATGAAAGATATCAGCTCAACAGGCTCATTTATAGATTTTACTTTAGAGAACTTTATCTATGTTGATAA
>HF987918.1 GCA_000431835.1 Succinatimonas sp. CAG:777
GCAGATACTATTTTTGAAGATGAGAACATTACCTGTGTAAATGCCATAGGCATAGCTTTTTCTGGTAAAAACTGTTTTATATCTTGTAAAAAGATTAAGTAATCTGAAATTGGGGTCAGATCCATTGCTTTTGATTTAATCTTCACAGAATAATTTTGTAAAATCATATAAAGATCAACACATTTTCAAGAGTTTTAGGTTATTCTTTTAGAGAAACTCTACGTATGTGCGAACTCTTTATATGATTATTAGTAAAAAGTCACTTCCCTTTCTTATTCCTGTAGCTGTGGGCGTCATTGTTGGTGTCGCAGTTCTTTTAATAAAACCTTCTACTGGTAAAAAACTAGGCGATCTTATCTATTCGAGCGGTATTTCAACTGAAGGTTATTCATATGCTGTAAATAAAGCAGCGCCTAGCGTTGTAAATATCTATGTGGCCACATTAAAAGAAGACTACACAACTCCCGCTCCAAACTCGATCACCTCATCGGCATCAGGTGTGATCATGGATAAACATGGCATCATAGTAACTAATTACCATGTTGTGCCATCAGGAAACGAACCTAATAAAGCTATCTTTGTGCAAACTCGTGATGGCAAGGTCATGAAAGCCTTTGTTGTAGGTTGTGACAGAAGAACTGATATTGCGGTTTTAACTGTCAGTGAAGATACAACTTTAACTCCAATTACACCTGCTAAAAACGAACCTAATATTGGCGATATTGCACTTGCTATCGGCAATCCTAACAACCTAGGACAAACCGTAACACACGGCATTATTTCTGCTGTATCGCGTTCAGGTTCTGGACTGTTATCTAAAGATCAGATGAATATCCGTCAGGGCGTTCAAGCTTTAATCCAAACTGATGCACCTATCAATCAGGGTAACTCTGGTGGCGCTTTAGTAGATACCAGAGGAAATCTAATTGGCATCAATACAGCTTCATTTAGTGGCGATAATACCTACGGTATTGGCTTTGCTATTCCTGTAAAGATGGTTCGTGAAGTAATGGATGAGATCTTACGTCACGGTAAAGTTGAGCGTGGATATTTAGGTATTTCTGATGATGAAACTACAGCCCTAGATTCAGAGAGCGGTGTCAGAATCGGTTATGTCGATCCTGAAGGACCTGCTTTTGGAATTTTAAAAATTGGTGATCTCATCACCAAAGTTGATGGTTATAGCGTACAGAATGTAAGAGAGCTTATCGATTTAGTCTCTAAGTCAAAACCAAATACAGTCATGAACTTTGAGATTAAACGTGAAGGTAAGGTAAAACAGGAAAAGGTTACTTTAGCTGAAGATAATACTTCTGTTGACTAGTTTTTCTTTCAAGATAACAATGCCACAAGCTAATGCAGATATTTCTGATAAAGCTTGTGGCGTTCTTTTAGTAACTATCAAAAGTACTACTTAATAGGTTCAATCTTAGTTAAGATCTTCTGATTACTGATAGCAGCAGAGATATCATCTGCTACAGTAAGACCTGCTGTAGTTAACATGTCACCTGTGATCTCAGCATTGATTCCGTATTTGTACAGATCAGTAAAGTATTTCTGAATGATAAGTCTACCGCCTGCCAATCTTAAAACAGTCTTTGGAAGAACATGTCTGAATAGAGCAATTGTACGTCTTACCTCATCAGGATGAACTGTAGGACGGTTCTCTAAAGGTGTACCCTTAATAGGATTTAAGATATTGATTGGAGTACTGTCTACCTGTAACTTACGCAGCTCTAAAGCAATATCAACTCTATCCTCTACACTCTCGCCCATACCCAGGATACATCCAGAGCAAATCTCTAAGCCTGCTTTCTTAGCTAAAGCAATAGTATCCTCTTTTTGCTTCATAGTATGAGTTGTGCAGATCTCTTTGAAGAAGTTTGGTGAAGTCTCTAAGTTGTTGTGATAACGCTTAAGACCAGATTCTTTTAACATTACAAAATCGTCATAATCTAATAGACCTAAAGAACCGCAGCATGAAATCTTAAGTTCTGAGGAGATCTTTTTATAAGCCTGTGCAATAGTCTTTAGCTCAGCTTTAGACAGTCTTACACCTGCAGTTACAATTGAGAAACGGTGCACACCGCGTTTGTCATTTGCCTGAGCTTCCTTAAAGAACTCGTCAACTGACTTTAATACAGACTGCTGAATTTCGGTGTTGTAATAACGGCTCTGAGAACAGAATTTGCAGTTTTCAGAACACTTGCCACACTTGCCATTAGAGATACAACATAACTCAATTGCTTCTTTAAAGAAGTGTGAAGTAATTTTGCTGGCACTTTCCTTGAGTTCCTCAAGAGGAGCATCATATAGCTCTAAAGCTTCCTCTTTTGTAATCTCATATCCATCAATGATTTTATCTGCAAGATCTTTAAGTTGCACTTTTAGCTCCGAAGATAGGAAACGTGTCTTTCTGACAGTTAAATAAATGAAGACAGGATTTCATATCCTGTTAAATTGAGGTCACATTATACACTTTTTGGATAGGTTTTGTATGCATAACAATGGGGAGGCCCATGGATACAGAATAAGTTTTACTCTATGCGTTTATCCATGCTGTTTTGAGTTTTTTATTCATCTGACTAAATTTATAGCAAAATTCTAAGGTGACCTTAATAAAGTTAAGTAAAATAGCCTTATTACAGTATGTTAGATTAAAAGAGATGCCGCTGATAAACAAAGGGCTTTACAGTCATAAAGATCCTTATTGCACTTACTAAAATAACTAAATTGCGATATAACTATCAGTGTATTCATATATAACAAGAACATATGCTATGACGACATTAAGACTTGGTATTGATATTGGTTCTACCACCATCAAGTTCGTAGTGCTTGATGAGAATGCAAAGATTATTTATAAAAATTACGAAAGACACTTTTCTGAAACAGGCAATGCCTTTAAAAGAAATCTTGAAAAAGTAGCTCCTGTTTTAGGTGATAATCCTTTCTATATTACACTCTCAGGCTCATCAGGTATGGGTGTTGCCTCAAGATTAAACCTGCCTTTTGAGCAGGAAGTGCTCTCCTGTACTAGTGCCATTAACTTACTTGCTAAAGATACAGAAACAGCTATTGAGTTAGGTGGTGAGGACGCAAAGATCACCTATTTAAATGGTTCACTAGAGCAGCGTATGAATGGAGCCTGCGCTGGTGGTACCGGTGCTTTCATTGATCAGATGGCAAACCTTTTAAATACAGATGCTAAAGGTCTTAATGACTTAGCTAAAAAAGGCTCCAAACTCTATACTATCGCTTCTCGTTGTGGTGTCTTTGCTAAAACTGATATTCAGGCACTCATCAATGATGGTGCTCAAAAAGAGGATCTTGCACTCTCAATTTTCCAGGCTGTCGTCAATCAGACTGTAGGTACTCTAGCACAGGGACGTGCCATTGAAGGTAAGACAGCTTTTCTAGGTGGTCCATTAACTTTCTTGTCTGAATTAAAAGAGCGTTTTATCAAGACATTAAATTTAATAGACGAGGATGTTGTTGCAACACCTGATGCCTGCTACTTTGTAGCTATCGGTGCTGCTATCTGCGATGAAGCCAAATTAACCTCCTTAAAAGAGTTAACAGAATTATCTAAAACAGATCTAAACGCTGTTACCGAGACAAAAAATCACAGTGAACCACTGTTTTCATCTCGTGATGAGTATGATGCTTTTGTAAAAAGACACAGTGAGGATATTGTTAAAAGGACCTCTTTTGACAACTATCATGGTCCTGTCTATGTTGGAATTGATGCAGGCTCTACTACCTCAAAAATTGCAGCTGTAACTGACAAAAACGAGCTTCTATATACCATTTATGGTTCTAATCAGGGTTCACCTTTAAACACAGTCGTCAATGAATTAAAAGAACTTTATGACCATATGCCTCATGACTGCTACATTGCAGGTGTTACTACCACAGGCTATGGCGAGTCTTTAATAAAAGCTGCCTTACATGCTGACTTTGGCGAGGTGGAAACCTTTGCGCACTTGCGTGCAGCTAAAGAGTTCTGTCCTGAGGTGTCCTTTATCATGGATATTGGTGGACAGGATATGAAGTGCTTTTTTGTAAAAGACGGCACTATTGGCAACATCACCTTAAATGAAGCCTGTTCAGCAGGTTGCGGTTCTTTCATTGAAACCTTTGCTAAAGGCTTAAACTTAAGTGCAGCTGAGTTTGCTGATAAAGCAGTAGACTCAAAAGCCCCAGTTGATCTTGGTACTAGATGTACCGTCTTTATGAATTCTAAAGTAAAACAGGCTCAAAAAGATGGTGCCTCAGTAGGAGACATTTCAGCTGGTATCTCCATTTCCGTAATTAAAAACGCACTCTTTAAAGTAATGCAGTTAAAGGATGTGGGATCTCTAGGTGATCACATCGTAGTTCAAGGTGGTACTTTCTTGAACAACGCTGTTTTAAAAGCCATGGAAACCTTACTTAATAAAAAAGTAATTCGTCCTGATATCTCAGGTCACATGGGTGCCTACGGCGCAGCTATATTAGCGCATGAATCAGCAGCGCTTAAAGAAAAGGATCGAAAACCTTATGTTTCATCTATTCTAAAACGTGAAGAACTCGATTCCTTTACCTATAAAACCAGATCATACAGATGCCACAAATGTGGTAACAACTGCATGATCACCATGCAGATCTTCCCCGACAACTCACGACACTTTACAGGTAACCGCTGTGAAAAAGGTATTGGCGGTAAAGTTGCAAGTACAGACAAAAACACCAACAATCTGTATCGTTACAAATATCAAAGAGTCTTTGACTATAAACCTTTAGATGAGAATAAGGCTCCTCGTGGCGTTATCGGTATTCCACGTTGCCTTAACATGTACGAGGATTTTCCATTCTGGTTTACCTTATTAACCAAATTAGGCTACAGAGTTGTCTTATCTGAAGAATCTTCTGCTGCCCTATACGCTAAAGGACTTGCTACTATTCCATCAGACTCACTTTGCTATCCGGCAAAGCTAGTTCACGGTCATATCATGAGCCTTATTGAATCAGGCGTTAAAAAGATCTTCTACCCATGCCTGCCATTTAATCTTGTGGACAGAACTCATCCTAATGACAATCACTACAACTGCCCTGTTGTAGCCTCATATGCTGAGAATATTCGTGGCAATATGGATATTCTAAAGACTGAGAATGTTACCTTCTTACAGCCTTTCTTACCTATTAACAATCAAAAGCGTCTGTGCAAACGCTTAATTGAAGAGTTCAAAGCGGAAAAGCTTACTAAAAAGGAAGTAGAAGAGGCCTGCAGCGCTGCCTATGCTGAACTTGAACACTACAAACAGGATGTAAGAGAGTTTGCTCAAAATGTAATTCAAAAGGCTCGTGCTGAAAATCGCCACCTTATCATGTTAGTAGGTCGTCCATACCATATTGATCCAGAAATCAACCATGGTATTGCCGATATGATTGAATCCTATGGTCTTGCGGTGATTTCTGAAGACAGTGTCTACCACGAAAAGATTAAAGTTAATAAAGTAGGTCTTATCAATCAATGGAGCTATCATGCTAGACTTTATCATGCAGCTGAGTTTGCCGTAGAGAATAAAGACGTAACTCTAATTCAGTTAAGCTCATTTGGCTGTGGACTTGATGCTATTACTACAGATCAGGTAAAAGAGATCTTAGAAGAGCATCAGCGTATCTATACTTTAATTAAGTTAGATGAAGTCTCAAACTTGGGTGCAGCAAGAATCAGACTGCGTTCATTATTAGCAGCATTAGCTCGTAAGTCAGTACCTGTATTTACCCCAATACCGTTTACAGACAGACCTCACTTTACTAAAGAATGTGTTAGAAAGCATACAATTCTGGCACCTCAAATGGCTCCAATCCATTTTGAGCTTTTCAAAACTGTTTTAGCAAAGTTTGGTTATAACGTGGTAATTCCAGCACTGCCTGATAAATCATCGATTGATTTAGGTTTGCGCTATGTCAACAATGACATGTGCTACCCAGCAATCGTAGTTATTGGTCAAATGTTAGAGGCTTTAAAATCAGGTCTTTATGATCCTGACAATACCTCCATCATGCTCTTCCAGACCTGTGGTGCATGTAGAGCTACCAACTATATTGCCGTTTTACGTAAAGCTTTAAAATACGCAGGCTTCCCTCAGGTACCTGTTTTTGCTGTCTATGGGCTTGAAACCGACGAGTTCAAGATGCCAACAGCCATGTTCAAAGATGCAATTAAAGCTGCTGTCTATGGCGATCTGTTAATGAAATTAACTAACAGAGTAAGACCTTATGAGGTACATACCGGTGAAACTAAAAAGTACTTTGAAAAGTGGCTTAATAACTGCAAGGAAGAGCTTTTAAACAGTTCTAACCGTAAGTACAAGGACAATATCTTTGATATGGTCAAAGACTTTGAGAGTATTGAGATTAACCATATTAAAAAGCCAAAGGTAGGTATCGTGGGTGAGATCTTAGTAAAATATCACCCTGTAGCTAACAATTATCTTGAAAAAGAACTCTTTGAAGAAGGCGCTGAGGTTGTAATGCCTGACTTTGTAGATTTCTTCTTGTACTTAGCTGGCGATCCTATCATTGAGCATAACCTTCTAGAAGGCAAGCTCTTAAACAAGTTCTTTGCGCTCACTTTCATACGCTTAGTTGAGCATTACAGAAAGTATGTTTATAAAGCTCTAAAACACTCTAAGAGATTTACTCCACCTTTGAACATCTTTACTACAGCAAAGCTTGCTGGCAAGTTCGTGTCTTTAGGTAATATGGCTGGTGAAGGCTGGTTCCTAACTGGTGAAATGGTAAAACTTATTGAAAACGGGGTACCTAACATTGTGTGCCTGCAGCCTTTTGGTTGTCTGCCAAATCACATCACAGGTAAAGGCGTAGTGCACTCATTACGACAAAACTATGAAGAGGCTAACATAGTTTCCATTGACTGTGATGCTGGTGCCTCTGAGGTAAATCAGCTAAACCGAGTAAAACTCATGTTAGGTGTGGCAAAAGCTAATCTTAATAAGAAACAAAACTAATGACTTTAAACAATCTGACTTTATGGTTATGAAGTCAGATTAAATTTGATCTTTTAAATTTTAGATATTGATGCCTATTACACCAAAAAAAAATTAAACCTCATCTTTAAAAATACCCTCTCCTTAAGTCTTCACAGTAAGCAAAGCTACTGTTACACTCACGCGATAACCATAAGGATCCACCAACATGGCAAGACGTAAAAAAGAACAACAAAGTGTACACAGAAAAGCAATAGCTTTAGTTGCTCAAGATCTGTTTTTACAAAAATGAATTGAGCATACAAGCATGGACGATATAGCCAAAAATTCAGGTTACAGCAAAGCTACTTTGTATGTTTATTTTAAAAGTAAAGAGATCTTAACTTCATACTTAGTGTTGCAAAGTATGCAAACCCTTTATGATTTTATTTACAAAGCTCTTCATGAAAATAACACCTGTAAAGAACGTTTCTTTGGTATTTGCAATTCACTTTATGAATATAAAAAGCTCTATCACTGTACTTCTCATTAGTTCACAAAACCATTAGATTTAATGAAAATTGTGACAACTTTTTGCCTGAAGAAAAGGAATCTTTTGAAAGAGGTGAAAAGATTAACGCTATTGTCTATGAGTTTTTTGAATTTTGAATGAAAGAAGGAGAATTTAGCTCTGATCTTAAAATCATGCCAACTATCTTTACCATATGAGGTATGGTATCAGGACTTATCGAGTTAGGATCAGCAAAAGAAGATTACCTAAAAAAAGTCATAAAGGATGGTAAAATCGACTTTTTACAAAATAGCTCTTCGCTTATTTTTGACTCTCTAAAAGCAGAGTAGTTCTTATTAAAGAACATATCTTATAACATGCCTTATCTTGAACAGTAACTTCACTTACGATAAAAAAGGGAGGCTTACGCCTCCCCATAGATGATTATCAAACAAGTTAGTTTATATAAAGTGTTCTACACTAACCGATTACCACCAAGCTTCAGCCTGGATACCGAACATGTAGTTATCCTTGTAGTACTTATCGCCGTCAGCGTTGCGAATACCCTTAGTCCTCAATTTCTGAGATGTCAAAGATCTAGGAGCCTATGAACAATGCTTTATATGAAGCAATGACCACAAAAGGCAGCATCAAAGATGCTCTTGTAAAAGGAGCTAATAAAGTCCGTGAGGACATTAAGAATTCACAATAACTAGTACTCTTACATTTAGATAAATGCTTTTAGTAGCTCATCTTCTGTGGGCTACATTTTTTCAAAAAAATTTCATCAAACTTACTTGGAAATTTCAAATTTTGTAAGTACAAATCATCAGGTACTAATTAAGGCTGTTATACTGATTAAAATTAAATAACAAAATAAGAAATAGGAATAATATGACACTTCCTTGCCTTAAAAATTTTAAAAATTATCAGAACAACTACTACTCAGTCTTGATGCAAATACCTGGCTTTAAAGAATCAGCATTAGTTATTGAGGACTTTTTAAAGCAGATCATCGCTGAAGGTGATTTTTACATCAAGGTACCTACTAAGGTCTTACCTTTAATCTTAGAGTGTGGATACCTCAAAAACGCTGTGCAAGCTGGGAAAACAGCAAGTGGCGGTGGACCTGCTGCCAGAATTAAGAGTACTGAGTTTATGTTTGGATGTAGCCAAAATGAGCTTACCAAGCCAGACTACCCTCGCTTTGGTTATCTCTCATCTCCAGATCCTAAGATCAATATGCTTATGACTTATGACATGACATATCAGTATGGAGATGCCACCATTAAATTAAAGAAAGATAACCTCTTTGACAGAACCACTCTGACAATCGGTACCTCATTAGATTTCATGAGCTTTGCATATCTAATTCCTACATTGCTCACCGATCCAAAAGCAACCTGTATCTTTGGTGTAGCTACACACCTAGCCTCAGGTAAAGATGCAGCACCATACGGCCCTGGTAACATTAAGAACTATCTGTTCATAGCTGATAAGATAAAAGACGGGACCATCAACAAAAATAACTTCTACAACATTGATGAATTATTAGGTGGTAAGAACCCTCTATTAAGGTTCTTTGAGCTTCAGTTCCATGGAGACATTAAGCTTAGCGATTTTGAAAGAATCGATTATATGGAAGAACCAGATGAAGAGGTTATCAAAGGCTTTGTAGCTAAAGGCATTACTGTCGAAGAACAATCAATAATATAAAAATACACTCCATTATATAACTTCAAAAGCTCCTCTCATGAGGAGCACTTTTTCATCTATAGAACATCTACAAGATCTCTTTAACATCAAAAAGTAGAGTAAAAAAATCCGATTTTTTTTATGTAATTTTGTGGATCAGAGTAGTTTGAAACTAGACAGAAAACGACAAAAGGCTTAAATAAGCCAAATGTTATAAA
>HF987919.1 GCA_000431835.1 Succinatimonas sp. CAG:777
ACAAAACTTTCTGAAGCTAAAGAGCAAATCATAAAGAACAAGTACACAAGACGTCTTACAGATAAGACTGTAGTACCTGTAGCTTTAGTTTTAGAGAATAATTCTAAAAGTAGAGAAAAGAGTGATATTCCTGTTTGTGAGATTGTTGCTTTAGAAAAAGTTGAAGGTTAAACAAAAACAGTAATTTTATACAAAATAGTATTACATAAAATTATTATCTAACTATTTGAATTTATAATAATAAAAAAAATTCTGTCAAAAGAATATTAGTTTATAAATAATAATTTTGTACAAGGAGTTTTAGCTTAGCTTTATAACAACCTAATATCAGCTAATACCTTTGAGATTTCTATGTTTCACACTGTTTCAATCTGCGTTTTTACAAAGGTTCAATTGAAACAGTGAGTAATATCAATTCTTTTAGCCAGCATTTAGTTAAATTCTTGAAATAGAGCAAGGAAAAAGGCACAATCTACTTATATGTTTACGTTGTTTTACACCAAAAGATAAAAGTTGGCACACAACTTGAAAGATATACCTCAGTAAAAGATTAATCTGTCTGAATTTTGACAGTTAGAGGTAGATATGAGTATGTCAATAAATGGTCTTGGTGCAACTTCAATGTTAGCTCAGCTTCAGAAGATGCAACGACAGATGCGTACTTTAAGCATGGCATCAGCTGATAACCAGATGTTAAATCAGAATGTTAACAATACACCTGTATTTAATCAGCCTGAAGTAACTACTACATCAGGGGCTGCTCCTATAGAGCAAACTGATAATGTAGGTGCTTTTGCTAACATGCTCCATGAAGCTTTTGAAACAGTTAATAATTTACAAAACGATTCATCAAATAAACAGACTCGTTTTGATTTGGGTGACAGATCAATGACACTATCAGATGTTATGCTCGCATCCCAAAAAGCTAGTATTTCATTTGATGCAACCTTACAGGTTCGCAATAAAATGATTGAAGCTTATAAGACAATATCTCAGATGCAGATCTAATTTATTCTGCATGCTTTTACGGTGAGGATAAAAAATGGCAGACAACGGTTTTCCTGTAGCGCAGGGCGGTCAAGAGCAGGATACATCATCAGCTCTGACAACTACAGATAGCAGTCAGTCAAAAGATCTTGTAGCACAGAATACTGAGTCTATGCCTGCAGTTGGGGCTGATGAAGATGTTGATACCTCTAAAACATCTGGCATCAAGGACTTTTTCAAAGATAGTGAGATGGTTCACCGTCTGATTATTTTAGGCTTCTTAGTGATCTTTGTTGCAGCTATTATCTTTGCTGTAATCAGTTTTTCCTCATCAGGTAAATCTCCAGAGTCAGAGCGCAGATTAGGTCAGTATTCAACTCAGGATATTGGTAGCGTATTAGATTTCTTAGAAAACGAAGGCTACAAGTACAGATTATCAGGTAACACCATTTCAGTTGATGTTAAAGATTACAATGAAATCACTGAAAAGATGTTAAGAAAGGGTATTGCTCTCCCTCAGGAAAAAACTGATGAGGGCGATCAAATTATCATGTCAGATACCGGCTTTGGTGTCTCTCAGAGAATGGAAAATGAGAGAATTAAGCACGGTCGAGAAGTACAGTTAGCTCGTGCCATTGAAAGAATTGATGGAGTACAGCATGCAACAGTGCTTTTAGCAATTCCAAAAGAGAATGTTTTTGCTCGTGAAAAGAGCAGACCTAGTGCCGCTGTTGTCGTTACATTAAAGCAAAATGCTTATTTGACGCCTGAGAACGTAAACTCAATTCGCTTTTTAGTATCCTCATCAGTTCATAATCTGATGAGTAAAGACGTTTCTGTAACAGATCAGCAGGGCAGACAGTTATCAGCTGAGGTTAAGACAGATACAGCTGAAAACAAGTTACAGCGCGAGTTTGAAATCCGTACTATGCGTGAAGCTCAGTATCGAGACAAGTTAGATACTATCTTAGCTCCAATGCTAGGTTTGGGTAACTACTCATCTGAAGTTGATGTAACACTAGATACTACAGTTCAAGAAGAAACTTCACAGTTATATAACCCTGACTCACAGGCTGTGCGTTCTGAGACTTTAAAAGAACAGTCTGGTAATGATGAAAAGACTAATCCTTATGGAGTACCAGGATCATTATCAAATCAGCCTCCTGCTAATGCTTCTATTCCTCAGCAGTTGAAAAATGGTACTGCTAATGCGGCATCTACAACCTCAGACAATAAAAAAGAAAGTCGTGAAGCAGTAAGAAACTATGAGGTCGATACCACCTTACGTCATACTGTAAGACCATCTAACGTAGTTCAGAGATTGACCGTGTCAGTTGCTGTTGATTATGTAAAGCAATTAGACAAAGATGGTAACATTACCTATGTTCCACGTTCACAAGAAGATCTGGATAAGATTGCAGACTTAGTTCGTGGCGGTTTAGGTTTAAATGAAAGTCGTGGTGACTTCGTTAAAGTAGAAACAGTTTCATTCCCACATGGTGACATCAAACCACCTCTTCCATGGTACGAGCAGGAGTTCTTCTACCGCTTAGTCCGTATTGGTGGCTCAATCATCATTGTGCTGATTGTAATCATCTTTATCATCCGTCCATTGCTCAACAAGCTCTTGCACAAGGACGAAGACGAACTCAATCCAGATGTCGATCAGGACGAGTTGGATTCTCAGTCAGCTTTAGACGGTTATGACGATTTCAACCTGATTGCTAAGAATAAGGAATTGGCAGATCAGGTATATACAATCAATCATGAAGGCGGTATTGAGCTTCCTAACCTCCATAAAGAAGCAGATCTGCTCAAAGCAGTTCGTACTCTTGCCTCTAATGAACCACAGCTTACAGCTGAGGTTATTAAAGATTGGTTAGAAGAAGATCTTAAAGAAAAGGCTTAGGAGTTATAAATGTCAGATAACGCTCCATCATTACCTCAAACCACTGATGCAGGTGGCGCAGTAAGTACTGCTGTATCAAACAAAGCAGTGTTGGAACTTACAGAGGATGAAAAATCTGCCTTAGAGAACATGAGTGGCATGGATAAGGCCGTGCTTCTAATGTTATCTCTCTCTGAGGAAGATGCTGCACAGATTTTCAAAAACCTAGAACCAAAACAGGTTCAAAAGTTAGGTATAAGAATGTCAGAAATGTCTGCTTTCTCTCAAGATCAGGTAAATGCAGTACATAAGACCTTCTTAAAGGATGTAACCAAGCATTCAAATTTAGGTCTTGGCAATTCAGATTTCGTACGCCATGCCCTAGTTGCAGCTTTAGGTTCAGAAAAGGCAAACAACCTTATCGAACAGATTTCTTTGGGTACAGGTTCACGTGGTCTAGATTCTCTAAAATGGATGGATGCCCGTCAGGTTGCTACTATTATTCAGCATGAGCACCCTCAGATTCAGACTATCGTTTTATCTTACTTAGAGCCTGAACAGTCAGCTGAAATTTTAGCTCAGTTCCCTGAGGCCGTACGTTTGGACCTAATCATGCGTATTGCTACCTTAGAGGAAGTTCAGCCTGCTGCATTACAGGAATTAAACGAAATCATGGAAAAACAGTTTGCTGGTGCTGCAGGTTCTCAGTCAGCCAAGATTGGTGGTCTGAAGAGTGCTGCTGATATTATGAACTACTTAGACAGCTCAACTGAGACTCAGTTAATGAATGCTATTCAGTCTCAGGATAAAGAAATCGGCAATCAGATCCAGGATCTTATGTTCGTATTCGAAAACTTGGGCGCTGTTGACGATCGTTCTATTCAGACCTTGTTGCGTGATGTCCCTAGTGACGTTCTGCAGAAGGCTTTAAAGGGCGCAGACGATACTCTAAAGGAGAAGTTCTTCAAGAACATGTCTTCACGTGCATCTGCTTCTTTAAAGGAAGATTTGGCATCTATGGGACCTACCAAGCTCTCCGATGTTGAGGCAGCACAAAAAGAGATCCTTACTATTGCAAGAAAACTGTCAGATTCTGGCGCTATTATGCTAAATCGTGGCGGTGGTGGCGACTTCGTATAGTAACGGTGTCACCAGAGTACAGGGCTTGCTTTAAAGAGAAGGCAAGCTGTTACTTAATGTAGAAGAGATGATTTTTAGTCATGGATGACTTTTTAAAGACAGTAAAAGACGCTAAAGGCGATGACTTTGTTATTGCAGAAGAGACCGATCCTTATGTTCACTCTAAGATCGATGTTAGATATAACAGAAAAGTTACAACTGTCACCTCTGCAAAGAAAGTAACAGATTACAAAGTAAAGCAATGGCCTACCTTGTCAACCGATGAAGAAAACGGTACTAATGCGCTTGGTATCAGTATAGATGCTCTAGAGCGCAGACGTAAAGAAATGGAGATAGCAAGACTTGCTAAAGATCGCGAACAAGAGCGTAAGGCTATGGAAGAGGCCAACTCCATTTTAGATGAGGAATTAGAAAACACAAAGGCTGAAAATCAAACTCCATTAGTTACAGTTGAAGAGCTGGATAAAATCAGAAACGATGCTTACGAGGAAGGTTTAGCTCAAGGTCGAGATGATGGCTATAAGCAGGGACTTGAACAAGGTTTGAGTGAAGGCCAAAAGCAAGGTTATGACAAAGGCTTTGAAGAAGGTTCTAAAAAAGGTTATGACCAAGGTTTTTCACAAGGCAATGAAGATGGCTTTGTCAAAGGTCATAATGAAGGACTAGAGTCAGGTCAACAGGTCGTATTAGAGCAGTCTGAGAGATTCAGATATCTAGCCGATTGTCTTGCTAATCCTTTAAGAGAAGTTGACAGAGATGTCACCGATGAACTTGCTTATATTGTTTCTCGCTTAGTTAAAGTGATTACTTGTAAAGAAATCAAGAAAAACGCTCAATTTTTACAAAAATCAATAGAAAAAGCGGTATCTATCCTGCCTAATGCTCAAAAAGGTGCTGAAATCTACTTAAATCCAGAAGATTTATCTGTCGTTGAGGCAACTTTTGGTCAAGAGTACATCAAATCTCAAAAATGGGATTTAAAAGAAGATCCTTCAATTGAAGCAGGTGACATTAAGGTTACAAATTCTCAATCAGAGATTAACTGGAAATTAAATGACAGAATTGATGCGCTTTTACAGGATTTTTTAACTAGTGTTTATCCTAGTGTAGATAAAGCTTTAAGAGAGCCTGTTGAAGGTTGTCATGATTATGATGAAACTCCAAAAAAGCCAGTAGCTCCGAGAGTTTTATCTGATATTGCACCAACCTTTGTTGAAAACAATGCCGAGGCTCAAAATGAACAGCTTCCAAAGAGAAATGAGCAAAGTGATCCTGAGAATTTACAGGCTCAAGCAGATTCTGATGAAACTCAGGTTGAGCCTCAATTAGATCCTCAATTAGATCCTAATGGAATGGTCCCTCCTCAGGCTTAAAGGTAACTGTCATGAATAACCTTTTATCAAGACTGCAATCAGTTAACTTGCCTGATAAGCAAAGTGATCCGGTACTCTCAGGTCGTTTGACAAGAGTAGTAGGTCTTACTCTAGAGGCTGTTGGTATTAAAGTTCCATTAGGTCAGCGCTGCAGAATTGATACTGCCTCAGGCCCTATGACTGCTGAAGTGGTAGGTTTCTCAGGTGGTACTACCTTTTTAATGCCTACAACAGAAATTACCGATGTTCAAAACGGTGATCTGGTAACTCCAATCAGCAGTGCTGATAGCTATCCATATGGTTTGCATCTTTTAGGAAGAGTTGTTGATGGTATCGGCAATCCTATCGATGGCAAAGGCCCCTTAGTAGCTAAAGATTCAACCCGCTGGCATGCCACCAAATTAAATCCTATGGCGCGTCGCCCAATTAAACAGCCATTAGACGTAGGTGTAAAAGCAATCAATGCTCTTTTAACCATTGGTCAAGGTCAGCGTATTGGTTTGTTCGCTGGCTCTGGTGTGGGTAAGTCAGTGCTTTTAGGTATGATGACCCGTGGTACTACAGCTGATATTGTTGTAGTAGGTTTAATCGGCGAGCGTGGTCGTGAGGTTAAAGAATTCATTGATGATATTTTAGGTGAAGAGGGTAGAGCCCGTTCTGTGGTAATTGCAGCTCCTGCTGATGCTTCTCCTTTGATGCGTCTAAAAGGATGTGAAACGACACTATCTATTGCTGAGTACTTTAGAGATCAGGGCTATAACGTACTGTTGATGATTGACTCATTAACCCGTTATGCCATGGCTCAGCGTGAGATTGCTCTGGCTGTAGGTGAACCTCCTGCTACTAAAGGTTATCCTCCATCAGTATTTGCTAGATTACCTGCCTTAGTTGAAAGAGCAGGTAACGGTGGTGAAGGTCAGGGCTCTATTACAGCTTTCTTTACAGTTTTAGTAGAAGGTGACGATCTGCAAGATCCTATTGCAGATTCTGCTCGTGCTATCTTAGACGGTCATATTGTGTTATCAAGACAATTAGCAGACTCTGGTCACTTCCCTGCTATTGATGTTGAAAAATCAGTAAGCCGTGTTATGCCTGCTGTTGTAAGTGCTGAGCACATGGTAATGGCAAGAACCATTAGACAGTGTTTAGCTCAATATACTCAAAGTCGTGAGTTAATTCAGATTGGTGCTTATCAAAAAGGATCTGATCCTAGAGTAGATCAGGCAATTATGATTAAGCCCTATATTGATGAGTTTACTGTTCAGGGTATGAAAGACATTGTTCCATTTAAGCAGTCCTTAGATGGTTTAAAACAATTATCGATGCTTTTAATTAACGATGCTCAGAATAAGATTAACGCAATGCAACAGGCAAATGGTCAAGCACAAAGACCAGCTCAAGGTGCTACTTTAAAGGCAACAGGCGGAGCTTCAGGCGCTACCTTAAAACCATCAAAAGTACAAATAACCAATAACTTTAAAGGTTAGTTTTACAGCGTAGGTTTACGGAATAAGTCATGAGTGGTGATAAAGCTCTACTTTTGGTTCTTGATTTAAGAAAAAAAGAAGAAGACAGTGCACTTGAAATGTGGACTGATGCTAAGAATGCTGTCATCAATTTTGAGCGTCAAATCGAACAGTTAAAACAGTTTGAAAAAATCTACGAAAATGAGATGACCGTAAAGTCAAAAAATGGCATGGATATGAACATGTATATGTCATATCAGCAGTTTTTATCAAAGCTAGATAAGATTAAAATTCGCCAGGAAGCTGGTCTTATTCAACTGCAGAACCAGGAAGATCGCGCTAAGCAAAACTATTTAGATAAGCAAAAAAGAAGAAAGATCATCGAGTCTTTATTAGAAAAGCACAAGCAAGAACGCCTTTTAAGGGAAGCTAAGGCTGAGCAAAAATTAACAGATGATATCGTAAGCTCAAAACAAGCCCGTCTTTTAATGGATAAAGATAAAGTTAACAGCTAATCTTTTTTCAGAGTTAGCTTTTTTAGTCCCACCTTTTTCAAAGTTGTCTTTGACCTTCATTTAAACATCAACCAAGCTAAAACCTTCTCCTGAATCAAACGTTAAGATTCAGTTTACCTGTCCACAATATTAGCTTACGTAAAAATAGGTTAGTAAAACAAAAGTATCTTTAATTTCTTATATACAGGCTTAAATATCTTGTTTTTTAATCTTAAAGTTCTAATTGCTATGAATATGGAATTCAGACGGCTTCTTTTTATATGCCTGGAGAATTTATCCCTCATGTAAGAATTGTCAAAACCGCTTTGGATTATGCTGATGAAGGTAAAAATTTTGGTTTGCCTTATGTATCTGTAAGTGAGCCTGCTCCTTTTGATACTACACTTTTAAATTACAATTGGCAGATCTGGAACACTAAAGCTTTTTCTCTGTATGGTGGAGCTAATAACAGAATTGAAGGCTTTATATGTAAAAGTGAATTAAATGCAGTTTTGCGTTTTATGATCAAAAAAGGGATTGTAAACAAAAAATCCTATGATCTAGCTTGTGTCTCAGAAATTATCAATGAAAAAGATCTTGTAGTATTGCAAGCTACATGTGCCGGTATCTTTTATAAAAAGAAGAGAGCTGGTGATTTCGTAAGACGAGGCGATGAGTTAGGTCGAATTTTAGATCATTATGATGGTACTCTAAAAGCTCGTCTTTTCTCATATGTAGATGGCATTATGTTCTTCTTTCATGACTCGCCGTTAACCCTACAGAACACTCCTTTGTTTAAGATAGATGTAGCATAGTCAAAGAGATTATTTATTCATTGCCCAATATTCATAAATAAGAGCTTAAAATAACTGTCACATTGCAGATTGAATGTTACCTTTTGATCTGCTCTTTTTGAGCAAAAGTACATTTTGCTTAAATAAGCTATCTAGGGATGTTTTTTTCTTTTGATGTTCTCATTCTCTCTTCCTAATCAAAAATCTAAGCAAAAAGCTCAGTCACTGGCTCACATCCACAAATAGAGTCAAGTTTAAAACTTGGCAAAGTATTTGCATCTATAAGTTCAAATAAAGACAAACATCTTTATGAAACGTAAAAGAAAATTAAATAACTAATTGAATTATTAAATAAAAATATACAGCTGTCTTGTAAGAGAGGATGTGCAATGCAAAACATAGGCAATACATATCAGACTATTAAAAACAATGTTGCCTCTAACGGCAACGTTAATTCAACTGTGTCTAAACAGAATGCTTCTGACTTTAGTGATCTATTCTGTTCTCTAACTGGAGTCATTAACTCAAAATCACTGACTGCAACTTCATCAGTACAGAACTTCATGAATGTAAAAAGTTCTGTAAAAACAATCAAGAATGTAAAGAGCACAAGCTCTAATAAGACACTTGATAAGTCATCTAACTTGAAAACTGATACTCTTGCATATAACAAAAATTCAGTAAAGCAGAATAATCATGCTGTAAAGACAGAGTCAGCTAAAGATGAAGATGTTAGAGCAAATTTAGATGATGAAGAAAACTTATCAAATAAAAAATTATCATCGAATGATGAAATCATAATCTCAGATCTTTTAGGTACAGATAATACAGAGCTAGTTTTAGACAATACTGACTTATTAGGCAATACCAATAACTATACTGTTGATTTTTCTAATTCAAATCAATTGATGAATGCAAGTGATGTTAATGCTTTAAATCAGAAAATTGAGTTAGTAGATAAAATAGTGCAGAGAAGTTCTAATTTAATTAGCTCTAATGCTAATAACGCTGATAGCTTACAGTCTAGCTCATTCGATACAGAGAATTTAAAGAATTCACTTTTAAATCTTTCAAATGAGGATTTAAGTTACATTGAGAATTTAGATGACTCTAAATTAAATGAATTTGTCAAAACAGCAATTGATGACACTTTAAAATCAGATGTAAATGCATCAAAAAATACTTTAAATGCAAGTCCATCAGGAGAGAGTAATCTTGATTCATGGTTCAATGAACTTTTAGGTGATGCAGAGGTTGAATCAGTTAAAGTAACTACCAATGATAGTGAAAATACTGATTTTGGTGCTGAGGATTTTGATTTAATTGAGCAGAGCTTAAAGTTATCTCAATCACTTGATGAAAAACTTTCTAAAGAAGATGTAAAGAGCAAGATTGCCGCTATTATGGATTCTAAAAAAGAAGCTACTGAAAACACTTTAGCTAAATCCTTAGAATTATTAAGGGGAACAACCCAGGGCAATACTAATACAAGCTCAAGAGTTACTCTTGATAGCACCGGTTTAAATCAAGTTAATTTAAATAATACTCAAGATCAGAAGATAAGCTCAAATGGTTTTCAAAGTCTAGAGCAGGCAATAAAGTCAGCTTTTGAAAGCTCAAGCTCAGTAATGTCATCAGACTTATCACAGGAAGGTAACTCTGACACTAATCAGAATCAGTCATTCCAGAGTATGTTACAGCAGTCTGCTGCAACTAATAAGGAAAACACTCAGAACCAGATATCAAAACAGTTTGACTTATTGAGCATGTCATCTAACTTAAAGCAAAATGCGCAGGCTTTAACTGAAAAAGTAATGCAGATGGCATCAAAGAACTTAAAGACTATGGATTTGACTTTAAACCCACATGGTTTAGGTAAGATGAAGATTTCTCTAGATGTAGGTTCTGCTGATGATGTTACCAAGATTTCTATTTCAGCAAGCTCTCCTGCTACTAAAGCTTTAGTAGAGCAGGGCATGGAAGTTTTAAGACAGACCTTAAGAAATAACGACATTAATGCTAAGACAGAGGTTACTGAATATGAAGACAACCATTCAAATCAGAACTCAAATCAGGAATTTGCAGGCAATGAGCAACAGTCTCAACATGGTCAGCAAGAGCAAAATCATGATGAACTAAGTTATGGCGCATTCTTTGCAACAAATGATGAGGATGATAATCAGTCAGAAAATCTGACAGAAAATCAGACTGAAAATATAATGAACTCACAAAATGGTGATTCTGTAAGCTATTTTGCGTAAAAATCAACAGATTATTTAATTCTCTGTGCCATAATATAAATAATTAGGAGAGAGTTATGGCTGAAAAGAAAAAAGATGACGAACTGGATAGCCCAAAGCGTGGTAAGAAGCTATTTATTCTTATCGCAGCCTTGTTGTTAGTAATCTTAGGTGTTAGTGGCTATTTTGGTGCTGCTTACTTCTTGCAGTTACCTCCATTTGACCCTCCTGGGCCTACCGCTGAAGAAATCGCAGCTCAAAAGGCTGAAGAAGAAAAATCTCAAAAACTTCTGCAGCGCGAGATCTATGTTAAGTGCTCAGAGAAATTCTCTTTTAACATCAAGAGTGAAAGAAGATTACATACAGGTCAGGTAGATGTGGTGTTAGTCGTTCAAGGCGAAGAGAACGAAGCTTTAGCTAAGAAACATCTGACTTTAATCGATAGTGTTATTTTTGATAAACTCAGCGCACAGACCTATGAAGGACTGCTGTTACCTTCAGGACGTCAGAGACTTAAAAGAGAGTTACTAGATGCTACAAGAGCAAAAATGTCTGAAATTGCTAAAGCTCCAGTAGTTGATAAGATCCTCTTTACTAGCTTTGTCCTGCAGTAGGAGAAATATTTGTGACTGAATTTTTAACGCAGGATGAAATTGATGCTCTGTTACACGGAGCAGATGATGTAGAGCCAGAAGAGCCGCAAGACGTCTCGGGCGTCAAAACCTTTGATTTTGGTTCCCAGGAACGTATTGTTCGTGGTCGTATGCCAACACTTGAGCTTGTTGATGAGCGTTTTGCTCGTCACATGCGTATCAGTTTGTTTAACATGATGCGTCATTCAGCTGAAGTGACCTGGACTGGCGTGAACATGATGAAGTTTGGTGAATACCTGCAGACTCTGTATGTGCCAACTTCATTGAACATGGTGCGCTTTAGACCTTTAAAAGGTACTGCTCTAATTACTTTAGAGGCTCGATTAGTATTCATCCTTGTAGAAAACTTCTTTGGTGGTGAAGGTCGTTTTAGAACCAAGATTGAAGGTCGTGAATTCACCCCAACTGAAAGAAGAATTATTCAAAAACTCTTAAAGATGGTTTTTGCCGATTACAAGGAAGCCTGGGCTCCTGTGATGGATGCCGAGTTTGAATACTTAGACTCAGAAGTTAACCCTTCAATGGCAAATATTGTCAGTCCATCTGAAGTCTTAGTTGTAAACCAGTTCCATATTGATCTTGATGGTGGTGGCGGTGATCTGCATATTTGCTTCCCATATTCAATGATTGAGCCTATTCGTGAACTTTTAGATGCTGGTGTTCAGTCAGATAAAGGTGATACCGATGTTCGCTGGAACAAGGCTTTACGTGAAGAAGTTATGGATGTTAACGTTGATATGAGAGTAAAGCTCTTAGATACTTTAGTCTCACTGCGTGACATTATGAATTTCCAGCCAGGTGATATCCTCAACGTGGAGATCCCTGAAAACCTCTTGGTCTATATCGAGGATCTGCCAAGCTACAGAGCTAAATTAGGCCAGTCTAAAGAAAAGCTTGCAATTAAGATTTCCGAAGTTCTTGAGAGACCTAAGAGTGCTAAGAACGATTTGAGCTTCATCAAGGGCAATAATATGAATGTAGCTGATGATGAAGAAGTTGAAGAATTTGATGATGATTAAGGTGAAATATGTCAGACGATCAGAAATTAGCAGATGAATGGGCCGCAGCTCTAGGAGCACAGGATTCAGGTTCTGACCCAACTGCAGCTCCTATTGAAGAGTTTGAAGAGGATAGCTCAGCTAATAAAGCGCCGCTTTCAGTTGAAGAGCGTAAAAAGTTAGATTCTATCTTGGATATTCCTGTAACCATTACCATGGAAGTAGGTCATGCCAAGATCTCTATCCGTAACCTGTTACAGTTAAATCAGGGGTCTGTAATCGAACTTGAAAGATTAGCTGGTGAGCCTTTAGATGTTTTAGTTAACGGCACTTTGATTGCTCACGGTGAAGTTGTTGTAGTTAACGACAAATTCGGTATCAGATTGACTGATGTTATCAGCCAGGTTGAGAGAATTAAAAAGCTTCAATAAGATGAGATTATTGTTATCCCTATGCCTGCTGTCTTATGCAGGCATTGCCGTATCTGATGAGACTACCTCAGGTCATGAATTATCCTCTGCAAGTCAACTTTTCACTTGGCTTCTATCTACCTTTGCAATTTTAGCTATAATCCTTGTTGTAGCTTACCTTTTGAAGAAAACACGTTTTGTAAGAAATAATTCAGGCAAGCTTGTTATATTAAATCAGCTATATTTAGGCCCTAAGCAAAGAGTGGTTGTAGTAAAGGCTAAGAACAGACAGATAATGCTGGGCGTTACTCAAAGTCAAATCACCTATTTAACCGATTTAGATGATGAGAAAGCTGAGTTTGACAAGGTATTAGAAGATCACTCAAAGGCTAATACAGATACAGAAAACAGTATAGAGCAGGGTTCACATGATATTTCAAAGAGCAATTGAATCTAAAGAGTACATGGCAAATTCAAAAGCCATGCTGTCAAAACTCAGGTCTTTAAAGAAGAGTCTTGCTATAAGTTCTGTATTAACTCTTATAACAGGACTTATTCTGTTTTTATTGCCTACTCAAAGTATTGCGGCAAATCTCGATATATCAGCATTTACAGTAAAGACCAATCCAGACGGTACACAGGATTACTCATTATCACTACAGGTTGTGATCTTAATGACTTTATTGTCATTCTTACCATCAATCTTAGTAATGATGACCTCCTTTACACGTATTGTCATTGTGCTTGCAATTTTGCGTCAGGCCATAGGTTTACAGACCTCACCATCAAATCAGGTGTTAATTGGTATTGCCTTTTTTATGACCATTTTTGTGATGACTCCTGTTTTTGATGATATGTATACACAGGCAATTGAGCCATATATGAATGATAAAATCCAGGCAAGAGATGCTTTTGAAATTGCACAAAAGCCTTTGCACAAGTTCATGCTCGATCAGACCCGTATGACAGATTTAAATGCCTTCTCAGAATTTGCCAACATCAAGATTGACAAACTAGAGGATGTGCCAATGAGAGTGGTAATTCCAGCTTTTATTGTCAGTGAATTAAAGACAGCATTCCAAATCGGCTTTATGCTGTTCTTACCATTCCTTATCATCGACCTTGTGGTAGCATCAATTCTGATGGCTATGGGTATGATGATGTTGTCTCCTATGATTGTGTCGTTGCCATTTAAACTGATGCTGTTTGTGCTGGTAGATGGCTGGTCTCTTATCATGGGAACACTGATGTCCAGTTTCGGACTCGGTGTCGCAGGAGGGTAGTGTATGGAACCAGAAGTCTTTGTCGATATTGTCCGTGAAGCTTTAGGTCTGGTGGCACTATTAGTAAGCGCAAGTATCGTACCTTCATTGTGTGTAGGTCTGTGTGTATCTATCTTCCAGGCTGCAACCTCAATTAACGAGCAGACTTTGTCATTCTTACCTCGTCTGCTTGTAACAGTAGGAGCTTTGATGGTAGGTTCTCACTGGGGACTTGAAAAGCTCATGTCCTTTTTCAAGACCATTATTGATTTAATACCACAGGCTGTAGGTTAATGGACGTACTTGAGCCAATCACTCTTACAGCAGTAGCTCAGTTTGTCTGGCCACTGTGTCGTATCAGTGCCTTTTTAGCAACAATGTTCGCTGTCTCTGGAAACTCTTTTCCTATGATGACACGAGCTCTATTGGCTCTTACAATTACTGTCTGTATGCTGCCATCTATTCCCAATCTGGCACCTAACACTGATCCTTTTACTGTATACGGCATTATTGTAACTATAAAAGAGTGTTTAATCGGATTAGCTTTGGGTTTGTGTACGCTCTTTATCTCACAGGCTTTTATTATTGCAGGTCAGGCTGTAGCGATGCAGACAGGTTTAGGCTTTGCTTCCTTAGTTGATCCTGTATCAGGTACCAACTCTCCTGTAGTAGGTCAGTTTTTTACAGTACTGTGTACCTTAGTCTTTTTCAGTGTAGATGGTCATTTAATCTTTTTAAGATTATTGCTAGAGAGCTTTAAAGCTCTTCCTATGGGTGGGGCTTTACCATTGTATGGTATAAGAGAGTTTGTCATATTCTCAGGCTCCATGTTCAAAGCTGGTCTTGCCATGTCCATGAGCGCAATTTGTACTATGCTCGTGGTTAACTTTACTTTAGGTGTAATGACAAAAGCTGCTCCTCAGTTAAATATCTTTTCTTTAGGTTTTGCCGTAACAATGATTGTAGGACTGTGTGTCCTCTTCCTTTCATTAAATGCCTTTATGAGTAACTTTACACATAACTTTAATGCTGTATTCAATACAGCATGTTCCTTAGTAGGAATGAGTTGTGATGGGATCTTGTAAATTTTGCTAACAATCAAAGAATACCATCAAACTTATTTACTCTGATCCAGATTGAGGGTATTTTGTTAGCAACTTTTTTGATTTATATACGTTAATGACTGAATTTCAATATCTTTTCAAGGAATAATTATATGTCTACTTTTAATTCTATCTGGGGGGGGGAACATTAATTTATTTGATGAATTAAAGAATACCCTTCTTAAAAATAGTAAATACTCAGAACAAAATACAGAAAATCCTAAGCTATTAAGAAATGTTGTAATTGAAGATGCTCTGAACATGAACAAGGAGCTACTTCATATCCTTCTTAGCAATCCTAAATTAAAAAATCATTTCTTTACTGACGTCGATGGTGTCTTAGTTTTCGACAAAAACAAGTTTACATGGACTATCGAAAACAAGGAATTCTTACCAGATTCATACACCCGTTTCAAACAAAAGATCGGTCTCATAGACTCAAATGAGAGATTTATATCTTCGAACAACGATGTTGTTTTGTCTTTCCCTTATAAAGATTGCGTTTTAGAAGGTGGTCAAACAAAGGAAGATCAGAAGAGAAGTGAAATCTTTTTCAACGAAACTCTAGCACCAGAAGATGTAGATTGCTTATTAGCACCAAAAGTTTTTACGAACATTAAAAAGTACACAAAGGCTGGTGAAGAAAAAGTTAGTTCAATTTCTGAAAATGATAACTTGATGATTAAAGGTAACAACTTATTAATTTTGAGTTCAATGTTAAAAAAGTATTCAGGAAAGGTAAAGCTAATATACATTGATCCTCCATACAACACTGGAAGCGATGATTTTAGGTATAACGATTCTTTTAATCATTCAACTTGGCTTACTTTCATGAAAACTAGGCTTGAATTATGTAAAAAATTGTTGTCAAAAGAAGGAGCAATATATATACAAGTTGATTACCATGAGTCACATTATTTAAAAGTATTATGTGATGAGATTTTTGGTGTAGAAAATTTTCAAAGAGAAATTATTTGGAGAATAGGTTGGCTTTCAGGATATAAAACAAAAGAAAATAACTGGATAAGGAATCATGACACTATTCTCTACTATTCAAAATCAAATCAAGAAGTGAAATTTAATAAAAAGTACATCGATAAGAAAGATTTTAAAGAAAACGCTGATTCTTCGGTAGAAAGGTATCCAATTGAAGATGTTTGGAATAGCAGTGAGTATGATGTACTAAATAGTATAGCGATAACTTCATTCGCAAAAGAAACCGTATCAAAACAATTAAATTCAGATGATGTTGTTAAAGGACAAAAATCAGAAAAACTTATTAAAAGAATTGTTGAGGCTCATACTGAACCTAATGATCTTGTTCTTGATTTCTTTGGTGGAAGCGGAACAACAGCCGCTGTATGTATGAAACTTAACAGAAAATTTATCGTATGCGAGCAACTTGATGTACAGCTTGACATTATGAGTAGAAGGTTAAGAAATGTAATTCAAGGCGATGGTTGTGGTATTTCTAATTCAGTAAATTGGACCGGAGGAGGTTCTTTTGTTTACTGCGAACTAAAAGATTTAAATCAAACTTATATAAAACAAATCCAGAATGCAGGATCAGACCCTCAGTTAATTGAGCTATATAATAAAATTTCTAAATCAAAGTTCATAAATAGCAAAGTCAAACCAAGCAATATAGAAAGGAATGTAAGTGATTTTGAATCTCTTTCAACTGAAAGTAAGAGAAAATTGCTAATTCAATTGCTAGATTTGAATATGTTATATGTAAATTACTCTGACATTGATGATGAAGAATATAAGGTATCAGACGGTGATAAATCTTTTAACAGAAGTTTTTATGGAGATTAGTCACTATGTCAGAGAAGCAAGAATATCTATATCAAAAAATTGAGAAGAAGATTATTGCAGATACATCATGGTATAAATCTATTCCTGATTATATTGCAAGCAACATTAGAAGAGAATTTCCTTTGCGAGACTATCAGCGCAATGCTATTCGCAATTTTATAAGCTTTTATGAAGATCCATCTTTAAAGACTAGTCCAACCCATGTCTTGTTTCAGATGGCAACAGGAAGTGGAAAAACATTGTTAATGGCAGGTTTGATCTTGTACCTGTATAAGCAAGGTTATAGAAACTTTTTGTTCTTTGTGAACACGAATAACATCATTTATAAGACAAAAGAAAACTTTTTAAATCAATTGTCATCAAAGTATCTATTTGCAGAAAATATTCAATTAGATGGAAAGAAAGTTGAAATAAATGAAGTTAACAATTTTCAAGATACGGATCCTGATGCAATCAATATTTGCTTTGCAACTATTCATAAATTGCATGGTGATTTGATTAATGTCAAAGAAAATAGTATGTCTTTCGATGATTTTAGTGAGGATCCTGTCGTTTTGATTTCGGATGAAGCTCATCACTTAAATGCGGACACTAAAAGCTCAAAAGCTGTCAAGGATGATAATGCTTCATGGGAAATTACTGTAGATAACATATTGTCATCAAACAACAAAAATATTTTACTAGAGTTTACAGCAACAGCAGGATTGTCAAATGATGCTGTAAGAAGTAAATATATTAACAAGCTTATATATGATTATGAGTTAAAGCAGTTTTATAAGGATGGTTATTCAAAAGATATTAAGAGTTTAAGAAGTGATTTAGATTTAGAGGATAGAATTGTCCAATCCGTTATTTTAAGCCAGTATAGGTTGAAAATATTTAATAAACATAATTTGAACATCAAACCAGTTATTTTATTTAAATCTTCAGGCATTAAAGAAAATGAAAACAGTTTTGAATTATTGAAAAAGGTAATTTATGAGCTAACTGTAGATAAAATAAGCTCAATTCTAAATTCTAAAAATGATATTTTTAGAAAAGTTCGTGATTTTTTTATTACTCAAAAAATATCTCTTGAATCATTAGTTCAAGAAATTAAATTAGATTTTTCTACAGAACACTGTTTGATAGTTGATCAAAAAAATCTTAAAGAAAATGATCAAATTCTTTTAAATTCATTGGAAGATGACTCAAATCATATAAGAGCAATATTTGAAGTAAAAATGCTTAATGAAGGATGGGATGTACTAAATTTATTTGACATAGTTCGCATGTATGATACTCGTCAGGCAGGTCACACTAAAAATGGAAAAAGAGAAATATCTAAAACTACGATATCCGAAGCTCAGTTAATCGGAAGAGGTGCAAGATATTGTCCGTTTAAGTTAAATGAAGATGATGAGCTGTTTAAAAGAAAATATGACTCTGATGAAGATAACGAGTTAAGAATTTGTGAAACTCTTTTATATCACTGCTTTGATGAAGAAAGGTATATTTCTGAATTAAAAGAAGCTTTAAGACATGAGGGTTTAGATCTTGATAAAGATGTAATCAGATGCTCTTACAAGTTAAAAGATGATTTCAAAAAGACAGACTTATTTAATTCTGGTCTTGTTTACTTGAACGAGAGAATCAAAAAAGAATCAAAGGATCTTTTAAGTCTTGATGATAAGTTAATTTCAAAAATTTACTCTTATACAGAGCAATCTGGAGCATCTGCTTTGGATGACTTATTCGAAAGTGACGAAAACAAATCATCTGTTTTTAAACCGAAAGAAACAAAAAAATCGATTAAAGAGCTAGCAAAAGAAAATTACTCTGTTGTGCATAAAGCTCTTAGACAATTTAGAGAATTTAATTTTGATAACCTGAAGAAACATTTCAAAGATTTAAAATCAATGTCTGATTTTATCTTTAAAGATGATTACTTAGGAAAGATTGAAATTCAAATACATTATTTTGGTCAAGAACTATCTCAAACCACAATATTGAAAGCTTTGGTAAAGAACTTTGCTGAAATTGCTAAAAAGATTGGCTTCAATGAGTCAATCTATGAAGGTTCAATTAAGTTTAAACCAAAGAAATTTAAAAATGTATTTACTGACAAGACCATCTCTGTAGCTAAAGCTTCAGAAACAACCGGCGGTAAGGGAATTTCTCAGAAGAGCTCACAAAACTATCCATTAGATTTATCATCTGAGGATTGGTATGTCTATAACGACAATTACGGAACAGATGAAGAAAAAGCTCTAGTTCATCAATTTAGAATGTACCTAGATGATTTGAGAAAAGTCTACTCTAAGTTGTATCTCGTAAGAAACGAGCAGCAACTATCCATTTATTCTTTTAAAGATGGCAATAGGTTTGAACCTGATTTTGTGCTGTTTTTACAAAAATGGGATGGTAAAGATTTTGAGCAAATGCAGATCTTTATCGAACCTAAAGGTGAAAACTTATTAAAACAAGACAAATGGAAGGAAGATTTCTTGTTAGAAATTAAAGAAAAGACAAATGAAGAGCCTTCATTGTTATCTGAGAATTCTCATTACAAGATTTGGGGATTCCATTTTACTAATTTCAATGGAAAACAAGAAAATAGGTTAAATGACTTCAAACAGGATATGGAAGAAATCCTGACTCTATAAGATGAGAATAAGCCCTAATACCAACAAGTGTTAGGGCTTTTAAAAAATACTATTCTTCAACAAGCTCATAACAAGGAACGTATTCTTTCTGAGATAAAAGCACACGTCCTTGATCAATATAGCTTCTTAATAGACCATCCAAGGATTTGATGATGTCTTTATCACCATGTAATTTAAATGGACCTTTTTGAGCTACTAGCTTGATACCATTCTCTTTAACATTACCAGTTACAATTCCAGAGAAAGCAGAACGTAAGTTGCATGCTAACTTCCATGGTTCCTGATCACGTCTTAAATCAAGATTTGCCATGAATTCATGAGTAATTGGAGATGCAATCTGCAATTCAAGAGGAATATGTAAAGTCCAGTTAAAGCAATAAGAATCATGAGTAATGGTTCTATGATCAAGTACAGAGTCATTGTATTGCTTTACCTTTTGAGCTACAGCAATTGGATCATCGATTATAAGATCATAGTAACGAGTGATCTCTTTACCAAAGCATTTAATTAAGAAGTCCTGTAATTCATCAAAGTAGCTTTTAGCTGATTTTGTACCAGTTAAGATCAAAGGTAAGAAGTTGTGTTTGTTCTCATTACTTAATTTGATGCTCAAAATATAGAGTAATTCTTCAGCGGTACCTGGACCACCTGGGAAGATTATAAGCGTATGACCAAGACGGACAAAGGCCTCAAGTCTCTTTTCAATATCAGGCATGATCACAAGATCAGTTACCATGGCGTTAGGTGGTTCTGCTGCAATGATAGATGGCTCTGTAAGACCAATCATACGGCATTTTTCCTGTTCACACTGCTCTGAATAGCCCTGTAATGAGCCTTTCATAGGAGCTTCCATAACACCAGGTCCGCAACCTGTGCAGATATCAATCTTGCGTAAACCTAATTCAAGACCTACCTGATAGGCATAATCATATTCTTCTTGTGAGATTGAGTGACCACCCCAGCATACAGCGAGGTTTGGTTTCATCCCAGCCTTTAAGACACTGGCATTTCTTAAAATGATAAATATAAGATTAGTGATGTAATCAGACTCAGTCTTATATTTCTTTTTAAGACTATCGTTATAGAACTCTGAGAATAAGTGAATTTGTACAATATCACGTAAAACTGCATATAAGTGCTTGCGCAGTTTCTTGATGACCTGCCCTTCAACTAGAGATGATTTTGGTGGATTGATAAGCTCAAGTTTTAGACCTCGCTCATTTCTAATGATGTTGATTTCAAAAGATTTGAAGTTATCTAAAAGCTCTTTTGAGTTATCAGTGATATTGCCACTGTTTAAGACTGCTAAAGAGCAGTTTCTGTACAGATCATAGAGCTCACCCTGACTGGATAAAGATAATGAATCTGCTTCATACTGGGTTAAAAGTGACATGGAGCCTACTGGCCAAACGTCTACAACGCTCATAAATGCTCCTTTTATTATTTTTGTAATGTGTTTTGTTTTTGTGATTTTTTAATTTTTTTGTATAGAACTTCCTATCACTCTTTCATTATAAGTTATTATCTCGATATAACTTTTTAATTTTTAATGAAATTTTGAACAGATATTCCAAATTTAAATTTTTGTGTCAAATGACAGTTTCATAACTAAAGATAAAACTGTCATAAGTAGAGTTCCTTACTGTCTGATTGTTCTTACAGATTCACTGCAGTTTAACTTAGCAGATGATCTGACAGGATTGATATCAATACCTCCACGACGGGTAAAGTAAGCTGATACTGTAAGTTTTGATGGCTTTAAGTAATACATTAAGTCTGAATAGATAAGCTCTACACACTGCTCATGGAATCCTTGATGGTTACGTAAAGTAACTAAGTAAGATAGCAGTCCTTTAAGATCAGGTTTCTTACCTTCATAATCGATTCTTACAACAGCATGATCTGGCTGTGAGGTTACAGGACAGAGTGATCTGAAAAGATTGGTGTAGTAAGTCTTTTTAATGGTCTTCTCTTCTTTATCAAAAGTTAATAAAGAAGGGGAGTATTCATAACCTTTAAAAGATAAATCTTTACAGCAATCTAACTCTTCTAAACAAGTACCTTTTACGGCACGTATAGAGAACTCCTCATTATCAAGTTCGAATAAACTTACCTTCACATTGCTCTCTAAAAGTGTTGAAAGATCGTGCTCAAATACGCTTTCAACCTCTTTTAAATCTTTAAACTTGGTCATGGTAAATGACAGCTCATAGAGTTTTAATGATTTAGACTCAACAATGTATTTACTGTCAGCAGGTACTCTCATAATACCCATGCAAACTTTAGGCAGACCATTTAAGTTTAAATAGGTCATCTCATAAAGACGCCAAATGTCATAACCTACGAACTTTTGTAATCTTTCAATATGGCTACGACCTAGCTGTCTTTCAATTCTTTGCAGTCGTGATGGTGCGTACTCATTATCGTAGGTAGTATTTTTACCTAAAACAAGGTTGCTCATGCCTGAAGATACCTCAGGAGCTTTGCTTTCATTGTTATCCATTATAAATCTCCGTATTTGCAACCTAAGATGCATAAAGCCGCAAGAGCTGCTGTTTCTGTTCTTAAAATTCTAGGACCCAAAGTTACACCCACAAAATTGTGTTCAGCAGCCTTTTGAATTTCATTATCATCAAGGCCGCCTTCAGGACCAATGAGTAATCTTATATCACCTGAAGGTTCAAGTTCTGTTAACTTTTTGTCAGCTTTTGGATCAAGGGTAAGGCTTAGTGCTTTAGGACTTCTTGCATACCATGATTCTATATTGACGATATTCTCAACTACAGGTACTACATTACGGCCACACTGCTCACAGGCTGAGATAGCAATCTTTTGCCATTGTTCAATTTTCTTTTGCTGACGCTTTTCATCTAGCTTGACACCACAGCGTGATGAATAAAGAGGAGTGATCTTGTAGATACCTAATTCAACAGCCTTTTGAATGGTAAATTCCATTCTCTCGCCACGGCTGATAACCTGACCTAACTCTACTCTTACAGGAGATTCAACATTACGTTCAATTACTTTTGTACATTTGTAATTAGCGCTTTTACCTACTTTTGTAAGTACAGCTTCATACTCATGACCGATACCGTCGAATACTACAAATTCATCGTTTTCTTTAAATCGAAGCACTCTTACAAGATGACCGTAACCGTCATCATCTAAGGTAAATTCATCAGTTAAATTTAAAGGGGCATTAAGCTGGCAAATTCTAACTGTTCTCATTATTTATCGTTTCCGTATTTACATTTTTGAGAAATATAAGGGTTCTCATTACCTTGAATTTCTTTAATTAAAAGATTGCGCTTACACTCATTCTGATCTGGTTTGTATTTTTTATTCCAGCGGTTGAATAAGTTTACATGTTCAGCATCAAGTTCAATACCATACATCATGGACATGTACAGGTAAGCTCGAGCAATCACACCACGAGCGCGTTCAGGAGGAGTAACTCTCTGTCTTTTTCTGTCAATTAACATTTGGCATTGACCAAAAGGAGAGGTCTTTTTAATTGAATCAGAAAAGGCAAAATTCTGTCTTTCGTTGTTTACTTCACCAACTGAAGGGTAAAGATTGTGCAGATCAGATTCGATTAAGTTAAAGTACTTATCGGTATTCTCGCAATTCTGTCTGCCTGGCTTTTTAAGCCAGCACTCTCTTGTTTTACCAAAATATGAAGCAGGTACGATGTGTTCAGCTTCAATTCTTTTAGCTCGCTTTGGATTTGAGTACTGAATGATGTATCCACAGCTCTCAAGATTAGGGTAGTACCACTTTTTAGTAATAGTAATGTCACAGCCACAGTAGACTGTCTTAGGAGAATCAAGCTTAGAGGTTATTTTGTATAAATAACCTTTAGCTGAATTGAAGTTTAAATTCAGTCTTTGTGCTGCTGCGCTGTTAAAACAGGTAAGAGCCAACACTACAGCTGGTAGTGCAAGCGTTCTTAACAAGAGTGTTTTAAATTTCATGGTAACTCTCCTAATTGTGCTATTTTAACAAGATTTAAGCTCAAATTAGAGAGATATATAAGTAATCTGTAAAGTCTAAAGCTCCTTTAAATCAACCGCACAAAGCAATTCAATGATATAGAAATCAATGACAAAGAATAAGTGGATGCAAAGAACATATTAAGTTAGGCCATGTTTCCTGTTAAAATGCTCTTGTTTACAAAATCATGAGGATAAAGGATCTTTTATGAAAATCGATTTAAGCAAGATGGCTACTTTTGGAGTAGCAGGTAACTTTACAGGCCACTTAGAGCAGGCAGGTGAAGCTGTAGACTTTACAAACGTAAAAACCAAAGAAGCTAAAGCTCCTAAAGCCGTCTTCCCAACCTTTATTCCGAATTTAAAAGAAGGTGATGCTGCTGTTACCCCAAGATTTTTAGGTGTATTCCCATTTAACAGCAACACCATTATCTTTCCTCATGGTGAGCAGAAATTACAGATTGAGCCTGAGTGCGCAATTGTTTGCAATATAACATGGAAAGAGGGCAAAGTAGTAGCTTTAGAACCTGTTGTCTTTGGAGCTTCAAATGATTGCTCAATCAGAAAAGAAGGCGCTAAAAAGATTAGTCAGAAAAAGAACTGGGGCAAAGCATCAAAAGGCTTTTCTGATAATGCTATTGCTATTGATTCATTCGATGAGAAAGGAATTTTAAACCGTTATCGTATTTCAAGTTTCTTAGTACGTGATGGTAAAGTAAATCCTTATGGTGAGGACAGTGCTGTTCGTGACTACAGCTACATCTACGGCACCTTAATTGACTGGTTAATTGAGAAATTCAACTCTCAGAAGGATGAAGGTCCTGCTGAGCCTATCTGTGAGTATTTAAAAGAATCAGGTTATCCTGAAAAAGTAATGGTATCTGTAGGTGCTACCCGTTATACCGAGTATGGAGAGAAGAACTTCTTACAGGATGGTGATCTAGCTGTTGTAGTTGTCTATCCTGAGGATAAATACTCAAAAGAAGACATCATCAAAGGTGTTGAGAACAACTCATTAAATGATGATGCTGTAAGCGTATTAGCTCAGAAAGTTGAGCTATAACCTCATAAGTCAAGTTTCATAAAAACATGAAAGGCTCCGTATGGAGCCTTTCTTATGTGTGCACGGCATGCACGTTAGCTAACAGGTGCAAGTCCTGAGAT
>HF987920.1 GCA_000431835.1 Succinatimonas sp. CAG:777
TTAGGCACAATATTGCCATAGTCTCGTGTTTTAATCTGTTCTACTGCATCGAGTAGTTTTGACTTAGCTTCAGTCTCATTTTTTGCATACTTAAATTCGAAGACGATTCTTCTGTTATCTGTATTTACAACTAAATCAGCTCTACCCTTTGCTTCATGAACTTCAGATAGTACTTTCTGATGTGCACCTAACAGGTAAAGCTTTAACATATTCTGTACTGATGATTCTGACACGATTGGATAATTGTCATAGGACACAGAGTTTAAAGCACTGTTAAAGAGGTTGATGATGTCATCAACAGTGCCTACTTCTAACAGGCTTCTACCATAGTCATCAGTGATATCGGTGTTGCCTTTAAAGATGTTGTTTGCAAGCAACCTGTTTAAGGCTTTATAGATTTCACCGTTTGGAATACCTAATGCTACTGTAGAGGTTTTATTAAGATCTGATCTTAAAGTTAAATATCCTGTCTGACACATCAGTACGTTTTGATTGATTGTGGTTAATGCTGTAGGATTTTTAAAATCATCACTGGATACTTTTAAGAACTTATCCTTGTCTAAGTATTCAAAAATATTGAGTTCATGAGTTTTTAAATAGTTAACAAGGATTGATGGTAATCCACCGTTGTCGTACCAGTACTCTCCAAAGTATACAAATTTATTAGATACCACACTTTGGAAAAATTTATTTACAGACCAGGTACTGAATACTTTCTTTTTATAGAATTCATCAAAGCAGTAACCATCATAGTTCTTGGCAAGTCTATCTAACAAAGATTCAATCTGAGCTTCGGTTACGTTATCTACAGTGCAGTT
>HF987921.1 GCA_000431835.1 Succinatimonas sp. CAG:777
TTCCAGTCTTTTGATCCGTAATCATCAGAACGTTAATCTGTGGAATATCCTCATTCTGTTTGTTATGACCGAATTTAGCATCAGCGAGTTTTGCATAGGTGCTGATAGAGGTTGAATCCAAAGCCCAGAACCTGCGAGTTGGCAATTCATGAGCACAGTAGAGCTCTTCTATGTACTTAGTGAAAAAGTTAAGCTCATCCTCTTTAGATATACTCTGAAACAGTCTGGTTATAGAGGTTGGGGTAAGAGGATCCTGACAGGGTAATTTATGACTTTGAGCATACATGGCATATCTGTTACTGGTAAAGTCTCCGTCCTTAAGACAGTAGAAGGCAAGAGATAACAGTTCAGACCAGTTATCAGCAAATGACTCTTTTAAAGTCTTTAATAAAGGGTCTCCCTCTAGCAGTTTCATGAAAACATCATAGGTGCCAATAGAGTAAACATGTGTAACATCATGAGAGCATGAGTCAAAGTGTTTGGTAACCACATTGGCATTTAAGTTGTGCTCAATCCTTAATTTATGCTTTCCCTCATCAGTATCAAAGTAAGAGACAACTGCAACATCTTTAAAGTCAGGTCTCAGTTCGAGAAAGTCTTTATTAAATCTTATAAGTCCCAGTGCATCAGGACTGTCAATAACACCGATAGTTCTGGTATTGATTTTGACAGCATAACCTTTATCAGCATTCCAGGCATTACCGTCATAAGCCTTTACATAGGAAATGCCTCTGTTCTTTTTACGGTCAAAGTAAATTTTAGGAAGAGAGTTTAATAAAGTAGAGTCAGACATATTAGCCTTCTTATAACTAGTATACATAAAAGTATACTAGTTATAAGAGAACAATCAACCTTTTTTTATTATTTTTATGATGTATTTTCAGATAGTTATATTACTTTGAAGGGATTTTGTCTTTATTGTGTATACTAGT
>HF987922.1:0-51619 GCA_000431835.1 Succinatimonas sp. CAG:777
GAGAGGGGCGAGCCTAAACTCCCCCTACTCGATTTGTCTTAATGTTTCACGTGGAACATTTGGTGCTCTGATCTTTTTATTATCTTTTTGTTTTGAACATTTCATCTCTTTTCAGTTTAAATTTTCTACTATTCAAGAATGATTCAAAATTTTAATTTGATGTAATTTGTTTTGAAACTAGCAGTAATATTGATGTTTGAAAAACTTGTCATTAATATTTCATGTCACTCAAAATCAGTTTAATGTTCCACATAGAACATTATAAATCTGTGGTGTCTACATATATCTTATTTTTTGTGTTAAGCTCAATACTTTTTATTTTCTTATAATTATTATTCAATTTTTTGTATGACAAATTTTGAAATTTGTCTTATATTCTTTAATGAAATTTTATATCTGTGTAAATTGATGTTATTGATAATGTTCCACGTGGAACATTAATACTAAGAAATAAATATCATCTTGTATACCGTGGTTAGATGAACACTTTGTCGATATAAATGAGTACACGCGACAGCTAAGCGGACACTATTTTATATTTGTAGCAGTTTACCCGAATTTTTTTCTTTCAAATTCATCATTACTCCACCAAAGGAAAGACATAACCTTAAAGCGCAGTAATTTCGAAGTGAACTTATTTTAGATTTTCAGCTTTCACCAGCTACCTGTCTTCAACACATGGGATGTTTTAAGACAGCAGCTGATGCTGTAATGGACAGAATTCTGAACAATTACCAACATATACTGCTAGAAGGTCAATCTCAATGCTCTGAAAAGCCTAAGTTAAAAAATGAGGAGGTTCAATAATGCCCTTTCCTAAAATAACTGAAGCTGTAATGGGGGTACTGAAAAATCCTCAAAAAGAGGCTGAAAATGGGTGTAATAGGTGTAAAGATGTACATTACATCCATTACACATAATAAATCTGCACCTCTTAATAAGGAAGAAGTTAAAGAGCTTTACCTAAAATTAAGAACCTCAGGTGTTGATCATATAGCAAACATTTTCCACCGTTCTATAGGTCATAGTTCTCTTTGTACACTACAACGGTTAGTGAATTCTATGCTTTAAAGGCCTATCAAGAACGCAAAAGTTCTGAGGAGAAGTTAAGTGCAACTATTGATAAACAAATAACGAGATATCAACTCTTACAACTAAGGTATCTTAGCTTGGAATCAACTATAGCTGGTTGCTCTCTGAAAATAACGCACTAAGAGATAAGGTCAATGCTTTAAGTAGAGAGAGCTGATGATCGTGAAAAGTATCAGTATCTAGAAGGAATGTCGATCCTGCTCAAAAGAGCCAGCTCAGATCCTGAAGGTATTAGCAAACTGTTAGAGGAATAAAATAAGAAAAATAATGTGAAGAAGGAAAAGAAGTAGCCTATTTTAGGTGTAATAGGTGTAATAAAGTAGGTAACCAGCGTCAGTGGATGAATTTTTATACTAGATAATTTTCTTGTGAAGTTACTTACCTTATTGAAATATTCATAGATTTCTTCTGATAACATACCTTATAAGCATATAAGTTATCAGTAATGATGTTTTGTGAGGTTCTAATTTTATATCTCATGGATATCGTTAATATTAATTTCTAAAATGTGATTAGAAGTATCATTAGATAAAGTTTTTTAAAGAAAACAGAATGTTCCACGTGGAACAAATATGTAGAAATAAGGATGTTTACAATTAAAAAAGCGATACCAAATATAAAGTTATGGTATCGCTTTGGTAGATGATATGAGTTAATTAGTAAAGAACAGATATATCTGCAGTTTTTCCAATTAAATCATGTAATGAAACTAATAAATGTAAACGATTCTCTTTAATCTTAGGATCGTCAGCATTTACCATTACATGCTCAAAGAAGTTATCAACAGGCTCCTTTAACTCAGATAATGTAGCTAAAGCACAGGTGTAATCACCTTCTGAATATAACTTATTAACTTTTGGAGAGATTGTGTCTAAAGCTGTAGCTAGAACAACTTCATCCTTTTCAGATAATAATAGTTTATCAACTGAGCCTTCACCTAAATTGGCTTTGCTTAAGATATTGTTAATTCGCTTATAAGCAGATGCAAGATTTTCTGCTTCAGGTAAATCTTTAAATGATTTAACAGCTTTAACTCTCTTATCGAAGTCTAATAAGTTTTCAGGTTTTGTTGAAAGAACAGCTAAGAAGATCGAAGCTTCAATATTTTGATCCTGGTAGTAAGCTTTTAGTCGGTTATAAACGTAGTTAATAACCTGATCCTTGGTTGACTCAGATTTAACCTTGTCACCTAAAATCATGCAAGCTTCATCAATTACTGAAGCAAAGTTAAAGTCTAACTTGTTCTCTAATACGATTCTGATTAACCCGATTGCAGCTCTTCTTAAACCGAAAGGATCTTTATCACCTTTAGGTAGCTGGTTGATACCAAAAATACCAACTAGAGTAATAACTTTTTCAGCTAAACTTACAGCCATTTCGACAGGTTTTGTTGGAATTGAATCACCTGCAAATCTTGGTAGATACTGTTCGAAAATTGCCTGAGATACATCTTTATCTTCACCATCTAACTCTGCGTAATGCATACCCATAACGCCTTGAGTATCGGTAAATTCAGTTACCATAGTAGAAGCAAGATCGCACTTTGCTAAATGAGCTGCGCGAGCAGATTTAGACTCATCAGCACCTATTAACTTAGCAATATAAATAGCTAACTTCTCAACACAATCAGATCTAAATGCTAATGTACCAATATCTTTCTGGTAAACAATATTCTTTAGTTTGTCGAAGAAGTACTCTAATGAGTGTTTTCTATCAGTATTGAAGAAGAATTCTGCATCTGAAAGGCGTGGTCTTACGACTCTCTCATTGCCTGAGATTAATGATGTAGGATCTTTAGGATTAATGTTAGAAGCAAAAGCAAAAGCTGGTAACAGCTTGTTGTTTTGATCATAGATTGGGAAATACTTCTGATCGCCTTTCATGGTATAAACCAATGCTTCAGCTGGTACCTTTAAGAATCTGTCTTCGAAGGTAGCCTTGAAGATATGTGGTTCTTCAACGATTGAAGTAACTTCTTCTACTAGAGCATCATCAAGATCAGCTTTACCGTTTACTGAATTAGCAATATCGGTTACCTGCTTAATGATTGACTGTTTACGTTCATCATAATCAGCAACAACGCAACCCTCGTTTCTTAACTGCTCTACATAAGTATCAGCTGATTTTAAAGTAACTTTTTGTGAGCCTAAGAATCTGTGACCATTAATAATCTTTGAAGACTCAACACCTAGAATGCTACCTGGTATTAAATCCTCACCGTATAGCATACATAGAGTATGAACAGGACGAACGAATTCCTCACGCTGGTTGCCCCAGTGCATTAAGCGTGGGATTGGAAGAGCTTTTAATGCGTTTTTGAACATCTCAGGTACAACGTTAACAGTTTCCTGACCTTTCTTAGTGGTCTTAATGTAAAGCCACTCGCCCTTGTCTGTCTTTAGTCTGTCAGCCTGCTCAACGGTTATTCCGTTGGCTTTTGCCCAACCTAAAGCTGCTTTTGTAGGAGCTCCGTTTGCATCGAAAGCTGCTTTAATTGCAGGTCCTTTGATCTCTACTTCTTTATCTTTCTGCTTATCAGCTAAGTCAGAAATGAATAAAGCTAATCTTCTAGGGGTTGCGTACCACTTTGATGCTGAAAAAGCCAATCCTTCATCTTTTAATTGTTTTACAAAAGAATCGTGAAGTGACTGTGCAAGGTTACGCAGTGATTTTGGTGGTAACTCTTCTGTACCTAATTCCAATAATAAATTCTTTGTAGTCATGATTAAATCCTAATCTTACTTAGCAGACTCATTCTTGCACATAGGGAAACCTAAAGCTTCTCTTGACTTGTAATATGCTTCAGCAACAGTTTTAGATAGTGTTCTAATTCTTAAAATGTAACGCTGTCTTTCAGTTACTGAGATAGCATGTCTTGCATCTAATAAATTAAAGCAGTGAGCTGCTTTTAAAATTCTTTCGTAAGCTGGTAATGGTAATGGTTTCTCAAGATTTAATAAATCGCTACTTTCCTTTTCCATCTGATCGAACATCTTGAATAAGAAGTCAGTATCAGCGTATTCAAAGTTATAAGTTGACTGCTCAACTTCGTTCTGATGGAAAACGTCTCCGTAAGTAACATCACCATTTGCTGTATGAGCCCAAATTAAATCATATACGGTCTTTTTCTTTTGTATGTACATAGCAAGTCTTTCTAGACCGTATGTTAATTCGCCTGTTACAGGAAAACACTCAAGACCACCAACCTGTTGGAAGTATGTGAACTGTGAAACTTCCATGCCGTTTAACCAGATTTCCCAACCTAAACCCCATGCACCTAATGTAGGGTTTTCCCAGTTGTCTTCAACAAATCTGATATCATTTTCGGTAGGATCAAAACCTAATTCCTTTAATGAACCTAAATATAGATCCTGAATGTTATCTGGAGAAGGCTTTAAAATTACCTGAAACTGATAGTAGTGCTGTAATCTGTTAGGGTTTTCACCATATCTACCATCAGTAGGTCTTCTTGATGGTTGTACGTATGCACATGAAATTGGCTCTGGACCTAATGATCTTAAGAAAGTCATAGGGTGAGAAGTTCCTGCACCAACTTCCATATCAAAAGGTTCAGCGATCATGCAACCATGACGCATCCAATAATCTTGAAGGGTAAGAATTAAGCCCTGAAATGTTTGAAGGTCGTATTTGTTAGACATCTGAATTAAACCTTGCAAAAAAGATAATATAAAGTGAGTGATTAAACTCACATCGAAAATAAAAATATGTTACATTTTACCATTAACGGCTTGATAATTGCGCTTTTTAGCAAAAAAGGAACAGCTTTTTAAAACAGAAATTATTCTTTCTTTTTAACGACGAAAAGACATGGATTTTTTTCGTCAGGCAATGAAACAAGAGTGTGATTCATGAACTTACAAAAGGCTGGTATATCTCGCAAAGAAACAGGATCGTCTGATAAGAGTTCAAAAACTTGACCTGGTAGACCTGCTCTAACGGCATTTCTTAAAATTGTTAGAGGTTCAGGACAGCAAAGTCCACGACAATCTAGTTTAACGATATCCATAAAATCAGCCTTCAAAATAAGCTACATCAACGGACACAATTTTACAAAAATTTTAAAAAGAAAACTAAAAAATTGTTGTTATTTAGAAAAAGTTCTGTATAATAGGACCCCGTGAAATGTGCTGGCATAGCTCAGTTGGTAGAGCACCTGTTTTGTAAACAGGGGGTCGTGGGTTCAAGCCCTACTGCCAGCACCACTTTAAACCTCTCTAATTTCTTGATTTTCCTCAAAAAAATAAAATTGATAGATGGCAAACTGCAGGTTTATTGTCTTTGTAGTTTGGTATTGTCATGCTTCATAAGAACATCAGCTCTATCTTTTGATTAATTGTCACTGATAGCCTTATGTGCTATATAATTTCAGTTAACCAAGGAGATTATGTATGCCTGAATTGCCAGAAGTTGAAGTTACCAAAAGAGGTATTGAAAAAACTCTTTTAAATTCAGTTATAAAGAAGGTTTATTTTGATGATAAGTCATTACGAAAGCTCTTTTCTGAAGATCTTTATAAACTCGAGGGATCAACCGTAACTAATATTTCAAGACGTGGAAAATACATAGTAATCACTACTGATAAAGGTTATTTGTTGCTACATTTAGGTATGACCGGCCACCTTAGAGTGTTAGATGAGAATGAACCAAGGCAATTGCATGATCATTTTGAGGTAGTAACCACTGCAGGAAAAGTAGTAAGGCTAAATGATGTAAGACGCTTTGGTTTAGTCTTATATTTTTCTTTAGATAATTCCCCTTATTCTAATGAGCCATTAAAAGATCTAGGCCCTGAACCATTCTCTGATGACTTTAATGTTGACTACCTCTTTAAAAGACTAAGTTGTCTAAAAAAGAGTGTTAAACAAGCATTGATGGATAATTCTGTAGTTGTAGGTGTTGGTAATATCTATGCTTCAGAGGTGCTTTTTGCAAGCAAGATAAGTCCTGAAAGAAAAGCAAATAAAGTAACATCTAAAGAATGTGAAACTCTTGTTTCTAATATCAGAAAAATTCTATCTGAATCAATTAAAAAAGGCGGTACTACAATACGTGACTTTTCAGGCGCAGATGGGAAATTAGGTTACTTTGTTCAGAATCTATTTGTATATGGTCATGAAGGTGAACCTTGCAAGATTTGCAAGACTCCAATTAAGAGTATTGTTCAAGGTCAACGTTCAACCTTCTTCTGTCCACATTGTCAAAAGTAGAATTTAATGAACGCTTGTTTAGTGATTGTTAACGTAAGAATATACTGCTTCTGGAACGAATTTTGAGATATCACCTTTATGTATGATAACTTCTCTAACTAAAGTTGATGAGATAAATGAAACAGAAGCATTTGTGGGTAGCATTACTATTTCCATATCAGGCATTGCGATCCTATACATACCAGCTAGTTGTGTTTCATAGTCATAGTCTGCCACGGTTCTAACACCTCTTACTAGAATATTGGCATTTTTCTCTTTTAAAAAATCTACAAGCATGCCACTAAAACCAGTTACAGAGACGTTTGAGAGATCTTTAGTTGATTCTCGGCACAATAAAACACGTGTATCTAAATCAAATAATGTATGCTTTGAAGGGCTTTTAGCTACAGCAATAATGACTTTATCAAAGATTTTTGATGCTCTTTTTATAATATCTAAATGACCTAAGGTTAATGGATCAAAGGTACCTGGAAAAACAGCTAAAGTCTGCATGATTTAAATCCCATATTTTTCACAAGCTTTGTTAAAAGCACTAATTACATCGCCAACTTGAATTTGTTGCATTGCATTCTCATCATGAACGCGATATCTCCAGCCAGGTGTTTTACCTTGAAGTTCTTTGGTTGCAACTTGTTTGTAAACACTTACCTCAATATCACGATAGTTCCATGCACCAACTCTGTCTGGATTATGGATAGCAAATAAACCGATAACAGGTACTTTTTGTGAGGAAGCTAAGTGCATAGCAGCACTATCTGGAGATAACACTAATGATGTTTTGCTGATTACAGCTGCGAGGATTCTAAGTGAGGTCTTTCCGCAAAGATTTACACATTTATCATTGGTATTTTTATTGATTGATTCACATAAGCTCTTTTCATATTCAGAATTAGAACCTAATAAGATGACATGAAAACCTTTGCTAAGAGCAAACTTGGCAAGTTTTGAATAACCTTCAACTGTCCAGTTCTTTGCCTTTTTAGCTGAAGCTGGGGCTATTGCAAATACCTTCTTGTTCCCACTGTTGATAAGTTTGTCGGCTGTAGCTAATTCGCTGTCGGATAGTTTGTAATTCCAGCTAGGTTGCAAATCGTCAAATCCAGCTTGTTTTGCAAATGCTAAAAATCCTGCTAATACATGAGGATTTGTTGGAGACTTTACTTGTCTGTTAATAAAAAGTAATTGTCCTTCTCTTCTGCGTTGAGCATCATAACCGTACTTCAATTTAGCTTTAATGAATAAAGAGAGTATAGATGACTTTATAGATGTTTGTAAATTGAATAGAGCATTGAACTTAGTAGTTTTTAAGTTCTTATAAAGCTGGTAACCAGCTTTTAGAACACCTAACTTTTTTATGTCGACAGTGTCCATTGGAATTAATGGTTGACCATTCTCATCAATAAATAGAGATGAGAATCTTTTATCGACAACAAAGTGTACATCAAGATCTTTATAAGTTTCATGTAAAGCATTTGCTAAGCCAAAAGCATTGATACAGTCACCTAATGCTGAGAGTCTTAAAACGCAAACAGATTTAATTGGATTTATCATAATGCTCCTAAATTTACTATCATAATTGTAGCATTATTACTTGTCTCATTCTAAGATAGCTCTTATCTTAGTACAGATAGTCAATAATTGAATTATAGGAATATGGTAGTGGCTACCCTTAGTAAAGAACAGTTCAAAGAAGTAACCTATTTAGTGGAAAGTACATTAAGTGGTGTTCAACAAAATTCAAAAAGTAACTACTATGCTAGCTTTTTTGATAGAGACTCTATTCAACAAGACAGTAAGACAATTAGCTGCTCCGGTAGAGGACAGACTCTTTTATTTAGCAAAGATAGAAGAGATCTTGTGCTAAGACATTACAGACGAGGTGGCTTCTTTGGAAAACTTGTAAAAGATAGCTTCTTTATTTTTGAAAAAAATGCGCATAGAGCATTTGATGAATTTAAGCTTCTTGAGTATATGCTATCAAAAGGTCTTCCTGTACCCAAGCCAGTAATAGCAAGAGAAATAAAAGGGTTTTTCTCTGTTACTCAGGATATAGTCATTGAAAGATTAAATGGATACAAAGATCTGTCCTACGTAATTTCTAAAAGAGAACTGACAGAGACAGAATATACAAATATTGGTAAAACTATTTCTTTGTTTTTTAAAGAAAATATTTTACATACAGATCTGAATATCAGAAACATTTTGATAAACGAAGAAGGAAGGGTTGCCATCATCGATTTTGATAAATGCTTTTGCACCAAATTGAGCAAAGATATGAAAATATCTATGATAAACAGACTGTTACGCTCATTTAAGAAAGAAATTACAAGAGATTTAACAAAAAAGATCTATTTTAATGAGATCAATTTTAAATTTTTGAAAAATAACGCTCTTTTATAAAAAAATCCTTTTGTAAAATTGAATGGATATTTAAAAGATAAGAGGCTGGAGATTATCTCCTGAAAAAATATGACAGCAAAGAAAACATTAGTTATTGTTGATCACCCTACATATGACAGGTCAAATGCTAACCGTCGCCTTGTAGAAGAAATGCGTAAGTATCCTGATGATATTCTTATCCATAATTTGCAGAGCGCATATCCTACAGGAACTATAGATGTCGCTAAAGAGCATTGTTTAGTGGACAACTCAGATGCTATCATTTTTCAGTTTCCTTTATACTGGTTTACTTGTCCTCCTAAAACCAAAGAGTGGTTTGATAAGGTATTAACTGCAGGTTGGGCTTTTGCTGGTGCTTACCATCTTGAAGGTAAAAAAATCGGTATCGCTGTGACCTGTGGTAGCGAAGAGACCGATTATACTGCTCAAGGTGTTCACCACCTTTCAGTTGAAGAGTACTTGGTCTCAATGCGGAAATCTTTTGAAATGTGTAAAGCTAACTATATCGGTATGTTTGCAATTTATGGAATTAAGAACAACGATAAAAAAACAGCTGAGAGAATTGCTTTGAAAGCTAAAGAGTATATTGAATTTATTAAGTCAGTTAAGGCTTAATTACAAAGACCTTCCATAAAATCTACTAGCCTTGAAAAAGGCTAATAGATCATGTTTAGTAGAGCAGTTTATCTAGTTGCTCTAGTGTATTATTTAGAGCTCCACGACCTTGTTGCTGAATATCTAGAGCTTTAATTCCAGTCTTTTTAAGTAACTCTTTGTCTGAAAGCAGTTTTACTATGTATTTTGAGAGCTTAGCACTGTCTTCAGCTAGATAGGCTCCGCCACACTCAATAAGCTTATCAAACTGTTCCGTGAAGTTGTGATAATCAGGTCCTGTTAAGATTGGTAATGAGAAGAATGCCGGTTCCAATGGATTGTGACCACCGATATTTACGAAACTGCCTCCCATAAGTACTAAATCACATAAACCAAAGTAAGTTTCAATCTCGCCTATGGTATCACCAATCAAAATATCACCTGTAAAGTCGGAAATGCTCTTTAAAGAGCTCTTCCTTACATAAGAAATGCCTAATTTATCTAAATACTCGCAAGATAATGTTCCTGCTGTTTGATGTCTTGGAACCAATACAAGCTTTAAATCTTTAATTGTTTCTTTTGCTTTAACATAGCCATCTATGATGGTTGTTTCTTCACCATCATGGGTACTGATAGCACCAAACACACAATCGCCTAATAATTGAGTTTTAAGAACCATAGCATCATTAAACATGTTTTCTCTAGGCCTTAAATCATATTTAATGTTGCCAGTAACCATGACATTTTGCTTTGGAACACCTATCTTAATGAATCTTTCTTTATCAGCTTCAGTAATACACATTACTTTTGAAAGATTTGATGAAATCAGATCTTCTACAAGAGTTTTATGCTTTAAATAACTTACGCAGTTCTTCTCTTGCATTCTTGCGTTCACAATAGAGATCATGCAGCCATGTTTTTTAGCAAGTCCTAACATGTTAGGCCAAAGCTCAGTATCGATGATAATAAGTGCTTTTGGATTAAATGAATTTAAAAATCCCGATACTGCTAAAGGTGAGTCTAACGGCGAAAACTCAACATTAACTCCCTTTAGATATTTAGCTGCATTTAAGCCTGTGGTTGTCATGGTAGTTAAGACAATGTTTTCAAAAGGATGTTGTTTTTGAAATTCAACAACTAAAGGTTTTATAGCATTGACCTCACCTACAGATGCCCCATGAAACCATACACAACTTTCTAATCTATCCTTATAGCATCCTAAAAGTTCAAAGATTCTTTTTCCATAAGGAGGATCATTTCTTTTTTTATAAGCAAGAAAACTTGCTCCTAATGGAGCTACAAGCGTGGTCAGAGTTTTATATGCTAATAAAGCTAATCTTGAAGACAAATGCATGTTTGAACCTTAGATCTTTACTAGAGTATTGAGCTTTTCAATTACAGTTTCAGGTTTAATACCTTTTAGACAAGCATAAGTACCATATTTACAGGTTCTTTCAAAGCAAGGATGACATTTCTCGTCAGATTCAATGCAGACAGCTTTATCAGATAATGGCGGTGTGTAGTTAGTTGAGGTTGAACCAAAAATACATACTTGAGGAACATCCGCAGCAGCTACAGTGTGCATTAGACCTGAATCATTGCATACAGCAGCAGTACATTGACCTACAATGTCTAATGCTTCGGTTAAATTGGTTTTGCCTGCGATATTGATAAAATGAGGTTTTGATTCTTCATTTAGGTTGCTGTAGATAGCCTCTACTGTAGGAATATCTTTTATTGAACCTAAACCTACAACCATACCTCCTTTGCTTATCCAATAGTCAGATACCTTAGCAAAGTACTCCACAGGCCATAATTTGGCAGGACCATAGTTCGCACCACATCCTAGGACTAAAGCTTTACGAGAAAAGTCTAGATTTAATTCTTTTGCTCTATTTTCATCAAGTTTTTTAACAACTAACTTTGGATAATCAAATTTTGGCAGATCTGATGACTTATTAACTTTTTCCTTATCAAAAGCAAGAGCTACATAACGCTCAACCATATAAGGAAAATCATTCTTGTTAGTACGCATATTGTTTAATATAAAGTATCTTGATTCTCCTTTAAATCCTCTTCTATCAGGGATCTTTGCAAATAAAGCGATAAGTCCTGACTTTAATGAATTAGGAAGTACCATCACACAGTCATAGTGACCTTCCCTTAATTTCTTACCTTCTTCATAGCGCTTTTTTAAATCAAATGCGCCGTGCCCAAAAGGATTGATTAACTTATGATCAATCTCTTTCATTCTGTCCAAAATAGGCATGGTGTATTTAGGAGCATATACGTCAATTGAACAGTTAGGATCGAGCTTTTTTAACATCTTTAAGAGGCTCTGTGACATGATGAGATCGCCAAGCCATGAAGGAGAAATGATAAGGTATCTTTTTGAAACTGTGTCAGTCATAACTAATAATCTATATCTATTGTCTAATTCAGCATCTTTTGTCTATTGACTTTGTGTAGAGATAGATACTCTTCAAATAAGTCTTACAAAAAGCGTGCGTTTGTGATGATTTATCGTTATTAGATATTATAATTGAGAAATCAAAGTCAACTAAGGAATTTAACAATGATTATTGTAACAGGTGGTTGTGGTTTTATCGGTTCTAATATCGTAAAACATTTAAATGACAGAGGTATCAAAGACATTTTAGTAGTTGATAACCTAACAAATGGTCATAAGTTCATCAATCTAACAGATCTTGATATTGCAGATTACATGGATAAAGAAGATTTTCTGCAGTTGGTTTTAGATGAAAAGAAGTTCGATGCAAAATATGGTTGCAAGAACATCGAAGCTATCTTCCATGAGGGAGCTTGCTCTTCAACAACAGAGTGGGATGGTAAGTACATCATGAAGAATAACTATGAATACACAGTTAACCTTTTTGAGTTTGCTGTAGCTCATAGAATTCCTTTCTTCTTTGCTTCATCAGCATCAACCTACGGTGATGGCAATGTATATGTTGAGGACAGAGAGAATGAAGGTCCTCTAAATGTATATGGCTATTCAAAGTTCTTATTTGATGAGTATGTAAGAAGACGTCTTCCAAATCTTAAGTCACAGGTTGTGGGGTTAAGATACTTCAACGTTTATGGTCCAAGAGAAGGCCATAAAGGTACCATGGCATCTGTTGCATTCCATTTAAATAATCAGATGCTAAGAGGCGAGAATCCAAAGTTATTTGAAGGCACCGATGGTTACGAGAACGGTGGTCAGATGCGTGACTTCGTTTACGTAGGTGATGTTGCAGAAGTTAACCTATGGTTCTTCGAGCATAAAGGTCCATCAGGAATTTATAACTGCGGTACTGGTCGTGCAGAGCCATTCTTAAATATTGCAAAAGCAGTAATTAAGCACTTTGGTAGAGGTGAAGTTGAGTTCATCCCATTCCCTGAGCACTTAAAGGGGCACTATCAGTGCTTTACACAGGCTGACTTAACTCAGTTACGCAACGCAGGTTGTGATGTTGAGTTTAAGACAGTGGCTCAGGGCGTTGCAGAGTACCTCAAATGGCTCAATTCGAAATAGTTGACGACTTTACCTATGAAGTATGCCTTCTCCCTAAAGAGAAGGCTTTAGTCTTTGTAGATTATTTAGCATCAATAGGTATCAAGGCTAAAGCTAAAGAGAGTATGACCGGTCGTTGTACTGTCTATGTGACTAACAGCTTTGACATGAGCAGAGCTAAAAGAGAAGTCTTAAGATACGCCAACTCTCCTTTTGATTCAAAATACACTAAAGCATCTTGGGATCAAGGCAAGACAATCAACAGAGAAAAACATTTAAATACTGGTATATTGTTTCCTCTGTCTTTTGATCTATCTTCAATTACAACGATTGTTGAGTTAATCTGTATTGCTATCTATGTTTTGTCTTTAATTGATGAATCGTTGGTTATTCAGTATTTAGCTTTGAGTAAGTCTGAAGAATTTAGCAGTATCCAAGATTACTATAAACTTATAACACCTGCTTTTGTTCATTTCTCCTTTATGCATATTGCATTCAATCTAGTAATGTTTGAGGCAATGGCAAGACCAATCGAAAGAACTTTTGGAAAAGTAAAATTCTTTTCAATATTTATAAGTGTGGCTTTATTGTCTAATGTGACTCAGTATTGCTTTATGACTGATCTAAATGGTTATTTTGGAGGTCTGTCGGGAGTTGTATATGGAGTTATAGGTTACTCAGGAGTTCTCTCAAGACGTAAAGATTTGCCTCCATCATTTAATATTCCACCTGGCTTACTTACAGTAAGTGTGATCTTTATTTTTATAAGTTTCTTTTTGGGGGGAATTGCTAACCTGTGCCACATTGGCGGATTAGTAGTTGGAATGTTGTGGGGATTTTATGATTACAAGAAGCTAAAACAGTAGCATCTCTTTAGTTTTTATATCTCTTTGCACATACAAAAATGCCACCCCATAGATAATTCTAGAGGTGGCATGTTATTAGCAAAACTAGAACAGATTAGTCAGCTAACTTAACGATTGACTTACCAGTCATCTCTGCAGGAACATCAATGCCCTTTAGATATAACATGGTAGGAGCGATGTCAGATAGACGACCATCGGTACGCATTGTTGCCTTTCTGCCGTAGTAAATGAAAGGAACAGGTAAGTTGGTGTGGGCTGTGTAAGGAACACCAGTCTGTAGATCCTTCATTCTCTCACAGTTACCGTGGTCAGCAGTGATTAAGCACTCACCGTCAACCTTCTTTAATGACTCGATTACACGGCCAATGCAGTGATCAACAGCTTCACAAGCCTTAACAGCAGCCTCAAATACGCCAGTATGACCAACCATATCACCGTTAGGGTAGTTGCAGATGATCATGTCGTATTTACCTGACTCGATAGCAGCACATAACTTGTCGGTTAACTCGGTTGAGCTCATTTCTGGCTGTAAGTCATAGGTTGCAACCTTAGGGCTCTGGATCAGAATTCTGTCTTCGCCTGGGAACTGAGTCTCAACACCACCGTTGAAGAAGAAGGTTACGTGAGCATACTTCTCAGTCTCAGAAATACGTAACTGAGTCATGCCCTTCTTTGATAACCACTCACCTAAAGTGTTAACTAAATCCTCTGGTGGGTAAGCACAATCAGTCTTAATGTCAGCAGCGTACTGAGTTAACATTACGAAGCTTGCTAACTTAGGCTTAACTTCACGCTTGAAGCCAGTGAAATCAGCATCTGAGTTTACGAATGCACGGGTGATCTGACGAGCACGGTCAGCACGGAAATTCATGAAGATTAATGAATCGCCATCCTGTAAAGGTGCTTTCTCTCCAATTACAGATGCCTTTACGAACTCATCGTTCTCATCACGAGCATAAGCTGCGTCTAAAGCTTCATCAGCTGTTGCAAAAGTAGCAAACTCACTCTTAGCCTGAGTTAATAAGTCATAAGCCTGCTGTACACGATCCCAACGGTTATCACGGTCCATTGCATAGTAACGACCAACCATAGTTGCGATACGACCAACACCAGCTTCTTTGAATGCATTCTCAATTACTTTGATGTACTCATGAGCTGAACGAGGAGCAACGTCACGACCATCAGTGAATGCATGGAAGTAAACTTTCTTAGCACCACGCTGTGCTGCAAGCTTAATCATTGCAACAATGTGGTCCTGATGAGAGTGAACACCACCTGGTGACATTAAACCCATGATGTGAACTGCTTTGTCAGCCTTTACAGCGGCATCTACAGCTTTGCATAAGGTTTCGTTCTTGAAGAAGTCGCCATCTTCAATTGCTTTACCAATTCTGGTTAATTCCTGATAAACAATACGACCTGCACCAATGTTGGTGTGACCTACTTCAGAGTTACCCATCTGACCTGTAGGTAGACCTACATCAATACCAGAAGCCTGAATGTCAGTATGTGCATAATGTGCTTCTAGGCTGTCTAGATTAGGAGTCTTTGCAGCTGATACAGCGTTAAAGTCTTTGATAGGATTGTCTCCCCAACCATCCATGATAATTAGGGCTAAAGGTTTCTTTTTTGTCATACTTGTTGTACTCATCAAAAAAATAAAAAAAATAACTGGCAATATTTTACAGTTTTTTTGTAACGTTTTAATGAGTTTTTATAGCATTTTTATCAATTAGATAAAAAATAGTTAGTTAAAGCTAACTTGTATATGGCATATATATTTGTTGATTGTCTAGAACAAATTTGAATGTGGTGAAGGTAAAAATGACGTTCATTCTGAATTTACTGCTTTCATATTTGTTGAAAATTGCTGCAAATAGCATCAGAGATTGCATTAAACCTAGCAAATGTGACCTTAGATGTTTTTGTGAATGCCTTTGTTATGTTAGAATTCGTCATTAAACATTTTTGACAAAGATTTTTGACAACAAGAGGTGTCATTGTGGGGGATTTATTCTCATCTGACAATTTGGAACAATATATTGAATTTGCTAGTCGCCATCAGATTATGGTGTTAGTTTTCATAGCTCTATTTTGTGCTCTAATTTACACTCAAGCACGCATTATGATCGCTAGAGTTAAGAAGTTAGGTTCAAATGCAGCAACTGTAATGATAAATCGTGAAAATGGTGTTTATGTAGATGTAAGAGCAAACAATCTGTTCTCTCAGGGACATATTGCAGGCTCAGTAAACATTACTTTACAAGATATCAAATCAGGAAAACTCAATAGAATCGATAGCTACAAGGATAAACCAGTTATTCTTGTAGGTAAAGATAAGATGGATTCAGATTGTTTTAACGGAGCTGTTTCATTGAAAAAGCAGGGATACACCAAGGTGTTTACTTTAGAAGGTGGTATTACCCAGTGGTCAATGGACAATTTACCTCTGTCTAACAAAAATTAATTTAATCATAAGGAAATAAAAAATGTCTGACAACGCAAACGCACAAAATCAAAATTCAGATCAGCCTGCATTCGATATCGTAAGAATCTATGCTAAAGATTGCTCATTAGAAACTCCTAATGTTCCAGGCGTATTTACAAAAGAGTGGAAGCCTGAAATCAAGATTGATTTTGATGCAAAAACTCAGAACATCGCAGAAGACAACTACGAAGTAGATTTAAGAGTTACTGTAACCTGCACTTTAGATAAAGAAACAGCTTTCATCTGTGAAGTTCACCAGGCAGGTATCTTCTTAGTTCACAAGGTTGATAAGGATACAGCAGAGTACTTATTAAACGGTGTTGCTCCTAATATTCTGTTCCCATATGCTAGAGAGCACATCTCTGCATTAATCAACAGAGCATCATTCCCTCCATTAAATCTACGTCCATTAAACTTTGAAGCTATGTTCAGAGCTCACAAAGCTGAAGAAGCTGCTAAAGCTCAGCAGTCTGACGTAGCAAATGGCGAAGCTAAGAACGAGGCTCCACAGGCTTAGTTGAGCGAACTATGTCTGAATATTCCTGTTCTTTAAGTGTGATTGGTGCCGGTTCATACGGCACCTCTCTTGCTCAATCTACAGCATCAAAAGGTTTACCTGTGATGCTGTGGTGTCGTAATCCTGTTAATGCACAAAAAATGCAACAGGATCGAGTCAATGAAAAGTACCTCCCAGGTATTAAATTCAAAGATACCTTAACAGTATCCTGTTCATTAGAAGAAGTTGTTAGAGCTTCTAAAAATGTTCTGGTGGTGGTTCCTTCTCACACCTTTGCTGACGTATTAACAGCAATTAAACCATTCTTACAGCCAGATCAGAGAATTGCATGGGCTACTAAAGGCTTGGATAAGTCCTCGGGTAGATTGCTAAGCGATGTTGCTAAAGAAATTTTAGGTTCATCAACTCCTATGGCCGCATTATCAGGACCAACCTTTGCTATAGAGTTAGCTAAGGGGCTTCCTACAGCAATTGCTATGGCTGGTACTGATGAACAGTTTATTAAAGAATTCTCAGATCTAATGCATACTAAGACTTTCAGAATTTATGGGAGTGACGATCTTTTAGGTCTGCAATTAGGCGGAGCCATTAAGAACGTAATTGCAATTGGATCAGGACTTTCAGATGGTCTTGGCTATGGCGCCAACGCAAGAACTGCACTGATTACTCGTGGATTAGTTGAGATGACAAGATTTGGTGTTGCTTTTGGTGCTACTCCAAAGTCATTTATGGGCTTGTCAGGATTAGGTGATCTTATTCTTACCTGTACTGATAATCAGTCACGAAACCGTCGCTTTGGTTATTACTTAGGTCAAGGATTGTCTTGCCAGGAAGCTTTAGACAAGATAGGTCAGGTGGTTGAGGGTTACACCATGAGCGCTGTTGTCAAAGTCCTTTGTGATAAGCTCTCTGTGCAGATGCCTATTTGTACTGAAGTTTATAACGTACTTTATAAAGGCAAGTCAGGTCGTGAAGCTGCTATGTCATTATTGAGTAGAGAACAGAAATCAGAGTAGATACTCCTTAGTACCTATATAAAACAAAACTCCGTTACCAATCATGAAGATCAATAACGGAGTTCTTTTTCATCTTAATCTTATCTAGGTGTTAACCGTAAGTCTGATCTGTTACTTCATGAGCGGTTACGTCAACAACATCTTTTATCATGCCTGGAAAAGCCTGATTTAACTGGGTCTGAATGCCCTCTTTTAAGGTTACGCCAACCATTGAACAACCTAAGCAACCACCAGTGAACTTAACCTTAACAATACCATCATCAGTTACATCAACTAACTCGACTGCACCACCGTGAGATGCTAATGATGGGCTTACTGTTGAATCGATAAATTTCTTTAAGCGATCAAATAAAGATGCATCATCTGGTAAGTCCTGTTTGTTTAAATTTGGAGCATGGAATGTTAATAAGTCCTCACCTTGCTCGTTTTTAGTTAAATCAATAACAGAATCATCTAAATACTCAGATACAGAACTGTCGATAACAATTTCAAAGCCTTTCATCTGGAAGTGCTCATCGTTTGAGGTGATGTACTCTTTAGGACAATATAAAATTCCACACTGCACACCAGGAGTGCCTACATTTGATGCTGTAAGACGAATAGCTAAGCCTTCCATCTTTTGTTTGTTGATGATATTTAAAAAATATTCTTGTGCTTTATCACTTACACTAATTTTACTCATAGGACCCTTTAAATTTGTGCCGAAATTTTCCTTTCGGTCTTTTGTTAATCGAAAATCAATTAAATTAATTGTATATGATTTTTGACTTTTTTCAGCTTTACAGAAAATAAATAAAAAAAATTTTCAAAGATGATAATAAATGATCGATTTATTTTTTAAAAAATATGCACAAATTTTCAAATTACGGTAAAATCACAGGGGTAACTATAGAAACCTGAGTCTCACTCAGATAACACGTGGAGAAAAAAATGAGCTTATTTGAAGAGCTTGATTTAGCTAAGTATGGTATCAGCGGTGCAGCTGAGATCGTTCACAACCCATCATATGAGACCTTATTCGCAGAAGAGACCAAATCAGGTCTAGAAGGCTACGATAAGGGCTTCCAGACTGAGATGGGTGCTGTAGATGTAATGACTGGTGTTTATACTGGTCGTTCTCCTAAGGATAAGTTCATCGTTAAGGATGACACCTCAAAGGATACTTTCTGGTGGACAACCGACGAGTTCAAGAATGATAACAAGCCTCTATCAACAGAGTCTTGGAATGAGTTAAAGAAGTTAGCAGGCAAAGAGCTATCAAACAAGAAGTTATACGTTGTTGATGGTTTCTGTGGTGCTAATGCTAACACCCGTATGGCAATTCGTTTCGTTGTTGAGGTTGCATGGCAGGCTCACTTCGTAACCAATATGTTCATCCGTCCTTCAGCTGAAGAGTTAAAGAACTTCAAGCCTGATTTCGTAGTTTTAAATGCTTCAAAGGCAAAAGTTGAGAACTACAAAGAGTTAGGTTTAAATTCAGAGACTGCAGTTGTATTCAACTTAACTGAGCGTATGCAGTTAATCCTGAACACCTGGTACGGTGGTGAGATGAAGAAAGGTATGTTCTCAATGATGAACTACTTCTTACCATTAAAGGGCATCGCTGCAATGCACTGCTCTGCAAATACCGATAAGGAAGGCAAGAACACCGCTATCTTCTTCGGTCTATCAGGTACTGGTAAGACCACCCTTTCAACAGATCCAAAGCGCTTATTAATCGGTGATGATGAGCACGGTTGGGATGATGAAGGCGTATTCAACTTCGAAGGCGGTTGCTATGCTAAGGTAATCAACCTATCAAAGGAAAACGAGCCTGATATTTGGGCAGCTATCAAGCGTGACGCTCTGTTAGAGAACGTAACTGTTGATGCTAACGGTAAGATCGATTTCACTGACAAGTCAGTAACCGAGAATACCCGTGTTTCATACCCAATTTACCACATCAAGAACATCGTAAAGCCTATTTCAAAGGGCCCTGCTGCTAAGCGCGTAATCTTCTTATCAGCAGATGCTTTCGGTGTATTACCTCCAGTATCAATCTTAGATAAAGAGCAGACTCAGTACTACTTCTTATCAGGCTTCACCGCTAAGTTAGCTGGTACAGAGCGAGGCATTACCGAGCCTACTCCAACCTTCTCATCATGCTTCGGTGCTGCTTTCTTATCATTACCTCCAACCAAGTACGCAGAAGTACTTGTTAAGAGAATGGAGCAGTCAGGCGCTAAGGCATACTTAGTAAATACTGGTTGGAATGGTACCGGCAAGCGTATCTCTATTAAGGATACCCGTGGTATTATCGATGCAATCTTAGACGGTTCAATCGATACTGCTGATACTAAGACTATCCCTGTATTCTCATTCAAGGTTCCAACAGCATTACCAGGCGTTGATTCTAAGATCTTAGATCCACGTGATACCTATGCTGATCCTTCACAGTGGGATGCAAAGGCTAAGGACTTAGCTGAGCGCTTCATCAAGAACTTCAAGAAGTTCGAAGCTTTAGGTGGTAACCTAGTTAAGGCTGGTCCACAGTTATAATCTGATTTTTAGATTAAACTGATACAACCCGGTGCATTCAATGTACCGGGTTTTTAAATTTTTAGCAGGTGTTTATATGGGTAAGCCATTTATTACAAGAGAAGGTTATGATCAGCTTCATAAAGAATTGAATTATCTTTGGGAAGTTAAAAGACCTGAAATTACACAAAAAGTTAGTTGGGCTGCCAGTCTTGGTGATAGATCAGAGAATGCTGATTATCACTATAACAAACGTTTATTAGGTCAGATTGATAGGCGTATTCGTTATTTAAGACACTGTATGAATGACCTTCAGGTGATTGAGTACAATAAGCAACAGGAAGGTAGAGTATTCTTTGGTGCTTATGTTGAAATTGAATCTGACGATGATAGTTCAAAGTTACAAATCAGAATAGTAGGTTCAGATGAGATTTTTGGCAGATCAAACTGTATCTCTGTAGATGCTCCAATGGCAAGAGCATTACTTGGCAAGTCTGTAGATGACGATGCAGAGGTTGTTACTCCACATGGAAAGAGATTGTGGTATGTAAACAAGATCACTTACCAAAAGCCAGAGTGGTTTGAAGAGCAACCTATTGTTGAGAATTCTTTAGCTTCAGATGACAACGAAGAAGTTGTAGTTGAAGAAATGTCTGAAGAAGAACAAAAGAAGATCGAACAGGAATACTTAAAGACTTTAGTTCATGAAAACGAATAACTTCTTTTGGAAAACTGCAGATTCTTGAAAATACCTAGTTCTGGAAATAACAGAATTTCCAAAATGACTATCTTAGGCTGAGACATTTACGCTCATGCCTAAGTTAAAATTAGGTCTACTGCTGTTGTATTTATTAGCAATAGCTTTAGAGCTGTAACCTTCACCTTTCTTTCTCTTATCCTCTGCATTCTGTGAATAAGATGCACCAGTTGATGAACCAAAAGAGCCACCTAAAGCTGCATTCATAGCTCCAGATGCTGTTACATTCTGGTTAAGACTTGCTCCTGATGCAGATGAACTAGAAGCTGCTTTACCACCACCTGTACCTTTGGTTTCTTTGGTGTCTTCTTTCTTTTCGGTTTTAGCAAGCTCTTTTTTGCTGCTTACTTTCTCTCCATTAGCCTTGATTAAAACATCTGTCTGTATGAAAAGACTTGAGTTAACAGGCGCTGTTTGGACACTACCTTGAGATACAGCTGCGTTATTAGCAGATTGGGCATTCTGATTGATTTGAGGGATGGTTTCGCGGGCCATACTATCCCTACGGGCTTCTTGTGCTGCATGAGGCACGCCCGCTGTAACTATGTTGCTAATGGTACTGGTTGCAATATCCATAGTTAACGCCTAAAAGATAGAAAACCGCCTTACTTACTATATCGGAAATTTTACACTAAATTTTTAATTCTTAATTTTATGGATTATCAATTAGTTAGTGTTATTTATAAAAATTCTGATAAGTTTTGATAATTCCTCACTCTCAGTTAGGAATGGCATATGAGCTGAATTTTGCAAAACAGCACACAAGTGATATTGAGGCTCCATGATTTTTGAAGCAATTTCCTGCTTAACAAGGCGGTCTTTAGCTCCAAAGATATGGAAGCAAGGTATCTTGAGATTGAAGAATGCTTCTCTATGATCTGAATAAGCCATTTTAAGCAGACCGTTTCTTAATACCTGAGGATCGATATTTCCCATCTTATCGCATGCTTCAAGGATGAATTGATTCTGCTCTTTGGTAAGAGATCCTCCTTGAGTTTGCATCTTAAAAAACAGCTTAATCGAGCGAATGTTACGTCCTTCATCAAAGAGCTTTAAGCATTTGAGAACGTATCTGTAGTCAAAACCAGGCCAATTAGGATCTGAAGGAAATCTTGGAGTACCACAAATAGAGATAAATCTTTTGATCTTTTTTTCTGTGTCAGCGTAACAGGCACAACTTGCTGCTAAAGTACTTAAAGACCAAGAGATCAGAGTGCAATCTTTTGGAATTGAATTTAAGATTAGATTTGCTGTCTGTCGTGTGGATATTGAAAACTGTTTTAATTCTTCAGATTTGCCATATCCAGGCATGTCTAACAGGATAACGTTATAGTCAGGAAATAACGAAATGAAAGGTTTTAAAAAGTTTGAATCAGTAGCCCAGCCAGGAGTAACAACTAATTTAGGTGCATTAGGATCACCATAGCTTGTGCTACCAAGTTTAAGATTATCTGTAATATTCATATAAAAAGCGCTGCAAATGCAGCGCTATCTTAAACTAGATGTTCTTTTCTTTGCGGTAAGCAATTAAGTCTTCGATTGAAAGACAAGTTAAGTCATGCTCCATAGCAAAGGTAGTTACACGTGGTAACTTTGCCATTAAACCATCAGGAGCACATAACTCGCAAAGAATACCTGCAGGAGCAAAGCCAGCTAAACGAGCTAAATCAACTGAAGCTTCAGTATGACCGTCACGCTCTAAAACACCACCTTTTTTAGCTACTAGCGGGAACATGTGACCTGGGCTTGCTAAATCTTCTGGATTACCATTTGGGTTGATTACAGCTTTGATTGCCTTTACGCGGTCTGGAGCGCTAACACCAGTGGTTACACCCTTAGCAGCATCGATAGAAATGGTAAATGCAGTGCCGTATGCAGAAGTATTGTGTTCAACCATCATAGGTAAATTCATGCGCTTTGCCTGCTCTGGCTCAATACAAACGCAAACAATACCTGAACATTCTCGGATCATGAAAGCCATCTGTGCGTCAGTTACAGTTTCTGCTGCATAAATTAAATCGCCTTCATTCTCTCTATCTTCGTTATCAACAACGAGTACACCACGACCTTTCTTTAAAGCAGCAATAGCAGCTTCAACACGATCATTTGCAGTGTGGCCGAAATTCTCTAACAGATTTTTAAAGCTCATTTTTACCTCATTACTTCTGTGAGTTGTTGCGGGCTTTTTCCATGATTTCTTTCATGGTCTTTACAGCCTCAGGCAAGCCTGTGAAAATTGCGCGAGCAATAATGCTATGTCCAATGTTTAATTCATTCATTTGTGGAATAGCAGCAATTGCAGCTACGTTATTGTAATTTAGTCCGTGTCCTGAATTTACACCAAGACCTACTGAGTCAGCATATGATGCCATCTCAGTTAAAACATTTAACTCTTCTTTAATTGTTTTTTCATTGGTTGCATTTGCATAGCGACCAGTGTGGAACTCAACAAATGGTGCACCAACTTTTACAGCGGCATCGATCTGCTCTTTTACAGGATCGATGAATAAAGAGCAAACAGTACCAACGTTATCTAACTTGTTAATTGCTTTCTCGATCTTATCCATATTTGATAGAACATCAAGACCGCCTTCTGTAGTAACTTCTTCTCTTCTTTCAGGTACCATACATACCTTCTGAGGAGCTACTGCAACAGCAATAGATAAGATTTCATCGGTTACTGCCATCTCTAAATTTAAAGAGGTTTTAACAGTTTCTCTGATGATTCTTACATCTCTGTCAGTGATGTGTCTTCTGTCCTCACGTAAGTGAGTAGTAATACTATCAGCTCCAGCAAGTTCAGCGATTGCTGCGGCAGTTACAGGATCTGGATAATTTGTTCCACGTGCATTACGAACTGTAGCAACGTGATCAATGTTAACACCAAGAAAAATAGGCTTCATTTTTATTATGTCCCAAGTTGAAACTTCACAATATTATAACTTGATAAAGATCAAATTTTTGCCTTTTTATGGTGTCTTTTCTATCTTTTTTTACATTTTTCATTTGTTATCTGTATCACAAGAGCTAGATCCAAAATTTCTTAATTGAGAATATTTCAGTTAAGATTAAAGTAAACATATACAAAAGCATCAATATTTAGACAAACAATAAAAAATTAAGTAATAAATAAAACCTTTCTTTGAGTGATCAAAGACTATTTTAAGGAAGATTTGTTATGGCCAAAATTCTAAATTATGGTTCTTTAAATATTGATTATGTGTATGAAGTTCCCCATTTTGTAACCCCTGGTGAGACCCTTCAGTCAAAAGGTAGAAGTATCTTTGCCGGTGGAAAAGGTCTTAATCAGTCTGTCGCATTAGCCAGAGCTGGTGGTGATGTATATCATGCTGGTGCTGTAGGTAAAGCAGACGGACAGTTTCTCATTAACGTACTTACTGAAAATAAGATCAACTCAGACTTCTTAAAGCAAAGAGATGAAGCTAGTGGTCATACCATTATTCAGGTAGATGATAATGGTCAGAACTGTATAATTCTATATGGCGGTTCAAACCAAACCATTACAACTGAGGATATAGATGAAACCCTATCTCATTTTGAAAAGGGCGATTATCTAGTTCTGCAAAATGAGACTAATAACATCGAGTGCATGATCAATAAGGCATACGAAAAAGGCTTAAAGGTTTGCTTTAATGTTTCTCCATATTCTGATGAATTATTGAAATTACCTTTAGGCAAATGCTCTTACCTGATTGTAAATGAGATCGAAGGTTCTTCAATGGTATCAAAGCCTGCTGATACTGATCCTTATGAGTTAATTGATGAACTTACAAAGAAGTATCCAAATTCTTCTTTTGTGTTAACTTTAGGTTCTCGAGGCTCAATCTTAAAACAGGTAGGATGTGATCCTATTTCTTGTAAGTCATTCAAGGTTCAGGCTGTAGATACAACAGCTGCAGGTGACACCTTCTTAGGTTATCTAATTACTAATTTAGCAACAGGAATGAATCCTGCGCTTGCTATTAAATGTGCAACAGCAGCATCAGCTTTAGCAGTACAGACTAAAGGTGCAACTCCTTCTATTCCAAAGGCTAATGCTGTCTTAGATTTCATTAAGAAATCAAAAGTTGACGTTTTAGTAGATAAGCTCTAGGAGAAATAAAATGAAAAAGATTGGTTGCTTAAATTCAGAATTATCATATGTAATCTCAAAATTAGGCCATTTTGATACACTAACTATCGGAGATTGTGGATTGCCTGTACCTAAAGGAGTCCAAAGAATCGACCTTGCAGTTACTTACGGAGTTCCTTCATTTGATGATGTATTTAAAGTTGTCGATGCAGAAGCTAAATTCCAGAAAGTAACTATTGCCTCTGAGGCAAAAGAAGCAAATCCAGCTTTCTACCAAAAGCTCCATGAATGGGCTAAACTCAATGGAGTTGAGGTTGTAGAAGTACCTCATGAGCAGTTCAAAAAACTATCAGCATCAAGTGTTGCTATAGTAAGAACTGGTGAGTGCAAGCCATTTAGTAATGTTATCTTAGAGTCAAATGTATCTTTCTAAGTCAGGTTTATTTCTTAAGGTCGTCTTTAACTAGATATGGATGATTCTAAAGAAAAACAACAGAAAATCCTGCCATTGTCATACGGACTGGGACTAGTCAAAGAATTAGTCCCAGTGCCTACTCATATCTTTAAATCAGACAATCACTACTATGAGAAGTTTGATAGAGAAGAAGTCGATGAATGGAATGTTCTAAAAACAGACTATGAATTTAGAAAAAAGATCCTAAAAGAAGTCAAAGAAAAGAATATTGTTATCATTAACGAAGAACAACCTGTGTTATTTGGTGGCGTTAAGTGTACTGATGACTTATTTTTAGTTATAGGTCCAGTTGTAATTACTCAAGTTGATCAGAATTTTACTAAATTATATGCCTTAAAGCATAAAGCTAACAATGTAAGCTTGTTTTACATTGATGTGAAAAAGTTAGCTTCAATTCTTCTGCTAATCTACAGTTCAATTACTGACAAGTACATATTTTTAAGTGACTTCTTAGATAAGAGCTTTTTAAATGATGAACTTTTAGAGTCTGCTCAAAAGCATGTAGCTAATATCTTTTCAAGGCAGTCCTTAACTAACAGACCTCATAATCCTGGTGTATTTGAGGATTCTATTAGATTAGCTATAAAACAAGGTGATGTTGAAGGTTTGAAAAAAGCCCTAAACTCCATCTACGCAAGTATGCGTGGCACTCTTGCAAGAACAGAATTAAGATCAGCTAAAAACTTAGCGATAGTTGATATTACTATTGCCACAAGAGCTGCAATTGAAGCTGGTTTGAGCGTGGAAGAACTTTATGTTATCTCTGATGCTTTTATCATGGAAGTTGAGGATTGCAAGTATCCAAGTGATGCTGCTGCCCTAGCTAGAGCCTGTGCTTTAAGATGCACTCAGATGGTAGCAAAACATAAACTTGATTTGGAAAAAGGCAATTTGCTTTCTCCTGTAGTATTAAGAGCATGTGACTATATTGACCGTCATCTTTATGAAAAGTTTAATCTTGAGATAGTAAGTAACAAGCTAAAAGTAAGTTCAAGCCACCTCTCAAAGCTCTTTAAAGAAGAAAAGAAAATGACTCTAGGAGAGTACGCTCGATTAAGAAAAATTGAAGTTGCTAAAACTCTTCTTGCTACAACTGATAAAAGTATCTCAGATATCGCTTTAATGCTGTCATTTAATTCCCAAAGCCATTTCGGTCGTGTCTTTATTTCAATTCAGGGTGAGCCTCCTGCTCAGTACAGAAAGAACAACGCTATCCGCGATAACGTTCTTTAATCTTACTAGTAATATTTTCTGAGATTTGTCAGTAATTGTTCCTATCAAAAGACGCAAATGAAATTTTAAATTATTTTCAAATAATATGGTTTTTGATGCTTTAAAAAATCAAATTTTCGTAAAAGCAAAATTTAGTGTAGCTACTTTGCGATTATTGTCACAAATAAAAAAATTCAAAAAATAAAATGGTGACAATAAAAATAGAATTCTGACAAAAATTACCTTTACTTCTATCTATAATTTTTTATGTCAAACAAATAAAAATCTGAAAAATATTCAGATTTATAACATAAGAGAGATAGGAGTTTCCGATGAAGTTATCAAAATTCTGCGCATCAATTGCAATGGTAATGGCTGCTTCAACATTAGCATCTTCAGCAAACGCTGCAGATACTGCAAAACGTTTAAGCGGAGGTGGTTCAAATATTATGTACGTAATCACCCCATCACATTCAAACCCATTTTTTAAGACTGAGGCTGAAGTTGCAGCAAAGACTGCTAAAGATCTTGGTTATACCGTAAAAATGGTTTCACATGACGATAGCCCTGTAAAACAGTCAGAACTATTCGAAACTGCTATTTCTGATAAAGCAGCTGCAATTATCTGTGATAACGCAGGTGCAGATGCTACTGTTTCTGCTGTAAAGAGAGCTTATGACAACAATATTCCAACATTCCTGATTGACCGTGAGATAAATGAGCAAGGTATTGCTGTAGCTCAGATTGTTGCAAACAACTATCAAGGAGCTAAGGGCGCTGCTGAAGTATTCGTAGAAGAGATGGAAGAAGAAGGCGAATACGCAGAGTTATTTGGTATTGACTCAGATACCAACGCAAAGACCAGATCAACTGCTTTCCATGAGGTTATTGACCAATATCCTGATATGAAGATGGTTGCTGTACAGACAGCTAACTGGGATCAGAATATGGCTTACTCAAAGATGGAAACCATCTTACAGTCATATCCTAACTTAAAGGGGGTAATTTCAGGTAACGACAACATGGCTGTAGGTGCCGCTGCTGCTATTAAGGCAGCAGGTAAGACCTTAAAGATCATCGGTGTTGACGGTTCTAACGATGCTCGTGATGAGATCATCGCTGGTAACATGACCGCTACTGCAATGCAACCTGCTGCTCTAATCGCTGAGATGGCTGTAAAACAGGCTGATCAGTACTTAAAGACAGGCTCAACTGGTAAGAGCGAAAAGCAGCTTATTGATTGTGTAATTATCACCAAAGATAACGCTAAGAAGTTAAACAACTTCTCTATCTCCAAGTAAGTAAATACGGTGCGTCACGGTTCTGTGGCGCATCTTAAGTAAATTATAAAAAACTGTTTTTTAAGGACAGAAGGCTATTTTTGTCTCAAAAAAGGAGTTCATCATGTCAAAAAGTCGCATTGTAGGTGCTGTTATAGCTGTTTTTGTAGTGATTTATGCAGCATTGAGTGCAACTGTAGTAAAAGAAGGTCAGGAAGCTACCTTAACAGGTGAAGTTGCTTTTGATCCAACCACTGTTGCAACTAAGTTCTGGGAAGAAAAATCTGCTGAGTATTTTGAAGCAAATGCGGTTGATTTAGCCCAGTTACTAACAGAGGCAAATGGTGATTTTTCAAGTGTTGCTGCTAAGTATGGTCACTATTCAATGGGAGATCAGGGCGAACTTTCATTCATCGTAAAAGGTACTGGTACTGTTGATTCTGTAAAGAACAAATTACGTTCAGGCTATATCGCATTTACCCTTGATGGAAATGTAACCGATGTTAAGACCAGATTACAAATCGGTCCTGTTTACAAAGGTTCTGCTGTTAGAGATTCAATTAGCTTAATTAGCTACAAAGATTACAAAAACCAAATTGAATGGGCTGAAGTATCAGTTGCATTTCACAACCTAATTACCAAGGAAATCTTAAGCCAGATTGATATGAATACCCTTGAAGGCAAAAAGATTGAGTTCACTGGTTGCTTTACGGTTGCAAGAGCAGATCTGCTCCAGATAACACCTGTAAAACTATCAGTTAAGTAGTGGGAGTTGGCAATGAGCAACGAGAACGAAGAGATTTATTTACATGCCGAGAAGATAGACAAGATCTATCCTGGCACCAAAGCGCTTGATCAGGTTTCTTTCGATATCAAACGTGGCAAGGTAAATGTTCTTATCGGTGAGAATGGTGCTGGTAAGTCAACCTTGATGCGTATCATCGCTGGTATTGAAAAGCCATCAGCTGGCAAGCTTTATCTTCAGGGAAAAGAAGTTGAATTTAATTCAACAGTAGATGCAAGAGCTCACGGTATTGCCATCATTCACCAGGAGTTATGCCTATTCCCTAATATGACAGTTTTCCAGAACCTGTTTATGGCATCTGAGCGAACCAAAGGTGGTGTCTTAGATGATGCTGAACACAGAAAGTTAGCAAAACAGGTTTTAGCAAGACTTAACTATCCAATCGATCCTGACACTATGGTAGGTGATCTACGCGTAGGTCAGCAACAGATGATTGAGATTGCAAGAAATCTTCTGATCCCAAATCTTAAGATTTTAATCATGGATGAGCCTACATCATCACTGTCAGAACAGGAAGTTGATGTGCTGTTCAACATCATGAGAGAACTTACTGCAACAGGTATTTCTATTGTGTACATCTCTCACCGTCTAGAAGAGTTAATGCGTATCGGTGACTTCGTAACAATCTTCCGTGACGGTAAGTTAGTTGCAGATGCTGCTGTGAAAGACATTGATGTGCCATGGATTGTTAAGCAGATGGTAGGCGAAGGTAAGAGCTACCCTAAACGTGATGTTGCTGTTGATTGGGACAAGCAAGAGAACGTTTTAGAGGTAAAAAACTTATCTCTTCCAAAGAACGGTGGTGGTTACCTACTAAACAATGTTTCTTTCAACCTAAAGAAAGGTGAAATCTTAGGTATCTATGGTCTTCTAGGTGCAGGTAGAACTGAAATCTTTGAATGCATCATGGGTATGAGACCAAACCATACTGGTGACATCATTTTGAACGGCAAAAAGATTGAGATTCAATCTGTAGCTGATCAGATTGATAAAGGTTTTGCTTGGCTTCCTGAAGATAGACAGAGAGAAGGTTTGGTTCAAACCATGAGCATCGCTAAGAATATTGCTCTGTCAAACATCGGTAAGTACACCAATCCTTTAGGCCTTATTGATAAGAGCAAGGAAGATGCAGCCGAAGCTGAAATGATTAAGGATGTTCATATCAAGGTAGCTGATAAGGATCTTCCAATTCTATCTCTATCTGGCGGTAACCAGCAGAAGGTTGTTTTTGCAAAAGGTGCTTTGACTAATCCTCAGATCATGCTTTTGGATGAGCCTTCACGAGGTATTGATATTGGCGCTAAGACAGAAATCTTCCACCTTATTTACCAGTATGCAAAGAGAGGTGTTTCTTTACTAGTTATTTCATCAGAACTTGAGGAAATTATCGCTATTGCAGACAGGATCCTGGTTCTATCAAACGGTATTAAGACAGCGGAGTTAGCCGGTGATGATATTACTCAGGACAACTTGGTAAAAGCTTCATACATGGGCCATAAAGCAAACTAAGGTATTTGGAGAATTAAAAAATGAATAAAAATGATGTAATCATGACAATCCTTAAAGGTCGTACCTTAATTGTGCTGACCTTGTTAGTAATCTTTTTCTCATTGGCTAGTGAATCATTCTTTACTAGCCAGTCATTACTGTTAATTGCAAAGCACGTAGCTTTATACGGTATCTTAGGTATCGGTATGACCTATGTGTTGGTAACTGGCGGTATTGATTTGTCTGTAGGCTCTGTAGTTGGTCTGTCAGGCATGGTAGCAGGTTTACTTATCAATCATGGTTTTACCATCTTCGGTTACACCATATACTTCTCAGTTCCTGTAATTGTTCTGATTGCTGTTGCAATTGGTGTAATTGTAGGTGCGATTAACGGTTTTATCATCACCAAGTTTGCAGTAGCTCCATTCATTGCAACCTTAGGCATGATGTACATCGCTCGTGGTGCTGCGAACTTAACTTCAAACGGTGCAACCTTCCCTAACCTGGTTGGTAAAGAGGCATTAGGCAACACTGGTTTTGAAATCTTTGGTCGTGACCTTGGTGGTTTCCCTGTTGCTGTAATGATTCTGATTGTGATTGCAATTATCGCTGCAGTTATCCTACGTAAGACCCCATTTGGATGGCACATCTTAGCAATCGGTGGTAATGAGCGCGCAGCTAAGTTATCAGGTGTTCATGTAGATAACGACAAGATTTACGTATATATGTTCTCTGGTGCTTGTGCAGCTATCGTAGGTATCATCGCAACTTCTCAGTTAGTGGCATCTCACCCAATGACAGGTAACACCTGGGAAATGAACGCTATCGCAGCTGCTGTATTAGGCGGTACTTCCCTGATGGGAGGTGTTGGTACCATCGTTGGTACTGTTATCGGTGCTTTCATCATCGGTGTTATCTCAGACGGTATGGTTATGTGCGGTGTTTCTGAGTTCTGGCAGATGATTATCAAGGGCTTAGTAATCGTATTAGCTGTAATCATTGACCAGTATCAGCGCGCTCTTCAGGCTCGTATGGCACTACAGGCTCGTAATGAGAATAAATAAGGGGGATTTAGAGGATGTTCTTTAGAGAAAAAGGCGAGGCCATCCTCGCCGCCCTAAGCGGAAAGGTTATTTCAATTGCTGATGTTGATAGCCCTATTTTTGCAGGCAAGGTTGTAGGTGACGGTGTAGCAATTATACCTACAGATGATACAGCGTTATCACCTATCTCTGGAGTGATTTCCTTTGTAGGAGAGCAAAAGCACTCATTTGGTATTACAGGTTATGACGGAGTGGAGATTTTAATCCACTTAGGAATAGGCACTGTAGCTTTAAATGGTGAAGGTTTTGAACCATTGATTTCAAAAGGAGATCAGGTAGTAGCAGGACAACCTATCTGTAAGGTTAACTGGGAGACTGTAAAAGCTCACAACATGGATACGACATCTCCTGTGATTATCACATCAAGCTCAATGGATAACATTAAGCGTTTAACTATCACAGAAGGTCAAGTACAGGCTGGTAAGTCAGTTTGCATGAGATACATAAACAAATAATAAAACAACATAGTTAAAAAACTATAAGGAAAGGCATCATGACAGCTCATATTAAATTAGGTTTTGTTCCAACTCGCCGTAGTGTTTTTAGTGCTCCAGATGCATTGAAATATCGCGATTTGACAGCAAAAAGATTGACCGAATTGGGGGTCGATTTTGTAGATATCACTGATATCAATGACGAAGGTCTTCTATTTGCTGATGAGGACGTGCAGAAGATTGCTGATAAATTCCGCAAAGAAAAGGTAGATGGCATTATTTTAGCTCACTGCAATTTCGGAACAGAGTATGTCTGCGCAAGATTGGCAAAAGAACTTAACTTGCCAGTTCTATTGTGGGGGCCATTAGATGAGCGTCCACTTCCTGATGGAAGACGTTTACGTGACACTCAGTGTGGTCTTTTTGCTACAGGCAAAGTGTTACGTCGTTTCAATGTCAAATTCACTTATTTAACCAACTGCAGATTATCAGATCCCGTATTTGAGCGTGGTATTCATGACTTTGAAGCAGTATGTAACGTTGTAAGAACATTTAGACATATCAGAATTCTACAGATGGGCCCACGTCCATTCGATTTTTGGACAACTATGTGCAACGAAGGCGAGTTATTGGAGAAATTCAATATTCAATTATCACCTATTCCTTTATCTGAGTTAGTTGCAGAAGTTCGTCGTATTGAAAAGGCAAATGAAGCTCAAGAGGAATTACAGTTCTTGCAAGATAACACTGTAATTAAGATTGCAAAACCTAAGGTAGCAACAGTTGCAGCTTTAGCTCATGCCATGAAGAATCTTGTGGATAAGTACGGTTGTAATGCAGGTGCAATTCAGTGCTGGACTGCTCTGCAGGGTGAGCTTGGCATTATGCCATGTGCAGCTAATGCAATCTTAAATGACATGGGTATTCCTGTTGTATGTGAGACCGACATCCATGGAGCAATCACCGCATTATTAGCAGAAGCTGCTGTAATGAACAGAAGCAGGGGCTTCTTTGCTGACTGGACCGTTCGTCATCCTGATAATCCAAATGGAGAGTTATTACAGCACTGTGGTCCATGGCCATTCTCTGTTGCTAAAGAGAAGCCTGAACTTACCTGCCCAATTGCTTTCCCTGATGAAGGTTCTTTATCAGCTGAGGCAAAATCAGGAAACAAACTTACCTTAACTCGTTTTGATGGTGATAACGGTGAGTACTCATTACTTTTAGGTAATGCTAAGAGTGTAGAAGGACCAAAGATTTTAGGTACCTACATGTGGGTTGAGGTTGAGAACATTAAGCGTCTTGAAGAGAAGATTGTTACCGGCCCATATATCCACCACTGTGTAGGTGTTTATGAGGATGTTGTTCCAATTTTATATGAAGCTTGTAAGTATATCGGCATTAAGGCTGATTTATATGACCCTATTGAAGAACAGGTTAAAGCTTATCTACGTGGAGAATAAAAATGAAAGAGTTAAAGAAATTAGCTTATAAACTACGTCAAGACGTAGTTGACATGATTGTAAATGGTAAAGGCGGTCATATCGGTGGTGATATGTCTGTTATGGATACTTTAGTTACTCTTTATTTCAAAGAGATGAATATCTCAGTAGATAACTTCAATACTAAAGATCATGACCACTTTATTATGAGTAAAGGTCACTCTGTAGAAGCTTTATATGCAGTTTTAGCAGAAAAGGGATTCTTCCCTATTGAAAGAGTATTAAAAGAGTTCAGCCAGTTCGGCTCAATGTTCATCGGTCACCCAAATAACAAATTACCTGGCATTGAAATGAACTCTGGCGCTTTAGGTCATGGTTTACCAGTAGCTGTTGGTATGGCAATTGCCGAGCGCATGAACAAGAGCAAGAACCGTGTTTATGTGGTTATGGGCGATGGTGAGTTAGCTGAAGGCTCTGTATGGGAAGGCGCAATGTCTGGTGCTAACTACAGACTGGACAACCTATGCGCAATTATTGATAGAAACCGTCTACAGATTTCTGGATCAACTGAAGATGTTATGGCTTTAGATGATTTACACCGTAAGTGGGATTCATTTGGCTGGCATGTAATTGATGTTGACGATGGTAATGATATTGAAAAATTAGCTCGTGCATTCGAAGAATCTCGAATGGTTAAAGGCAAGCCTAGCGTATTGATTGCAAATACTATCAAGGGTAAAGGATCTTCTGTAATGGAGAATAAGGCAGCATGGCATCACCATGTACCTTCAGCAGAAGAGTATGAGCAAATCAAGGAAGACTTAGCAGCAAGAGCATTGGAGGATTAGTTATGACAAACATTGCAAATAAACAAATGATCTGCAACGTATTGATGGATGCAGCTAAAACAGATAAAGATATCGTAGTTCTTTGCTCTGATTCACGAGGAAGTGCTTCTGCTACTCCATTTGCTAATGCTTTCCCTGAGCAGTTTGTTGAGGTCGGTATTGCAGAGCAGGATCTTGTTGGTATTGCAGCTGGTATGGCTCGTTGCGGTAAGAGAACTTTCCCTATGTCACCAGCTTGCTTTATCGCAGCTCGTTCATACGAGCAGTGTAAGGTTGATGTAGCTTACTCACATACTAACGTAAAACTAATCGGTATTTCAGGTGGTGTAAGTTATGGTGCTTTAGGTATGAGTCATCACTCAGCTCAGGATATTGCCTGCATGAGTTCAATTCCTGGCATGAGAGTTTATCTACCATCAGACTGCTATCAGACTAAGAAACTGATGGAAGTTTTAGTAAAAGATAATGAGCCAGCTTACATCCGCGTAGGCCGTAATGCGGTTGATCCTGTTTACTCAGAAGACAACACTCCATTTGAAATGGATAAAGCAACCTGGGTTTGCAAGGGTGATGATGTAGCAATCGTAGCTTGTGGCGAAATGGTTCTATATGCAAAGAGAGCAGCAGAACTTCTAAAGGCTAAAGGTATTTCAGCTACAGTTCTTGATATGTACTGTGTAAAGCCTTTAGACAAAGATGCTGTAATTGAAGCTGCTAAGAATGCTAAAGCTGTAATTACAGTTGAAGAGCACTCACCTATTGGTGGCTTAGGCTCAATGGTAGCTCAGGTTGTTTCAGAGAGTTGTCCTCGTAAGTGCATTACCATGGCTTTACCTGATGCTCCTGTAATTACTGGTAATTCAAAGGAAGTATTTGAGTACTACCACTTAACCGCTGAAGGCATTGCAGCAAAAGCAGAGGAAGCATTACATGGCTAAGGATGACTTAGTCCTTGGTATTGATCAGAGTACGCAGGGTACTAAAGCCCTGCTCTTTGACGGTGAAGGCAGAATGCTCGATATTGAGACTCTGCCTCACAGACAGATTATTAACGATCTAGGTTATGTAGAACATGATTTAAACGAGATCGGTAAGAATGTCATTGCTGTCGTAAAAGCTCTGCTCGATAAGGACTCTAATAGAAAGAACAAAGTAAAAACAGTTGGAATCTCTGTACAGCGTGAAACTGTTGGTGCTTGGAGAAGATCTACTTTAAAACCTTTATACAATGCCATTGTGTGGCAGTGTGCTAGAGGTGCTGCTTTTGTAGCTAAAGATGAGGTTAAAGCAAAAGCTAATAGAGTTCGTGAGATCACAGGATTAGAGTTATCAGAGTATTTTTCAGCAGCTAAGATCACCTGGCTTGTTGACAATGTTCCTGAGGTTTTAAAAGCAGCATCAGAGCATGATCTTTGCATCGGTAATATAGATTCATTTTTGATTTCTTACTTAACTCATGGAAAGAGTTTTGCAACAGAACCATCAAATGCATCTAGAACCCAGCTTATGGATCTCAAAACTCAACAGTGGTCAAAAGAGTTATGTGATTTATTCAAAGTACCAGTTGATGCTTTGCCTCCAATTTTAGATTCAGATACTAATTTTGGAGAAACAGATTTTGATGGCCTATTGCCTCATGCAATACCAATCCATGCTGCAATAGGTGACTCTCAAGGTGCTTTATTCGGTCATGGTTGCCTAAAGAGTGGTCAGGTAAAGACTACTTATGGAACCGGTTCATCCATCATGATGAACTCTGGGGACAGTGTATCAAGCTGTTTACATGGTGTAGTAAATTCTGCTGCTTGGCGTCGTGCTGGCAAGAGAACATACGTTCTTGAAGGTAACATCAACTATTCAGCTGGCATCATTAGTTATTTAAAGGATGATTTAAAGTTAATTAAGTCTCCTTCAGAGACTGAGGCTTTAGCAAAAGCTGCTAATCCTCATGATAAATGCTATTTCGTACCTGCTCTATCAGGACTTGGTGCTCCATACTTTAATGGAAATGTAAGAGGTTCTATTTTAGGTATAAGTAGAGTTACAGGTAAGAATGAAATAGTTCGTGCTGCTTTAGATTCAATCGCTTATCAGGTGACTGATGTCCTAGATTTAATCAGAAAGTCATCAGCTGTTCCAGTAACTGAGCTTAACGTTGACGGTGGTGCTACTAAGAATAGATACCTGATGCAAATGCAATCTGATTTATGCAGATTACCTGTAAAGGTTCCTACTGATGCAGAACTGTCAGGAAAAGGCGCCGCTTTCATGGCAGCTATTGCTCTGGGCATATATGACGAATCGATCCTCAATGAGGAGAGTGTGTCAAACAGCTATACTCCTGTAAGTGATGAGTCTGTATGTCAAGAAAAGATTAAGTCTTGGCATAAAGCAGTACAGGCTGCGATAGCTTACGGTATTTAGTAAAGTTGTAGTTTTTCGAATTTTATTGTTTGTCTATATTGATGCTTTGTGCATGATGTTTGGGCGCAGAATGAAATATGTCTGCGCCTATTTTTCAAATGAGAGAATACACAATGAATGAAGTAAACCCATTATGTCAAATTCTCAAAATCTTACACAGAAAACCATGTTCTCAGGTAGAACTTTGTGAACAGTTAGGTTTTTCAAAGTCTCATATGCACAAGTTGGTGTCTAACCTTGTAACACCAGGAATTATAAAAAGATCTGATAGTCAGGAGTATGAGCAAGAACAAGGTCGTCCTCGTCAAAAATTAACTATTACCTATAATCTTCAATACTGTTCAGTCTTAGTAATCCATACCTCATGGAAGTTTAGAGCTTACCTTTTAGCCTATGGTTTAACTGAGGAGATTGCTTATAAGGATTTGCCTCAAACTGATTCAGCATCAGTTTTTATAAAAGAGCTAAACGACTGTATAGATGAGTTCACTAAACTCTATCTTAGTGACAAAAAATCAATTCTCTCAATTGTGATTGCAACACAGGCTACCATTGAGCAGGGTGAGAACGGTATTATGTACCGAAACAACCTCTTAAAAGATGAAAATATTACCTTTGCAAAGAAGCTAAGAGAAGCAATCGGTATTAGATGCTTTGTCTACAACTATGCTTATGGTCATATGTTGTCCTTGTTGCATGCGAAAGATCTGAATACCGATAATGCTATGGTCCTGTCTTGTGGTGAAGGTTCGGTAGCTTTAGGTATCTTTTTAAATAATCAGCTTCTATTAGGCAGAAATAATTCATTTCCTGAATGTTCTCATCTCCCTTTTAAATATGGATTTGAAAAATCATTAGGTGAGTTTGGAGAACATACAAAAGAAGCTTTACTTTTTGCAATCAACGCAATTGCTCCTATATACAACATCAATCATGTGATCTTAGCTGGCAGCTGTTTTGACAATCATTTAAACATCATTTATCAGGCATCTTTAGAGCTTAAAGAGCAAAAAGATCCTCTCTTACAAAAGATCCTGCTTGAATATCGAGGACAGGAAATTGAACAGCATTTTCTAGAGCTTGTTTATTTGAGTTTTGATTCCTTAGTAGAAGTGCTAAATCCTCAAATGCAAAAGAGAAATCTTGAGGATCTGGTCAAATCAATGGAAGCTTATTAGGTCTTTTAATAAGCAGTACCGACATGTCTTTGATAACTCAAATGTGATTTATATCAAGTTTATCTTGGTATTTAGTTCGCTGAAAAACAATTATGATCGATTCAAAATTTTATTGATTCGATCATTTCTATACTTACCATAACAAAATTACTTAAACCTTTTGAGGCAAGATATATGAATACAACAACTGAAAAATTATCTTTCAGAGAAAAATTCTGTTATGGCTTAGGTGATGCCTCCATGAATATTTTCATGGGCTTTACCATGATGTTTTTAACAATTTTCTACACAGATGTATTTAAGTTAAATCCAGCTGTGATGGGTACTTTATTTTTAGCAGTTAGATTTATTGATGCTATCTCAGATCCTTTATGCGGAATGATTTCAGATAGAACTAAATCTGTAAGAGGTCGTTATCGTCCTTGGTTACTATTTGCTGCTATCCCTTATGGTGTATCTTGTGCTGCTTTATTCTTCAGTCCTGATTTATCAGAGACTGGTAGAGCAATTTATGCTTACATTACCTATATATTCTTAACCTTATCAGTTACCTGCGTGATGGTTCCTTATGTTTCTTTATTAGGTGCTATTTCGGATGACTCACAGGAAAGAATTTCAATCAATACCATCAGATTCCCTCTAAATAAGATTGCCTACATTGTTTGCTCATTATTCGTACCAGGCTTAATTGCAATGTTTGACAATGAGGTTATCGGTTACCGTTGTGTAATGGCAGGCTTAGGTGCAACTTGTGCAATCTTAGTTCTGTTATGCTATGCAAATACTAAAGAGCGCGTTAATACTCCTATTGATAATTCAATCTCTTTCTTTACACAGATTAAGTTAATGTTCAAAAATGAACAGGCTCTTATCATGTGTTCAGGTCAGCTTTTAGTAATGATTGTTAACACCTTAAAGTTTGGTGCTGCAGCTTACTTCGTTAAGTATGTTATCGTCGGAGGTAATGATATTTTAGCAACCATGTTAACCTCTGGCTCCGTAGCTGGTGTTATCGCTCCTTTCATTGCTAACTACATCTTAAAGAACCGTTTAATGAAGAGATCTTCATTCTTAATGTGGTCACAGATCTTAGCTGGTGTTTTCATGGTGATTATGGGGGTAATTGCAACTGATAGCGTAATCGTAAATGTTGCTCTATTCTTCCTATCATTACTAGCTGGTGAATTAGTTGGTGTTCTAATCTGGGCATCTGTTGCAGATTGCTCTGACTACCAGTACTACAGAGATCATGTTCGTATCAACGGTATTTTAAGTGGAGGTATGCTGTTTGCTACCAAGTTAGGTTTAGCTTTAGGTGGTGCTTTATTAGGTTATATCTTAGCTTTCTATGATTACGATCCTGATAAGGCTGCTGAATCAGTAACTGATTCTCAGAAGTTCTGCTTCTTCTTACTGTTTGCAATCTTACCTGCAGTATTCTCATTCTTAGCTGCTATCGTCTTCAAGTTCTATAAGTTAGAAGCTGATGTTTGCGATAAGTACAAAGAGTTAAATGCAAAAGAAGCTAATAACTAAGGCTTGGAGAAGGTAAATGAAACTTCATACTGAGAATAAAAAGTTAGTAAATGAAAAAGGTGAAATCTTCTTCTACACAGCTGATACTGCTTGGGAATTATTCCATAAGCTAAGCTTTGATGAGGCAAAGTTCTTCATCGATAACAGAGCAAGAAAAGGCTTTAATGTTATTCAGGCAGTAGCTGTAGCTGAGTTAGATGGTCTTCATACTCCAACTAAAGCTACAAATGAATTACCTTTTTCAAATCTTGATACTCTAGAAGTTAACGATAATTATTTTGACTATGTTAGAAAGGTTATCGAGTATGCAAACTCAAAAGGGATCTTTATTGCTTTAGTTCCTATGTGGGGCTCATATTTTGTATCAAATCCAGAGTGGGGCGGAAAAGTAGCTCCAGTGTTTGATGCTGATAAGGCTTATAAGTTCTTAACTTATTTGAGTAAGAAATTAAATGGAACCGATTTAATTTGGATCTTAGGTGGTGACAGACCTTATATTACTGATGAGTCAAAATCTGTAATCGTAAATATGGCAAAGGCTATTCGTGAACAGGTAGGTCATGATCAGCTAATTACTGCTCATACCCAAGGGGGTAGATCAATTCATGATATGTTAGACCCATATGATTACTTAGATTTTATCACCTGGCAGTCAGGTCACATGGGTGAGTGCTATCCTTCATGGAGAAATACTAAGTCTGATTATGAAAGACTAGATATCCCAGTACTTGATGCTGAGCCATGTTACGAATCTCATCCAATCATGAATGAGTATTCATTTACAAGAATGGATTGTGGCTCAAGATTTACTGACTTCCATGTAAGACGTTCTGCTTACTGGTCAGTATTCTCTGGCGGTTGTGGCATAACTTATGGTTGTTATGGTATTTGGCAGATGAGACAGCCTGAGGATGATAACAAGGTAATTCCAGAGAGTGCAGCATCTGCTTATAAGAATGACACCATTCCATACTGGTATGACAGTGTTGATTTCCCAGGCTCTGCCCAAATGGGATATTTAAGAAAGTTCATTGAATCATTACCAAATAATAAGACAATTTGTCCTGATGATTCTTTGATTTTATCAGATAACTCAAATGGCAGTGGACACATGGCAGCATTAACTAATAAAGAAAATTCTTTTATTGCTGTATATGTCCCTGAACACACTCACTTATGCGTGGATATTACTAAGTTTGATGGTAAGGGATTTGATATTTATTGGTATGACCCAAGATACAATGTTAAGAACTTCTTATCTTCAGGCAGTAGTGAAACCAAGTTCTTAAATATAACTTCTCCATTATCAAATAATGACTATGTCTTATTGCTAATAAAGCATAGTTAACAACTAATCTTGTTTCTTAGTTTGCCACTGTCTTCGGTTAAAGATAGTGGCATTTTAATTTTAAGCTTGAGATTATTAGATTTTTAGAGCGTTTTCTTTAACTCTTAAAATAATCACTGTAGCCAAGATCATGGTAGAGAAGATCCAAATTACAAGAGAGTTCTGCAGACCAATGTAATCTCCTAACCATCCTACAAATACTGATAAGGCGTAACCAATACCAAAGGTAAAACCTAACATCATTGATGTAGCAAAGGAATCAGCATGAGGTAACAGCTTTTGTGCCCAAACAATAGCAGGAGGAGTAGCACCATAAAGACCAATACCTGCTAAAAAGATACTTATGTATGAGATAAGTGAATCATCTGCTTTGTACAGGAAGATTGCCATCATAACAATAGTTAAAGAGTATGAAGCAACAATTAGAGTCTTTAATTTGAATTTAGTTGAAATACAACCAACTAACATACCTCCGGTTGCTGTACCAATTAAAAGAACCATCAATACTGAAGATGCACTTACTGATGAAATTCCTTTTGAGGTATACAACAGAGGAATAAAGATCACCAATGAACAGTAGCAAACAGCTCTCAAACCAATTGATGACACTAACATTAAGAAAGGCTTATTAGTTACAATCTTTTTTACAGAAATAATTTGAGCCGCATTCTCTGGTTTTGGCTTTGAGTACAAGCCTCTTTTGAAGAGTAATAAAGTTGTAGCTACGGGAATTACAGCTAGATAAATGATCTCTTCTTTAGTGAAGTGCTCTAGATACAAGGCTGTGATAAATGGAGCTATAGCAAAACCTACGTTACCACCTACAATAAACAAACTTGTAGCTAAAACTTCTTTTCCTTTAGGCGCAATGATAGGGACCATACCGCCAGCAATAGGGTGGAATCCTGATGAGCAAATTCCTGATAAGAAAATAATGATCACAAGTATCCATGCTGAAGAGCATAGTCCTACAGCACTTGCTAAAACACCACCTGTAATAATGGAAACAGGCAATAAGATTCCAAGATTATGTTTATCTGCAGCAATTCCAATAGGAGCCTGCAAGAATGAAGCACTGACCTGGAAAATCATATAAAGCAGGCCACACTGAGAGTAAGAAAGGCCAAACTTTAAAGCTAAGATTGGTAGTAATACTGGTAATAAGTTGCAATAAAAGTCGCCTACAAAATGACACCAACTTGCGACTGCAATATTGCCCCAGCCCCTCTTTGGAGCCGGAATAGCATTTAAATCCATTTTTAATCTTCTATCAAAACGTCTTCTTAAATTGCTTAGAAATTATCTGTTATTGTGAAATCTTGTGCAAAATTGCGTTTAATTCTTCTTTTGAAAAATCATACTTCTTACCGCAATGCTGACAGGTCATAGAAGTACCACCGTCTTTTTCAATTAAATCTTTTAATTCATTTGGATTTAACTGTGATAAAGCTTTTTCACATCTTTGTTTTGAACATACACACTGGAATTTAACTTCATGCTGTCCGAATACCTTTACTTCTTCGTGGGCAAATAACCTTGACAGTGACTCTTCTAAAGGAAGTTCAAACAGTTCCTTTTCACTTAAGGTATCTGTAAGTACTGACAGGTGCTCTAAAGATTCCATGTTATTCTTAATCTCAGGGATGATCTGAAGCATTACACCACCTGATTGAACAGTATCCATATCTGTTTTTATAAAGAATCTTGTAGGTAACTGCTGAGACTCTTTAAAGTAGTCTTCAAGTGTTGCACTGATTGATTTAGGATTGATTGCAACAATACCCTGCCATTTAGGTCCGTCTTTAGGGAATACTGATAGAACTAGAACAGAGTCTTTTCCGCAAAGCTCTCCTAATGAAGCATTATCTTCAATTGCAATGCTTTCATTTAATGAAGCAGAGCCATAAAAAGATAGATCCTGTCTGATGTTAATCAGGGCGTATTTTAATGGTGAAGAATTGCTTCCTCTTAACTGTACCATGATTTCAGAACCATCTTTTAGTGTGGCTGCAACAAGTACAGATGCTACAGCTAATTCCATCATGGTCTTTTTCAGACAGCTAGGATAGTCTTTGTGTAATAACTCTTCAAAAGGAGTTTTTAACTTAACAATTTCACCCCTTACACCGTGATTGTCGAATAAAAATCTTTCTACACTGTTATTTTCAAAAGTTTGCATCGTATTACCATCCATATTTCATACTGATTAGAGCGCGTCTTTCTTTTTTATTTGGCTTTTCATCAGGGTGTGGTGCCAAAAGCGCATTGATTTTTATCTGCTCTAACTGTTTTTCTCTTAATTTAACACTTTCATCTGTTTCCTGATAGAGAGTTTGAGCCTGTACAGCTGGCCCTCTGACATCAGATATCTTTAATATTTCTACTTCCTTTCTGACATTTCCCTGAAGAATTTTTACTAATGCCCCAATTTCAACTGTTCTTGAAGGTTTAGCTTTGACACCGTTATAGTCAACCTTACCACCTTCTATCATTGATCTTGCAATGCTTCTAGTTTTGTAAAAGCGAGCAGCCCATAACCATTTATCTAGGCGTACCTCATCTTGTGCATTATTTTTAGGCATTAATCTCTTTCCTTCTGTCATGAAGAAATTTATCTTTTCAAGTGATAAAGTATAACAATGAATTATAAAAAAATGGCGGTATATATGGATCTTTCTGCTTTAAAAAAACAAACACCTGCTATTCTCTCCAAAAGGAGAGAGAAAGTTTCTAACTTTTTCACCGTAGAACAGCTAGATCTCCAGTTTTCTAATAACAAGAAAATGACATATGAACGCTTAGCAGGCGGAAACGGAGCAATCCTTGCTGTGCCATTTGATGGCAGGGATTTTTATCTGACATCTGAATATGCCTGTGGTTTTGAAAGATATGAACTGGGCTTTGTTAAGGGGAAAATAGATAACGGCGAAGCTCCAAAAGAAGCTTGCAATCGTGAACTCAAAGAAGAAATTGGCTTTGGCGCAAAGACTGTCAGAACCTTAAGAAATGAAATGACTGTAGCCCCTGGAATGCTGCAGTTAAAGATGTATACATTCTTATGTATGGATCTTTTCCCAATGCAATTAGAAGGTGATGAACCAGAGCCTATTAACATTATAAAAGTAAGCCCAAGAGAAGCTAAAGATTTAATTTTTGACATTGATTCTCCATTGACTGAAGCAAGAGCAATCGCCTCTTTGACTTTAGCAATGAACAAATTAGGCATGTTGTAAAATAAGCTAACACTTTTTTGCACACGTATGTGGCAAAACAAGAGTTTTTTGTGAGAAAATGTCATTTTCTAGCAAGTTGATATTAATTTGCTATTATTGTAAATGGACAGAAATCCTTCTGTTTAAGTTTTTTATTTTTTATTTGCAAGGTTTATTACTTTGCCCGTCGCATGGGAGCTTGTGATGCGTCACTTATTAACAGGCTTTGAATTTAGCCAGGACGAATATTTAGACATTTTAGATACTGCTGCTGCAATGAAGAAAGATCCTAAGAAGTATAACCAGGTTCTTGCAGGTCGGAGTGGAGCTATCATGTTTGAAAAGCCTTCCCTGAGAACTAGAACAACTTTTGAGTTGGCTTTCTATCGTTTAGGCGGACATGGTGTTTATCTTGATTTAAAAAATGGCGAATTAGGCCACAGAGAAACAATTGCAGACTACTCACGTAACTTATGCCGTTGGGTAGATTGCCTTGTTGGTCGTGTATTTGCTCAGAGCACTTTAGAGGAATTAGCTAAATACGGTTCAGTTCCTGTAATCAATGCTTTATCAGATCTTTACCACCCAGCTCAGGCTATGGCTGATTACTTAACCATCAGAGAGCACTTAGGCAAGATTAAAGGAGTTAAGGTTGCTTATGTTGGTGATGGTAACAACGTAACCAATTCATTATTTGTTGCGGGTGCTATTTTAGGTGCTAATGTTACATGCTTTAGCCCAGAGAATTGTTCACCTGACGCAGCTGTATTCATCAAAGCAAATGAAATTGCTAAGAAGAATGGTTGCACCTTAGCTGTTGAAAATGACATCAGCAAGTTAAAAGATTTCGACGTGATTTATACAGATACTTGGGTATCAATGGGTGACAATACTCCTCTTGATACTGTAAGAAAGAAGTATATGCCATATCAGATTAACCAGAATTTGGTTGACCAGTCAGGAGCACAGATTGTAATGCATTGTCTGCCTGCTCACCGAGGATATGAAATCACAGACGAGGTTATGGACGGTCCTAAGTCAGTTGTATTTGATGAAGCTGAGAACCGTTTACATATTCATATGGCAGTACTTGCCAAACTAATTAATGCTTAATCATTGAGGATATAAAGCAATGTTAAAACACGAAAACAAGCACTACAAGAAAGTTGTATTAGCATATTCTGGTGGTCTAGATACATCTACCATCGTACCATGGTTAAAAGAGAACTATGGTGATTGTGAAGTTATCTGCTTCGTTGCAGATGTTGGTCAGGAAAGAGAAGATCTTGAAGGCATCGAGCAGAAGGCTAAGCAGTCTGGCGCAAGCAAGTGCATTGTTAAGGATTTAAGAGAAGAGTTCGTAAAAGACTATGTTTTCGAAGCAATGAAGACTGGTGCTATTTACGAAGGTGAGTACTTATTAGGTACAGCTATTGCTCGTCCTGTTATTGCAAAGGCAATGGTTGAGTGTGCATTAGCTGAAGGCGCTGATGCTATTGCTCACGGTGCTACCGGTAAGGGTAACGATCAGGTTCGTTTCGAGAGTGCTGTTGCAGCTTTAGCTCCACAGTTAGACGTTATCGCTCCATGGCGTATTTGGGATATGCAGTCTCGTGAAGAGTTACTAGCATACTGTGAGAAGCACCATGTTCCATGTAAGGCTACTTTAAAGAAGATTTACAGCCGTGATGCTAACTGCTTACACATCTCAACTGAGGGTGGTGAGTTAGAGAATACTTGGAATGCCCCATCAGAGAACGTATGGGTATGGACTACAGATCCTGAGAAGGCTCCTGATACTCCAGAAACATTTGAGTTAACCATTGCAAACGGTTATGTAACTGAGATCAATGGTGAGAAGATGACTCCATTCCACATCATTGAGAAATTAAATGAGATTGGTGCTCGTAATGGTGTAGGTCGTATCGACATCACTGAGAACCGTCTAGTTGGTATGAAGTCACGTGGTTGCTATGAAACCCCAGGCGGAACTATCATTTACAAGGCTTTACGTGCTATTGAGCAGTTAGTATTAGATAAGGCTACAAGAGTATTCCGTGAGCACTTAGCTGTTGAATTTGCCCAGTTAGTATACGATGGTCGCTGGTTCACCCGTCTTCGTGAGATCTTATTAGCATCTGCTGATAACATGGCTAAAGATGTTAACGGTAAGGTTGTTGTTAAGTTATATAAGGGCAACATCGAGATCATCCAGAAGGATTCTCCAAACAGCCTGTTCAACTTCGACTTTGTAACCTTTGGTGCTGATGAAGTATACAGCCAGGCTGACGCAGAAGGCTTCATCCGTCTGTACTCATTACCAAGCAGAATTCGTGCTATCAATGAGAATGCAAAGAAGAATAAGTAATCTTTGCTAGCTAGCATATAAATACGGTTCAGGGAGTGTTCTTTGAGCCGTATTTTTGATCTTAATTTAGGTGTTTTTGAAGTTTTATCAGATAACACAATTTTTTAAACAGAGGCAAATATGGCTTTATGGGGCGGTAGGTTCACACAAGGACCAGATCAGAGATTTAAGGATTACAACGATTCTCTGAAGTTTGACTATCGTATGGCTTTAGAAGATATTGAAGGTTCAATTTGTTGGGCTGATGCTATCTACAAAGTTGGCGTTTTAACCGAGCAGGAAAACAAAGATTTAAAGAAAGCTTTAAATGAGTTACATGAAGAAGTATCTAAAGATATTCACTCAATTGCTACAGCAGGTGATGAGGATATCCATTCTTATGTAGAGCGCAGACTGATTGAGAAGGTTGGCAATTTAGGTAAGAAGTTACACACTGGTCGTAGCCGTAATGATCAGGTAGCTTTAGATCTGAAATTATGGTGCCGTAAAGCAGTTGCTGATGTTAAAAAAGCAATTGTTCATCTGCAAAAAGAATTAGTAAATGTAGCTGAAGAGAACCAAGGCAAGATCTTCCCCGGTTATACTCATTTACAAAGAGCACAGCCTGTTACTTTCTCACACTGGATCTTAGCTTATGTTCAGATGTTTGAAAGAGATTACCAGAGATTATTAAATGCTGATGAGTTAATGGAAACCTCTCCATTAGGATCAGCAGCTTTAGCTGGTACTGCTTACAACATCGATAGAGATGAATTAGCTCGTGATTTAGGCTTTAAGAGTGCAACAAGAAACAGCCTTGATGGTGTATCAGATCGTGACCATGTAATGGAATTACTATCATGTGCAAGTATCTCAATGGTTCACTTATCAAGATTAGCTGAGGATTTAATTATCTACAATTCAGGCGAAGCCAAATTTGTTGAGTTATCAGATAAGGTAACCTCAGGTTCATCTTTAATGCCTCAGAAAAAGAATCCTGATGCTTTAGAGTTAATTCGTGGTAAGTGTGGTCGTGTTGTAGGTGCATTAACCGGTATGTTAGTAACCTGCAAAGCTTTACCTTTAGCTTACGACAAGGATCTTCAGGAAGATAAAGAGCGTCTATTTGATGCTATTGATACTTGGCATGACAGCTTATACATGGCTTCATTAGTATTTGAAGGCATTAAGCTAAATGAAAAGAATGCAATTGAAGCGGCTAAAGGCGGTTATTCAAATGCAACAGAGTTAGCTGATTACTTAGTATCAAAGGGTATTCCTTTCCGTGAGGCTCACTCAATTGTAGGTAGAATCGTGCTCTTTGCTATTTCAAAGCAGAAAGCATTAGAAGATTTATCTGTAGCTGAGTACAAAGAGTTCTCTGATGTAATCGGTGAGGATGTATATCCTTCATTACAGTTAGAGAATATCTTAAACAAGCGTAACATCATCGGTGGTGTTGCTCCAGCTCAGACTAAGGTAGAAATTGAAAACTTAAAGAAACTTCTATCTTCAAGAGAAGTCTAATCTAATTTAAGGGGATCTTGTCATTAAGATCTCCTTAGTCTTCAAAGTCCTCATAACTTAATTTATCTGCACCAAGATAGCATAATTCTAGCTATTTCTCGCTTTAATTTAATGCAAATAAGATTGTTTTTGTGCAATTAACTTTTGTCTAATATTTCTAGATTACTATTTAAGTGAACTTAAATTATTTTTACGTTGTTAAAGACAACTAACGACAAGGAGCAGAGTATGTTAGCAGTTACCGCAATCATTAGACCTGAAAAAATCATAGATGTTCAAGATGCTCTGTACTCTAAAGGTTTCTGTGCTATGACCAAGATTAATGTGTCAGGGCGAGGTAAGGAGAGAGGCATTAAAGTTGGTGATGTTCTTTACCAAGAAATGACTAAGATCATGATTTATATGGTCGTAGAAGATGATGAAAAAGATATAGTTGTGGATACACTTATGCAAAGTGCTATGACTGGTGAGAGCGGAAATCCTGGTGATGGTAAAATCTTTGTAAGTCCTGTTTATGAGTCCTACACTATTAGTTCTCAATCACTAGATTTATAGGATAGACATAAAATAAAAGGCATATCCTTGGATATGCCTAAATCACTAGATACCTGTAGATCCGAATCCTTTAACTCCTCGCTCCGATTTTTCATCAAAGTGATCCGTTATCTCAAGATTTGCATGCAGCACAGGGACGAATAGCATTTGAGCTACTCTGTCACCGACACAAATCTTAAAAGGTTCATTTGAGTGATTCCATAAAGGCATCATCAGCGGACCTTGATAGTCAGCATCGATGACACCTGTAAGATTACTTAAAACAATGCCATGTTTATAACCAAGACCTGATCTTGGGACGATTAGTGCAGTTACATTAGGATCTGCAATATGCATTGCAAATCCTGTATTAACCATCTTCACTTCACCTGGATTTAGCACAAAGTCACTATCAACCATGGCTCTTAAGTCCATTCCTGCAGATAGTGCAGTCTCATATTGAGGAAGTGGAAAATCACCACCCAATCTCTTGTCTAAGATCTTTATTTTTATATTTAGCATGTTTTAGTTCTTTTTTGCGGCCTTGAAAATTAGTTCCATTAAGCAAGCTGCGATATTAGCTTTAGACTGCTTGTCAAAGTGAGCAACCTTACCATCTTTATCAAATACGGTGACCTCGTTATTGTCACTGTTAAAGCCGATGTCCTGTCTTGAAACATCGTTTAGAACGATAAGATCAAGGTTCTTTCTTTCAAGCTTCTCTTTAGCATGTTCTTCACCGTTATTGGTTTCAGCAGCAAAGCCTACTGTAAATGGACGGTTTACTTCTCTCTTACCTACAGTTGCAAGAATATCAGGATTCTTAACAAGTTTTAGAGTAATTGAATCAGTGTCATCAGTTTTCTTAATCTTAATAGGTGATACGTTTTCAACTCTAAAGTCTGCAACAGCTGCTGTACCAACCATAATATCTGTCTTGGTTACAAAATCTTCTACAGCATGCAACATTTGGACGGCACTCTTTACATCAATTCTTCTTACTCCTTTTGGAGTTGGAAGATTTACAGGACCAGCAATTAAGGTTACATCTGCACCTAAAGCACTAGCAGCCTCTGCCATGTAAAAGCCCATCTTTCCCGAGCTGTTATTTGAAATGTAGCGAACAGGATCGATCGCTTCTTCTGTTGGACCTGCTGTAATTAGAACGTTGAAGCCTACACCAAATGACTTTGGTAACAATCTAGTCTGAGTAAGCTCTAGTGGACTTTGAGGTGCAGGCAATCTGTCCTGATTGTTTTCAATTAGGCCTGGTTTTGATTCGATGCGGTTTGCAAAGATAGAACATACATCTTCATATAGTTCTTCAGGCTCTTTCATTCTGCCTGGACCAAAAGTACCACAGGCAAGCTCTCCTGAAGCTGGAGTAATGACGTAAATACCACGTCTTAAAAGAGTCTTTAAATTATCTTGTGTAGCCTGATTGTTGAACATATTGGAGTTCATAGCAGGAGCTACAACAATTGGGCAAGTAGCAGCTAAAGTAACAGCTGTTAACATGTTATCAGCAAGACCAGCAGCAATCTTTGCAATTGTGTTGGCAGTAGCAGGTGCAATTAAGACCATATCAGCATTAGTTGCTAAAGATATATGGGAAATGCTCTTACTATCTTCAAAAATATCTATACTTACAGGATGTCCTGATAAGGCTTCGAAAGTAGATTTTCCAACTAGTTTTGTGGCTGCTTCTGTCATGCAGACATATACGTCTGCTCCACCTTTAATTAGAAGACGGCAAAGAGTACAAGCCTTGTAAGCTGCTATTCCTCCTGTCACACCCAAAACTATTTTGCGATTTTTTAGTTGAGTATCCATTTTGACATCTCCATTGGTGAAAATTAGATTCTAACTAACAGATTATACAGAACTTTATTAATAATTAATCGTGATTAATTATCAACATTGATTTTGGCATGCTATTAATATACAATGTATAGTTACCACGAAACGAGGGCGAATCTTTGTTTGCCCTATGTACTGTCAAAGTCTCGTATAATTTAAGCCTAAAGTTGTTCTAAAAATTAATATTTTTTAGGATATAGTCTTCTTTTGTGTTAGAATACGTGCACTTTGTTTGACCTATTAATCAATCTTAGCGTGATGCTGATTTTGAGAATGTATTAATTTAATTTTTTGGAGTGTGAGATAACATGTCCAGAGTTTGCCAAGTTACGGGCAAGCGCCCAGCTGTGGGTAACCTACGTTCCCACGCAAAGAATGCGGCTAAGCGTCGTTTTCTTCCTAATTTGAAATATCACCGTTTCTGGGTTGAGAGCGAAGGTCGTTTCGTAAGACTTCGTGTTTCAACTAAAGGTATGCGTATCATTGATAAGAACGGCATCGATGCTGTTTTAGCAGATATGCGTGCGAACGGCGTTAGAGTTTAAAGGAGACTAAAATGGCTAAGAAAGGCGGTCGTGAAAAGATCCGTTTAAATTCAACAGCAGGTACTGGTCACTTCTACACAACTGATAAGAATCGTCGTACAACTCCAGGTAAGATGGAGATGATGAAGTACGATCCAGTTGTTCGCCAGCACGTACTGTACAAAGAAGGCAAGATTAAGTAATTAATTCTTGAATGAACTTTTGCAAAAGTTTATTTAAGCCTCAGCTTCGGCTGGGGCTTTTTGTTTCCTCGCATACTTCAAAAATCCTTCCTAACTACTTAATTCTATTTTAAATTTTTTTAGTTGCGATTTTTATGCACTCTTTTTATGAGTTTAAAATTTCTAACTTTAAGCTAAGTAATTAATATGTATAATGTGTCTGGTTTTGTATTAATCACTTTGTTGAACAAAATTTTCATATTCTAAGAAAATAAGTTACTACAAAAAATTTAAAGTGATAAAATTGATATAAAAGCTGTTTGATAAGAAAATTATTAACAGTTTTCTTTCAAACTTAAAATAATTAATTTTTTTATTCGAGAGTATTCGAAAGGAAAAGATGATGAAAACTAAGTTATTAGCTTTAGCTGTTTCAGCAGCAGTTGTTTCATTCTCAGCAAATGCAGCTGTTGAAGATACATGGTCATTAGGTGCTTCTGCAGGTTGGAGCCACGTTTTTGACAGTGGTTTAGGCAACTCTTATGACGGTGTTAATACTGAAGTTTCAGACAAGAATGGTTATGGCTTCAAGTTAAACGGAGAGTACAACTTCACTGATTGGTTCGCTTTAGGTTTAGGTTATGACTACTTAAACGGTTCAAAGATCAAGGCTTCTAATTTTGCACACTTCTATTCAGAAGATGCTAAGCTTCATTCAAATACAATTTCAGCTTACGGTCGTTTCGCTTTACCTTTAGATACTAATGGTTCAGAC
>HF987922.1:51656-125763 GCA_000431835.1 Succinatimonas sp. CAG:777
ACGTATTCTTCAAAGTTGGTCCTACTTGGAACAGATCAACAGTTGGTGGCCAGGACTTCACTCAGTGGGGCGCTGTTATCGGTTTAGGTGGCCAGTGGGCACTTAACGAGAGCGTAGCAATCCGTGCTGGTTACGATTACTTATACAGAACCTTACACAGCAATAATGACGGTGCAAGATTAAGCAACGGTTTATTATATGTTGGTGTACAATATACCTTCGGTGCTCCTGCTCCTGTAGCTCCAGCTCCTGTAGCAGCTCCAGTTGAGAAGAAGACTGTTCGTGTAACTGAGAACCACAGCCTAGCAGCTGGTTTATTATTCCCATTTGATGGTTCAACCTTATCAACACAGGGTAAGAAAGCTATTTCTGACGTCGTAGCTTCATCAAAGAACTTACAGAATACTGAGTTCGAAGTTTACGGTTATACTGACCGTATCGGTTCAGATGCTTACAACCAGAAGTTATCACAGAAGCGTGCTGATGCAGTAACTTCTGAGTTACAGGCAGAGGGCGTAAACACAGTTAAGGCTTCAGAGGGCCGTGGTAAGGCTTCTCCTGTAACTGGCAACAAGTGCGATTCAGTAAAGGGCCGTCAGGCTGTTATCGACTGCTTAGCACCAGATCGTCGTGTTGAGATCGTTGTTACCGGTGATACCGTTAAAGAAGAGCAGGAATAATATCTAACTTATGAGTTAGATATTTCCTAAAGAAACCCAGCGAAAGCTGGGTTTTTTGTTGCGCTATGAGCAAAAAAAAACGCTACACAAAGGTAGCGTTTCTGAAGATTCAAGACTGACTATTCGTCAGCTTTTTCAATTCCATCAATCATTTGCTGATAATAAGATACTGCAGCACTGTCAGGATTTAGCATAACTTCTTTGAACATATGCTTAATCTGCTCTAAAACAGAAGCTCTGCAGATGAATACCAACTGAGATTTCTTCTCGCCTTCAGGCCAGCCTTTTAGCTCTGCTAGAGGGTATAAATTGCCTAATACGCCGTGAATAACGATTGGCTTATCTTGTCCCTTAAGATCAATGATACCTTTGATTCTTAAAATAGAATCACCGTATTGATCTTGAACTGTTGAAATACCAGACAATAGAGCTAACGGCTCAATAGGCTCATCAAACTCTAGACAGAATGAATCGATGTCGGAGTGAGCGATGATCTTTGGTTTTGATACGCCTATAGCGCCATTTACAGATGCAGGACGGAAAGATGAAGCTAAGTTAGGAGACTTAATGTTAAGCCATGAGGTAACTTTTTTATCATAAGCCTGATTTGCATTCTTATAAGGTCCAATATCAAATAAGATCTTAGGTGAGATATTGCCTTTTACTGCAGGGAAGACCTTAGCTGAAGGGTTAATCTTGGCTGTAATCTCATAAATTGCATCTAACTCATCTGAATCAATAAGATCAGTCTTACTTACAATTACGATATCAGCTAAAGCGATTTGTTTAACAGCTTCATACTGTTTCTTTAGCTGTTCTCTTACGAACATACCATCTAAAACAGTGATAGTACCATCATGATAGTAATGATCTAAAAGAAAATCGTCATTATTTAAAGTGCCAATGACACCAGCAGGATCTGCTAAGCCTGTAGTCTCAATGATGACTCTCTTAAAAGCAGGAATGTCACCTCTTTGAGCTTTAATGAAGTTAGTAGCAAGACTGTCTACTAAAGCACCTTGTAGTGAACAACAGATACATCCAGATTGCAATAGTACAACTGATGAGTCCACTGCCTCTACAAGCTCATGATCTAAGCCAACATCACCAAATTCATTGATAAGTACAAGAGTATCTTTAAACTCTGGGCTGTTTACCCAGTGATTTAATAAAGTTGTTTTACCGCTTCCTAAAAAACCGGTAATAATATTGACGGGGATTTTGTTCTCGTCGTTTTCTGCAGTATTTTCTGCGTAATCTGACATGGTTAATTATCCTAATCAAATAGAAAATCTAATGCGTTTGATAAAGATCTTATCCTAAATTCGTCACTTTCGTTAATTAAATCATGATAAGCATTATCAATTATTTCAAATTTAGGAGGTACAGGATCTCCTTGATGATTTTCAAAGAAATGTTCAGCTACAGCCGTACTTACCACTTTATCACATCCTGCGCTTTGACAATACACTGGAATGGTGAAGGTAAAGGTAGAATCAATGATCTCCATTTGCTTGCGCATAGCTTCTTTTACAAAGCGATAGGTAGGTCCTCCGATAGTAAGCTTGGGGTGCTTGGTATAATAGTCATGGTAAGCTTCATATCGTTCTTTTGAGTGGCTGTGGTGATTGATTTCAAAAGGGATCTTTTTGTATTCCTTCCCATGAGGAGTGTACATTGTAGATAGAAAAGGTAATGAACCAAAGGTCATTACCAATCCAGTCAAGAGTGGCTTTGGAAGGTTAAAAAATGGCCACAAATAAGGAGCAATAAGGGCTGCTTTTGAAGGCTTGTTTTTAAAGTTCTTAATAATATCTAATGATACTAATCCGCCTAAAGAAAAAGCTAAGAGTTTATAGTTTTTGATGTTTAGCTTATCTAGCATAAACAAATCGTCTTTAGCTAAATCCTCAAAATGATTGATATGACATTTTTGAAGATCCTGTAATAATCTTGTAGATTCAGCCTGACCTCTTGCAAACAAGATCACTGCAGATATCTTTAACAGATTAAGAGTATAGAGAAATTCAGCAAATTTATGTGGAATTTCACCTCTTCCTGGGATAATTACCAAAGTATCAGTGGCATCATCTGCATCCATCTTGGCTGCGGTGACGGTATAGCCGTCTTTGGTTTTAAAAGAGAGTTTTTGGACTTTGCTTTTATAGAAGTCTTCGATATCAGAGCGCTCTTTTTCTAGAGCTTCAGTGGAGAGAAAAGAATCTTCAAATCTATTCATATAAGTTGTGTATATCCTCAATGTCAGCATATACACAATATATGATCTGAGTTTAAATTAAAATAGCGCTAGCGACGGCGGTAGATTGTGATCACATTTGGGACAGCTTTAATGCGTTTGATAACGCTAGCTAAGTGCAATCTGTCTCTTACTGTTACAATTAAATTCATTACAAAAGTTTTTTCATCCTTTTGATCTGAATTGATGCTTTCAATTCTAGAACCTGCTACATCAACTGCATTTGAGATTTCAGAAACGATACCCTGCCTGTTCTCAAGTTCAATTAAAAGCCCTGTCTTAAACTCCATATTAGCGGTAACAGCATAGTTCCAACTTACGTTCAGAGACTTAGAAGGTACCTTATCTGAATCTCTAAAGTTCTTACAGTTAGCAGTATGAATAACAATACCACGACCTTGAGCAATGTGAGCGATGATGTCATCACCTGGAATTGGCATACAGCACTGAGCAAAAGTAAATGGCATGCCTCCGGTACCTTTGACAGGTAACTCATGGTGATTGTGAGAATTTGGATCTAAGAACTTGGCTACAGCTACAGTTAAGATATTACCCATAGCAATATCGCAGAACAGGGTCTTTAAATCAGGCTCTTTAAAGTTCTCTAAGATATTGTCAATTTGTTCTTGAGTGAGTGAATCAATACGCTGAGACTTTAAAGTATTCTGTAACAGTCTTCTACCGATGAGCTGGCACTCTTGAGTTCTTAAGCCCTTTAGATACTGTCTGATTGATGATCTTGCTTTTGAGGTTACTACTGTTGATAACCAAATAGCATTAGGACATGCATTCTGTGAAGTAATGATCTCTACAGACTGACCTGACTCTAAGCTTCTTGAAAGAGGGAATACATGGTGATTTACTCTGGCACCAATGCAGTGATTACCAATATCTGTGTGCAGAGCATAAGCAAAATCAACAGGTGTAGCACCCTTTGGTAAATTATAAATAGTACCGTCAGGTGTGAATACGAAAATTGAATCAGGGAATAGATCTGTTTTAACGTCTTCAACGAATTCCATTGAAGAGCCAGCACTTTGCTGAAGATCAATAAGATTCTTAATCCAATCCTGAGCATTCTTTTGAGAAGCTGTAGAAACAGCCTGAGAGCCATTTTCTTTATAAGCCCAGTGAGCAGCTACACCGCGAGCTGCCATTTGATCCATGAACTCTGTTCTAATCTGGATCTCAATAGGTACGCCGTGTGGACCTACTAATGAGGTATGAAGAGACTGATAGCCATTGAGTTTTGGAATTGCAATGTAATCTTTAAATCCGTTAGGCCGAGGCTTGAACAGATTATGCATCTGACCTAAAACTCGATAGCAGGTATCTACGTCTTTTAGAATAATTCTAAAGCCGTAAACATCCATGATTTCACGGAATTGAAGCTCTTTTTTAACCATTTTCCTATAAATGGAATAGAGTCTTTTTTCTCTGCCTAAGACTTTAGCTTCAATATGAGATTCCTTTAGTCTTGCTTTAATAGCTTCAAGAATATTAGAAACAACTTCCTTACGATTATTTCTGGCTCTTGTAACGGCTGCTTTAAGAACTCTATAGCGCATAGGATAGATAGAGGCCATACAGAGTTCTTCTAATTCAGCTCTGATATCAGAAATACCTAAACGATTAGCAATTGGGACGAAAACTTCTAATGTCTCTTTTGCAATACGAACTCTTTTATCTGGACGCAATGCGCCTAAAGTTCTCATGTTATGAGTTCTATCAGCTAACTTTATCAAGATGACTCGAATATCCTTGGTCATTGCCAAGATCATCTTTCTAAAGTTCTCCATTTGAGCTTCTTTGTAGTCATGGAAGCGCAATTTATCCAGTTTGGTAACGCCCTCTACAATTTCATTTACTGTAGGACCAAACTCTTCTTCTAGCATTTTGCTAGTAATAAAAGTGTCTTCAACTACATCATGGAGCAGTGCTGCTTGTACAGATTCAACATCAAGATGCATCTGAGCGATGACAGTAGCAACAGCGATAGGATGGATGATATAAGGTTCGCCAGAAGCTCTTTTTTGCTCACGGTGTGCTACATCAGCAACGTAGAAAGTTCTGTCAATTAAAGCAATTGCCGTTTCAGGAAGGTATGAGCAGAGCAATGCTCTTAAATGCTCATAATAAGAAAAGTTAGGAGAGGAAAGTGCCTGATCTAATGGCGATATACCTTCACATTTGGGAATAGTACGTGCTTCCTCTCCCATATTGAGATCTCCTAGTTGAACATCTCAACGCCGTCGATAGGAGCAAACTCGTTATCAGCAGGATGTACTGATGAATCCCTTAAGTGCTCTTTGCGGTCTTGCTTATCTAAGAATTCTTTAGTGATAAGACCTTCTTCAATCTCACGTAAAGCGATAACAGTTGGCTTATCCTTTTCTTCTTCTACAAGAGGATTGCTGCCAGATGCAATCTGACGAGCGCGACGAGCTGCAAGTAAAACTAAGTCAAAACGATTGCCAACTTTTGCAACTGCATCTTCAACGGTAACTCTAGCCATTTATACGTACCTTCATTTAACTAAGGTTTTTATTTATCTAGGTCTTAATTTAATTCTAACACCTAGAACGAAAAAAACTATTGTTTATTACAAAACAAATCATTATGCCTTTTTTAAGTCAAAAAATTGCACCTCAAACGTAGTGTTTGAGTGTTTTTGACTCAAATCGTGAAAAAAAGGCAGGTCTGTTTTGAGTAAGACACAAAACTCACGCCATTATACACGAATTTTAAGCATACTACGGACAAAATATTAATCTTTTGTCCTATTAATACTGACAATTAATTCTGTATGTTATAGACCAAATTTCTCTGTAATGTAGTGTTTTTGTTTGTCCATCTTCTGACGATTTGAAAGAATGATTGAGCGCATATTTAATAGGCTTTCATCAAAATCGTCATTTACGATGACATAGTCATATTCGTTGTAATGAGAGATTTCGCTTATAGCTTTGCTCATTCTCTTTTCAATAACTTCAGGCGCATCTGTAGCTCTAGTTACTAAACGGCGATTTAGCTCTTCTAATGAAGGTGGAACAATAAAGATACCTTTAGCATCTGGAGTTTGCTGTCTAATCTGACGAGCTCCCTGCCAATCGATATCTAAAAGAACATCTTTTCCTTCATTAAGCCACTGTTCTACTATTTCACGAGAAGTTCCATAGTAGTGATCAAACACATGAGCATATTCATAGAAAGCATTTCTTTCAATTAGCTTTTCAAACTCTTCATTGGTTATGAAGTGATAGCTTACATGATCGATTTCACCTGGTCTTGGAGCTCTAGTGGTGTGAGATACAGACAGTCTTAATTTGTCATCTAAATTAAATCGTTTTAATAGAGCATCAATTAAAGATGATTTTCCAGCTCCAGAAGGAGCTGATACGATAAACAAAGTTCCTTTACTCATTTTTAATTATTTTCGTCGTCAGTGTGGAATAGGGTAAACCAGTTCTTTAATACGTTACGAACCTCGTCTACACCAATTTTTTTGAGAGCTGAAAAAGCAATGATTGTGAAATTTCCGCCAAACTCGCTTAGCTGAGTTCTAACTTCACCTACCATCTCTTTTCTCTTATTAACACCAAATTTATCTGCTTTGGTTAAGAGAATCAGACATGGAAGATTTGCGGCAATAGACCAATCGATAATCATTCTGTCATGGTCACGAAGAGGAGTTCTGATATCCATAGTAACAACTAAGCCACATAGACATTTACGCTGTTGCAGATAATCAGTCATTGCTTTTTGCCATTGAAGTTTCATGTGCTCAGGAACTTGAGCATAGCCGTAACCTGGCAAGTCGACGATGAACTTTCCTTCTTCAACTTTAAAAAGGTTGATAAGTCTAGTTCTACCAGGAGTGCGACTGGTCTTTGCTAAGTTCTTCTGATCACAAATGGCATTGATTGATGATGATTTTCCTGAATTAGAACGACCAATGATAGCAATCTCAGCGCCCATATCTTCAGGAAGCTTAGTGATATCTGGGGCGCTTGTTACAAATTTGGTTTTTCTAAAATCTAGGACATTCTTTTTAATAATGTCGGTCATTTATCTTTCTTGGGTATACTGCTCTAGAATATCATCAGGTGATAATGTAGTGTGACTTTCAAATTCACGTAATGCTGTAAAACTAGTATCGTCCATTGCTAATTCAACATAGAATACATTGCCACCTTCTGTGTGGAATGTAACTTTACCATATTTAGGGTTGTCTAGGTTAACTGAAATACTAATTTGAACTTCTCTTGGCAGTACTAACATCTTTGGCTGAGACTGATCAATGCGAATATGTAACTCTTCGCTGATTTGACGGGTGAAGTTACCAATGATTTGATTCATTAACTCACCTAAAGTATTACTTACCTCATCCTGAGTGTAATTTTTTGCCATTTCTACTTCAGGAATTCCCATGTTTCTAAGATATGAAGTGTAGATCTCCATAGCTGTTTCTTTAGGAAAGTTGATCACAACCATTCCTGAGAATGAACCTGTAAACATAACAAAGGTACCAATATCAGGAGTTAAGAGGGTCTTGGTGATCTTTTGTACTAGTGGTGCGTATCTAGTTTCCTGTGAGGTTGCAGAAGTGATGACATTTGCAACGCTCTGGCATAAGGTCATTATAATGTCGCTGCAGTCTACTCTTTTTGAATTGTTTTCTATTTCTGTCATAAATCCTCCAAAATACTCTTTTTAAATAAGCATAGGCTAAACGCAAAATATTTTGTGTGAGTTAATCTGATAATTTGAAATTGGAGACAAAAAAAAGCGTTAACTTTATGAAATTAACGCCTTTTTGAGAATGACATAATCTTAAGATTATTAGCTAAGATTTAACTCTTTGATCTTTCTTGTTAGAGTATTACGTCCCCAACCTAAGAGTTTTGCTGATTCCTGTTTATGGTTGCCTGTAAAGGTTAATGTAGCCTCCAGCATTACTTTTTCAAACTCAGGTACAGCTTCAGCTAAAATGTCATGTTCACCTGATTTTAGTTTGCCATCAACCCAAGTTCTTAATAGATCCTGCCATGAAGCATTTTCTTTATTAGCAGCAACAGGACTTACAGCCTTGTTCTGTGGAGTATTTGCATGCAGGAATTCTGATGGAAGATCAACTAACTGAATATCTCTACCTGTTACCATGATTGTTAAATACTTACATAAGTTCTTTAACTGTCTTACGTTGCCAGGCCATGGAAGCCTACATAAAAATACTAAAACCTCAGAGGTTAGTTTCTTAGGCTCGGTGTGGCTGTCTGCTGCACTTTGTGCTAAGAAATGCTTTGCAAGCATTGGGATATCATTATTTCTATCTCTTAAAGGAGGAATATTGATGTTAATGATATTTAATCTGTAGTACAGATCTGAATTGAAAGTGCCATTAGCAATTTTCTCTTCAAGATCATGTGAAGTAGAAGCAATTATACGAACATTAGCATGCATTGGTTCAGTGCTGCCAATAGGAGAGTACTCTTGCTTTTGAATTAACTGTAATAGTCTATTCTGGCAGTCCATTGGCATATCACTGATTTCGTTGATAAATAAGGTTCCACCATCAGCTTTCATTATAGCGCTTTGGCTGAGATCCTTGCTTATATCACCAAAAAGTTCATATTTGACCATTTCCTGTGGAATAGAGGTCATATTTAAAGATACAAATTTATAACCTTTTCTCTCACCGTGATTGTGCAGGGCTTTTGCTACCTGTCCGCGACCGGTTCCAACTTCACCGTGAATTAACACTGGAAGATCAGTCTTTGAAACACGACCGATGAACTTGAATACTTCCTGCATAGCTGGAGATTTACCAATAATCTCAGCCTCTTCAGTTTGTTCTGTTACAGGAGCTACGTCAGCCTTTGCTTTTTGATTTAGCATCTGCAACATGTTAACTCTGTGAACAGCAGCTCTTCTGATAACACTGATAGCCTGCTCGATATCAAAAGGCTTTGGCAAGTATTCAAATGAACCTTCTTCGTAAGCATCTATTGCAGCAGATAGATCTGAGTGTGCAGTCATGATGATAAATGGAATGTTTTCATCGATGTCATGAACAGCATTAATTAGCTCTAAACCGTCAATACCAGGCATTCTGATATCAGAAACAATGACATCAGGAGTCTCATGTTTGATAGCTTCAAGGGCAGCTTCACCGTTTTCAAATAAACGGTGGGTAATGCTGTTTGCTGCAAGTGCTTTGTCAAAGACAAAGCGTATGCTGGCATCATCATCGATAACCCAAATCATAGGATTCATAAACAATCTCCTCAGATTCTGCTCTTTAAAGGCAGGATAATCTTAAATACAGTTTTTTGAGCATCACTTAAACATTCGATGGTGCCGTGGTGTCGCTCAATAATATTAAGTGCTATTGATAAGCCAAGACCATTTCCATTAGTCTTGGTTGTAACCATTGGGAAGAATACAGTCTGCTTTATCTGTTCTGGTATTTCAGGTCCATTGTTTGAAATGGAAATGATCACTGCTGTTGGGTATTTTTTATCTCTTACTATGGTCCTGATACTTGCTCTAGTTTTTACTTCTATCCGAGGATCTTTAGTATCAGACTCTTTTAAAGCCTGAACTGCATTATTTACAATGTTCAATAAAACTTGTTCGACAGAATCCACATCAAGATTTAGCTCAGGTAAGCTAGGATCGTAATCTCGCTTTATTTCGATTCCTTTACTCTCATCTTGCATTGAAATTAGTGAAAGTACCTTTTCAATTAAGTAGTGGATATTCTCTTTTACAAGAGGATTAGGTTTTTGCGGACCTAATAGGTTATTAACTAGAACTTTCAATCTATCAGTTTGCTCGATAATAACCTTGGTGTAGTCTTTTATTCCTTCTACTTTGCCAAAGGTCATTTCAATCAACTGTGCAGCGCCTCTAATTCCTCCTAAGGGATTTTTGATCTCATGAGCCAAACTTCTGATTAAATCTCTTGCAGCCGAATATTGATAATTCTGTTGCATCTGATTTATCAGTTTATCCTGATGAGAAATGGTATGGAGCTCAATTAAAAGTCCATTAAATTTTGCTGTTGAGTAGTTAAATACAGCCATGTCGGTCTTGGTAGAAACACCTGGCATTGGAGAAATCATAATTCCAGCAGCAGATATACCTTGGAAGTTGTCTGAAAAATTAATTTCTTTGATGGTTTGAATGAGAGAAGTCTCATTAGGAGAGATAAAATCAATGAATTTTGAAGATATTAATTTGGTGCGAGAAACTCCGCACAGCTGTTCAGCAGCCGTGTTAGCGTAATGAATATTAAAATCTTTGTCAGTGATTAAGACTGCAGTAGCCAAACTTTCTAGAATGTTAGCTTTTTGCTTATCGTCCATCGTATTTTTTTCTCAATAGCCTATTTTTGTGCATGATCTATTTTGAACTATTTTTTGGATATTTTATAATAAAGCACAAAAATAGTGCAATACAAGAGACGATAATTTTTAGAAAATACTATTATAAAACGGCTTGTGTATCAGAATATAAGGCAAGATATAAAAAAAGCCTGCGTAAATAAATTACACAGGCTTTTTGTAAAGATCAATTATAGTGCTTTATTCTTCAGCTTTTTTACCACCTGCTGCACGGAAAGCGCGCACACGGTCCAATTCAGACAGGTTTTTCTTACGAATACGTAAGCTTACAGGGGTAACCTCTACTAATTCATCTTCATTGATGAATTCTAGAGACTGCTCTAAAGACATGTGAACAGCTGGTGTTAAGATGATGTTATCATCAGAACCTGCAGCACGAACGTTAGTTAACTTCTTAGTCTTTAATGGATTAACAGTTAAGTCGTTTGAACGAACGTGTAAACCGATAACCTCACCTTCGTAAACTTCCTCACCTGGCTCAACAAATAATCTGCCACGCTCCTGTAAGAACCATAAAGCGTACGGAACAGTCTTACCTGTATCATTAGAAATAAGAACACCGTTCTTTCTTTCTCCAATGGTGCCACCAACATATTCGTCATAACTGTCGAATGTGTGGTACATCAGACCAGTACCTGAGGTTAATGTCATGTATAAAGACTGGAAACCAATCAGTCCACGAGCTGGAATTCTATAATCTAATCTTACACGACCCTTTCCATCTGGGACCATGTTCTTTAATTCACCTTTACGAAGACCTAACTCTTCCATTACAGGACCTTGGTTGTCCTCATGTAAATCTAGAGTTAATACCTCATAAGGCTCTAAAGTTTTGCCACCTTCTTTATGAAGAATAACTTCAGGACGAGATACTGCTAACTCATAGCCTTCACGACGCATCTCTTCAATAAGAACTGATAAGTGTAACTCACCTCGACCAGATACCTTGAAACGGTCAGTATCTTCAGTCCTCTCAACGCGCAAAGCTACGTTGTGAACCAATTCTTCACGTAATCTTTCTTCGATGTTTCTTGAAGTAATGAACTTACCTTCTCTACCAGCAAATGGAGATGTGTTTACGCAGAAGTTCATAGAAACTGTAGGCTCATCAACTGATAAAGCAGGTAAAGCCTCTACCTTTGAAGGATCACAAATAGTATCTGAAATCTTTAATTCGCCTAAACCTGTAACCGCAATAATGTCACCAGCTTCTGCGCAATCTACAGGAGCTCTTCTTAGACCTAAATAGCCTAATACCTGACCAATCTTACCTGTTCTAGTCTTGCCTTCACGGTCAATGATAGTTACAGGAGAGTTTGCTTTAGCAACACCGCGCTTTACACGACCAACACCGATAACACCAACGTATGAAGTGAAGTCTAATGATGAAATCTGCATCTGGAATGGACCATCAAGATCAGCCTCTGGTGGACTTACCTTGTCAACGATAGTCTGGAATAAAGGCTCCATGGTATCGCCATGTGAAGCTAAATCTAAGGTAGCCCAACCCTGGAATGCAGAAGCATATACTACTGGGAAGTCTAACTGCTCATCGGTTGCACCTAAGTTGTCGAATAGGTCGAATACCTGATCGATAACCCAATCTGGTCTTGCACCTTCTCTATCGCACTTGTTAATAACAACGATAGGTTTTAATCCAGCTGCGAATGCTTTTTGTGTAACAAATCGTGTTTGTGGCATAGGTCCGTCAACTGCATCTACTAGCAGAAGAACAGAATCTACCATAGACATAACACGTTCTACCTCACCACCAAAGTCAGCGTGACCTGGGGTATCAACAATGTTAATTCTGTATCCATTCCAATTGATAGCTGTGTTCTTTGAAAGAATGGTAATACCGCGCTCTTTTTCGATATCATTTGAGTCCATGACACGTTCCTGACCGATTTCGTTACGGTCTAGAGTGCCAGACTGGCGGAGTAACTTGTCTACTAAGGTTGTTTTACCGTGGTCAACATGCGCAATAATAGCAATGTTGCGGATTTTCTGAACATCCATTTTATAACCCTGTGATGATAAACTCAGACATTGAGTATAGATTTAAAAATAGCTGCGCTATTTTATCCTATTTTTGAGCTATCTAACATTTTTTGAAAAAAAAGAATTAAAAAAGTACCAATTTTATGCGTTTTCTTTTAGAGCTTAAAACCTAAAGCTTGGAAGCTATGGTGACTTTTTTCGAACTATCTTATGAATTTTCTGTCAAATTAAACAATTAATTGTCGATGAGAGTCACTTATTGGCGAACGGCAACCCAAGAAAGACTAAAAACAGATATAATGCTTTTAATCTTTGCAATAAGGTAAGAAACAAGTGAAAGAACTGTATAAATATTTTTTAAATCGAGTAAAAAGAGATTCCATTGGACTTGAGGCTTCGGCCTTGTCTTTTACTTCAATTCTTGCGCTAATTCCTGCAATTAGTGTGATTTTCTATTTTTTCGCAGTTTTCCCTTCTTTTGAGCAATTTAGAGAATCTTTAAAAAACTTTGCAAAGGCTAATTTTATGCCTGTTTTTGCAGATAATTTAGGCAACTACGTGGGAACTTTCGTTGAACATGCTGGAAAGTTGACTGCAACTAGCACAGTTGTCTTCTTTGTCATTTCTCTATTGTTAGTAAGATCAATTGATCAATGCTTAAACAGAATTTGGCGTGGTGGTAGAAGAAAATTAGGTACCATGATCGCTATCTACTGGACTTTACTTACCTTAGGTCCAATTGCATTAGGTATTGTGATTTGGATTTTTACAAAGGTTATGGGCTTTGCAATCAGCTCAAACTCTACTGTAGGTCTTCCTCTAATGATTGCCTACTTTGTATTCCCAATCATTATTGAGTGTGGCGTATTGACTGCTGTATATGTAATTGTTCCAAGAGTAAGAGTAAAAGTCCAAGATGCTTTACTAGGTGCAGTTTTTGTAACAGTCGCCTTTGAGGTATCAAAAAAGATCTTCAGTATCTTCGTATTAAACTTTTCAAATTATGAAGCAATCTATGGAGCTATCGCTGTAATTCCAGTTCTTTTTGTTTGGATTTATATTAACTGGTGGATTGTACTCTTAGGTGCAGAGTTTACAGCAACTTTAGGTGTTGTTCGTTCTGGTCTATCAGATGAAGTTCCAAGTTTCATGGTTTACCTTGCTAATGTAACTGGTTCTACTTTAGGTTCCGATGACATCATTAATGGCAAAAAGAAGAAACCATCTATCAGCATTAAGATTTCTTCAAAACCATAATCTGTAATGGCGTTTAGAGCGTTATTGGTACTGTTTTTTATAGGTCCTGAGATGATTTTTCTAAAGCTTCAGGACCTTTTTGATCCTTATCTTTATTCAACTCACTTGCTGCATCTGTCAGCTCTTTAGCTGAATTCTCTTGTAAAGCTTCCTCATTGATACCAGGTCTAATTTCACCTCGTGATAGAGCTGTAATAAAGATGTTCTTATCATTTGAGGTCTCTTTAGTAAGTCCTTTTATGTTGATATTAGAAATACTATCTTTTGGTAAAGATACAAAGGTACCACGAGCAGAGAAATCCTTGTTGTTTAGATCTAGCTTTGCATTGAAGGTAAGGTGTGAGGTGGTGAGATCACCAGAGCCTTTTAGCTTTAAGAAGTGGTCTTGAGGAAAGATCTTAAGACTTAGTTTATACAATCCTAAGTCTCCATCTTTGATGGCGTCGCACAATTCGTCGTAATTTAAAGCGTAGTTTTTCTTTAAACCTCCGTTAATAAGATCTAAACCAAACTGTGATACTAATAAAGAATCACTTGTAAGGTTGATATTGCCAGTGTAAAGCTGTTTTGCTTTATATACATTGTTATTATCAACTTTATTCTTTTCATTGTTGATATTAGAAATGTGGCTGTTGGTGTTATTGTTCTCTGAATTGTTGCCTTTATCGGTAGTCGCAACCCCCATAGGAGCAGAAGTTTTATCTGTCTTTTCATCAGTTTCTTCTAATTTAGTTATCTCTCCTTCAATGTTAATCACACCACTTAAGAGATGGTCTGTAAGGTTTGAATTTAATTCAGAGATATCAAATTGAGGGGCAAAGACTTTGATCCTTAAAATTTCTAACTCATTATTTGAGTCAACTTCAAAAGCAAGTTCACTCTTTTTAAAGAGCATCTTTCCTACATTGAATGTATATCCCTTGTCTGAAAGATCCATTTTAGAGTCAAATTGTTTGATGAAGAGATCAGAGTAATAGCCACTATCAAAACTAAAGGTAATATAGCTGTTATAGCTGTCATCTTCATTTAGTGAATTGTTATCTAAGATATTATTTAATGGCTTAAGCTTACTTAAAAGAGGAGTGAAAACATCATTTTCAGCATTCTTTGTGCCTGATGCTTTATCTATACTCTTTTCGTTATCTGCTGTTACTGCTGTAGTGCTTACATCAAAGCTTTTTTGATCAAGTGACTCGTTGATATTATCGTCTTTAGCCTTGTTGTTAAAAGCTATGTTGTTAGCTTCTAGTTTTACGCTTTTTATTGATAAAGGTAAGGTTTTGATGAAAGACACAAACTCCGTTCCGTCAATGCTGAATTTTTTTACATTGATGTTTTGATTTAGCAGAGTGTTTTGTACAAAAGCGTACTGCTCTTTGGTAGTTTCAAATTTGCCTTCTTTTAGTGACAGATTATGAATTGTAAGTAAAGGTTCACTATCGTTATGATAGTCATAATTGACGTCAAAAGAGTAAGCTCCATCAAAGACTGTACCTTCAGCTTTCATAGAGATTGCGCTGTCAGCAAGGGTGAATTCAATATCAGAATTTTCAGCTGTTACTTGTATGCTTGGTTTAGAGATTTCGCCACTGCTACCTTTAAAGGTAAAGTTGATTTTTCCGTCTTTTACTAAAAGATCTGAAATTGAACCTCTTACTTGCCCAAACAAAAGATCTTGTTTTGGAAGAGCTAATACACAGTCGTAGACAGATGCCTCTGGTGCATAGATATTGTATTTTTTAGAGAGTAACTTATAGTCCTTAAAAATAATCTTATTTAGATTTAATCTAGAAAACTTCAAGTTTTCTGTTTTTCTATCAATAGTAAGATCTGCTAAGAGAGTTCCTCCAAAGATCTGTACAGATAAATCTTTTATGACGATCTTTTCAGGTTCTACTCCAATGTTAGTTTGCAGATTTTTTATAGGTTGTTCATCTAATTGACCTTCATTAGACCTTATGTCAGCTACTTTAAAAGAGAACTTACCATCGTTTCCTAAGTAGGCATCAACAGCTGATAATGATCCGTGATTTAAACTTAGCTTGTACAGATTTATAGGGGTATCAACAAGATCAAGTTTACTTATATGTACATCTTTGAATTTAAATTTTTCTTGTTTTAATTTTTGTAAATCTTTGTCATCTGCCTTAATGCCTTTGGCGTAAAAGTATTTAATTTCAAAGGTATCTGATTTTAAAAGGCTAGGTAGATCATATTCCATATAGATTTCATCTATATTAGATTTTCCAACCTTGATGTCATGCAATTTGATGACATTTGGATACAAGGCAGAAAACTCTACCTTTTGACAGTTGATTTCAAAACTTGTTCTGCTTGACAGGAATTTTATTAAAGGGGCTTTGATGTTCTGCCCATTAAAATAGAGGATTGCTCCACATACGGCAATAGCAATGGCTACAATCACAAGAAGAATTGCTTTAAAGATTTTTGAAAGTTTAGACTTCTTATTTTTGATTTTTACATTTGCTATAAAAGCCATGTTTAGCCTCAACGGATACTGTATGTGGGATACCAGCGTCTGATTAGTGATTTACAGGTGTCTATGTCTGAGTTCATAAGCTTTATTGCTGCTTCTCTAGCTTGACTTATGAGTTTAAAATCTCTGTTAACATCTACGACTTTGAATAGATCAAAACCTTTTTGTTTTTCACCTAGAACTTCACCAGGACCTCTTAATTTAAGATCTTCGGTTGCAATCTTAAAGCCGTCATTTGTACTCTTCATAATAGCAAGACGTTGCATTGCAATGTCGTGATCCATTTCATTATTCTTTTTATAAACAAGTATACAGTAGGATTCTTTAGAGCCTCTGCCTACACGTCCTCTTAGCTGATGTAACTGTGCTAAACCAAGTTTGTCAGCGCCTTCAATGATAATGATAGATGCATTAGGAACATCCACACCAACTTCTACAATGGTAGTTGCGACAAGAATATTGAATTTGCCTTCAAGAAATCCTTTCATGACTTTGTTTTTGTCATTAACAGCCATTTGTCCATGCAATAGACCAATTTTAAGTTCAGGCAATTCCTTTTTTAAAAGCTTATAGGCTTCATTTACTGACGCATTCTCGTCCTCGTCTGTATCAATATTTGGACATATCCAGTATGCTTGAACTCCCTCTTTACATACAACTGATAGTCTTTGAATAATAGAAGCTTTCTTTTCATCAGACATCACAGCTGTGACAATTGGTTTTCTTCCTGCAGGCAACTCATCTAGCTTTGATACATCCAAATCAGAGAACAAGGCTAATTGTAAAGTTCTAGGAATTGGAGTTGCAGTCATTACCAATTGATGCATGGTGATTTTTTCTGGAGCTTTATGCAAAAGAGCAATTCTTTGGTCAATGCCAAAACGGTGTTGTTCATCGATAATTGCAAGCACTAGCGATTTATAACTAATCTCAGGTTGAAATACACTGTGAGTCCCAACGATGACATTTGCTACACCTGATTTGATATCTTCAACAATCTTGTCCCTTTTACTGCCTTTTACAGATGAGGTTAAAAGAACAGTATTTACCTTGAAAGGATCAAGGAGGTTTTTAATTTTATTGTAATGTTGCTGAGCTAAAAGTTCTGTAGGTGCCAGGATCACACATTGATTCCCTGAAGCTGAAACTTGAAGGGCAGCAAAGACTGCAATCATGGTTTTTCCTGAACCAACATCACCGTGAAGCAGTCTTAACATTGGTTTGTCTTTTTCTAAATCTGAGCTTACTTCCTCAATTGAGCGCAACTGGGCATTGGTTAATGAAAATGGTAAAGACTTTATAAAATTCTGTTTTATTTCTTTGTTATCAGGAATTATAAGCGCCTTATTTGCACTGTTTTTCCTTTTTAGGAACAGTAAGGTTAACTGATAAGCAATCAGTTCCTCATAGCACAGTCTTTTAAATGGTGCTGAGTTTTCTAAAATAAATTTGTCTTTAGGATTTTCTAAAGGAAAAGGTCTATGAGACAGTTCAATTGCTTGGCTTATAGTTAATTTAAAAGGATTTAATTCTGAAGGTAAGATCTCAGGCAAAGACATTACCTTTAAAGAATCTAATACACCAAAGATGATTTTTCTAATTGATGCTTGAGGTACCTTCTCGACAGCATGGTACACAGGTGTGAGTCTGTCTGAAGGTAAAAAAGGATCATTGTCTCCAATAAAAGTAACAGTAGGCTGAGCCATTACTCTTGCTCCACTGTATTCACTTAACTTTACAGAGCCAAAGGCTAAGACTCTTCTTCCTTGGACATAGTTTCTAATCTGATTAGGGTAGAGATTAAAGAAAGTCGCTTCAATCTTTCCTGTATCATCCTGAAGAATGACCTTTAATAACCTCACCCTAGAATTTAAAACATTATGAACAGCTACAATGTGTGCATCTATGAGAACAAAGTTACCGTCGGGGAAGATATCTCTGATTTTAGTTACTTTGGTTTTATCAAGATATTTAAAGGGGAAATCAAAAAGGATGTCAAAAAGAGTTTTGATCCCCTTATTGTTAAAACTTTTTATATAAGAAGGTCCTAGTCCCTTCAAGGTAGCTATATCAGTACAAGAATATCTTGAGTCATCTTCTAGTGGCATAAGACATACCTTTTTAAGAGATACTATTCATTGTTAAGCGATATCTACATAAAAGATATCAAAGCTAAAACTATAAAAGCTGTTTAATGAAGATAGATGCTCTTAATCTTTTAACTTTCTTTAGTAACTTTTGAACTTCTTCTGGGTAGCTTTCAAAACTATCTAAATCATCTACACTGCCTATTTGCTTGGTGTGACGAAGTAGATATTGTTGCTCATGAGCAAATTTTTCCTGTAATTGATGGAAAGGATCAGAAATGACTATACCATTCTCAAGATCAAGACTCCAAGCTCTTGGGTTTAAGTTATTTCCTGTAAGTAGAGCAAAGTTGCTGTCTACATACATTCCCTTTACATGATAGGTATTGTTGCCATCCTTCCATAACATGATCTTTAGAAGTCCTTTGTCAATGAACTTCTGGTTTTTTGATATGAAATCTTTTAAATTCTGCTCATAGATGTATGGTACTGCGCCCACCGGTGAAAAGTTTTCCCCTTCTCGAATAAAGAAGTCATTTGCTACTTTATCGCCAACTACTAAAGTTACAGAAACCTCTCGCTCTAAAGCATCTTCAATTGCTGATGACACATCTTTTGGAGGGTTGAAGTACGGTGTGCAAATAAACAGTTTTTCTCTCGCAGCCCCTAATAGCCACATGATTGTTCTGTTTAATTGATTACCTTTCTTGCCCAAACCTGCAATGGGAGTTACACCTATTTGATAATTGCAAATCTTATCGTTTTTAACACTGTATTGAACTTGAGTTAAGTGACGTCTTAATTCGCGGATTTCATCTCTCATCTCTTTGGCTGGTTTTACAACTCCTTGAGAAAAGTCTTGAACAGCAAAATTAGGATGAAATGCATTAGTTGCAAAAGCACACATGGTGTTGGCAAGTTCTGCTGAATGAATTTCATGGTATCTATCTAAGCGGTAGCGTCCGTTGTATCCCATGTAAACGTCGTTAATACTTGCTCCTGAGTAAAGAACAGTATTATCAAATACAAAGCCTTTTAAGTGCATTACGCCAAAGATTTCTCTCCTTTTTACAGGAACACCATAGATAGCAGGTGGGTTTTCACTGGTTTTGGCCATCTTGTAATAAAGCTCAGAGTTACCAAGAGATGGTCCTTTACCAATTAAACCTCTTTGAGCGCGATGAAAATCTACATAAACTCTAATATAGAGTTTTGGATTCTTTTCTTTTGCATCATAAAGTGCTTGTAGAACTTGTCTGCCGATCTCATCATCTTGTAAATATAAAGCAGTGATTAAGATCCTTTCTTTAGCGCTGGCAATAAGCTCAAGAATTCTATTAAAACAACGATGAGGTGTTTCTAAAATATTATATGAGGAAACATCCACAGGAATAGTAGGCAACTGCTGTAATCTGGTCTGACAGTAAATAGCACCAGGTAAGCTCTTTTTTAAGAAAAACATTATCCGTCAACTCCATTAAATAGCGGCAGTGGCCTTATTTAGCCAAGTAATCTCATCTTCTGTTAAAGAAGTAGCTGCGTTTGTAATCACATTATTTACGTTCTGATGGTAATTGTTAAGCCACTCTATTTCTTTTTGTGATAAAAGCTCTTTATCGATAAATCTCTTATCAAAAGGAACAAGAGTTAAAGGTGAAAAACATAGCATGTGCTGCATTCCTGGTTGGGTGCACTGCATTACAACTAAAAGGTTTTCTAGTCTAATACCGTACTCACCTTCTTTGTAGTAACCAGGCTCATCAGATAGAACCATTCCAGGAACTAAAGGCACTGTAGATCTTCTAGAAGAAATTGTTTGTGGTCCTTCATGAACTGAGAGTACGTGACCTACGCCATGACCTGTACCATGAGCAAAATCAAAACCGCAATCCCATAAAGGTCTTCTTGCAATGGCATCTATCTGAATTCCTGATGTGCCTTTAGGGAAGATAAGAGTTGCAAGAGCAATATGCGATTTTAGTACAAGAGTGTACATTCTCTTAATCTCATCGGTAATATGAGGACCTACAAGAATGGTTCTTGTAATGTCAGTGGTGCCTTCAATGAAATGAGCTCCACTATCAATTAGATATAAGCAATCTTTACCTAAAGCTCGAGGTGTATCCTCATTTTCATGATTATAGTGGCACATTGCTGCATTTGGACCTAATGCAGAAATTGTTGCAAATGAAGGTTCGATAAAACCGGCTTCAACTTTTCTAAAACTCAAAGCTCTAGCTGCAAGTTCAGCTTCATCTACACCTTCTACTCTTCTTAAGAAAGTTTCATCGCTATCAGTTGGTTTATCCAATGCGGTTAAGTTGTCTAACCATGAAATAAAACGGCACATAGCAATGCCATCTTTGATGTGAGCTTTGTACTCACCTGCAACTTCGATGTGATTTTTGCAAGCTTTAGGCATCTGACACAATCCTAAGCCTTCTGAAACTTTTGCTCCACCTGAGTACAGTTTTGTCATTACATGAGCGTTAGTAGTTTCTGGATCTACGTAAACTGTACAAGATGAAGAACACAATCTATCTAAAACATCATCAAAGGCTTCTTCAGGGAAGATATCAATATGACCAATGTGCTCTTGTAACTGATCCTGAAGATTCTCATCTTTAAAGTGATTTGGATTGATGTACCACTCTAATGCTTCATTAGAGTAGGCTACCATTTTGCAATTGATAACAGGAAGATAAGCTCTGTCTTTTCCTCTAATGTTTAGTAACCAACAGATACTTTCAGGATCGCAGATTACAGTTGCATCTAAATCTTTATCCCTTAAAGTCTGAGCAATAAGCTGCCTTTTTTGAGGACTAGGGCAACCATTATATTCATCAGGGAAAATAGAAATTTCTGAAATTACAGATGCTGGTTTATCAGTCCAAATCTTATCTACAAGATTGTTCTCGGTTGCAACTAGGTTAATGTTGTTCATACCTAGTTCATTCTTGATAGATATATATTCTTCGTAGCTTACGCAATTGATATCAATACCAACAGTTGAATTCTTTGGCATTACACTTGAAATCCATTTAGCAGGTTTTACTTTTGCTAAATCGAAATCCTGAAAGATATCACTGTCAATCTGCTCTTTTACTTGAACAACATATCTTCCATCGACAAAGACAGCACAGTCTCTGTCAACTACAATGCCGTTTTCTGTGTTATCTTGGTTTATTTCAATGTTTTCTTCATTTATCTTGAGATCATTGCTGGTGATAACAGCATAACCTGCGCTTCCTGAAAAACCTGTAATGTACTTTAGTCTTTCTTCATCTTCATTTAGTTCATAAGACAGGTATTCATCATCATGAGAAACAATAAGCGCATCAAGATCGTTTTGATCTAGTAATTCTCTTAATGATGCAACTCTTTGCTCAAAAACACTGTTATTCTGATCTGACATAGTTTTCTCTATTTCTTAATGCCATAACATACGGTATTTAATGATTTTTATCATGGGTGATCTTAGCACATACGCCTATATCTATCAAAAATCGATGTATTTTCAGTGTACAATCATAGAAAAGTAAAAAATATTTATAGGAAAGAATGAATATGTCAGAAATTAAAGATAATCCATTGTTAAATTATAGTGGTCTGCCTCCTTTCTCACAGGTAAAACCAGAACACGTAAAAAGTGCTGTAGAAACTGCTATTGAAAGATGTAAAAAGCAGATCATTGAATTATCAGAAAAATACAAAAATGAACCAACTTGGGATAACGTAATTTCACCAATTGAAGAAAATGAAGATCGCTTATCTAAAGTTTGGTCTGTAGTTTCTCATTTAAACTCTGTAAATAATACCAAAGAGCTAAGAAAAGCTCATGATGAGTGTTTACCTGTACTATCTCAGTTCTATTCATGGTTTGGTCAATACAAACCTTATTTTGAAGTATTAAAGAAAATCCAAGCATCTGATGCCTTTGGCAGATTATCAATTCCTCAGCAAAAAGCTATCAAGAATGCTATTCGAGATTTTAAATTAACTGGTGTTGATTTAAACGAAGCAGAACAGAAGGAATTTGCGCAAATTTCAGCAAAATTAAGTGAATTAACCTCCAAATTTTCAAATAACGTTCTAGATGCAACTCATGGTTACACTTTACATGTAACTGACAAAGATAAGTTAAAAGGTTTACCTGAAAGCGCTTTAAAACTAGCTAGTGCAGAAGCTTCAGAGCGTAAATTAGATGGTTATGTTTTTACTTTAGAGATGCCATCTTATTTACCATTTATGACTCACTGTGAGAACAGAGATTTAAGAAAAGAGTTATATGTAGCATATAACACTCGCTCTTCAGAGATAGGTCCAAATGCCGGTAAATGGGATAACGCAAAGGTAATGGAAGAAATCTTATCTTTACGCTACAAAGAAGCAAAACTTTTAGGTTTTGAATCTTATGCTCATTTATCTTTAGCAACCAAGATGGCAGATACTCCTGAGACTGTAATTAATTTCTTAGAAGATTTAGCTAAAAAGTCTCATGCTCAAGGTGAAAAAGAAATCTCAACATTACGTGAATATGCTAAAAAGAATGGTGTTGATGATTTACAGCCATGGGATATTGCTTTTTATTCTGAGAAACTGCGTCAAGCTCAGTACTCATACTCAGAAGAAGAATTACGTCCATATTTCCCAGAGAATAAAGTAATCGAAGGCATGTTTGAATGTGCTCATAGATTATATGGAGTCACTCTAAAGAAGCGCTTAGGTGTTGATGTTTGGGATGAGAATGTAAAGTGCTTTGATGTCTATGAGGATAAATATGGTTCTAAGATAGGTACTATCTTTATGGATCTATATGCTCGACCAGGTAAGAACGGTGGTGCTTGGATGGATGAGTGTTTAACTCGCCGTTATCGTGATGACGGAACTTTACAGTTACCAGTAGCCTACCTAGTATGTAACTTTACAAGACCTGTAAATGGCAATATTTCTGAGTTAACCCATGATGAAGTGGTAACTATCTTCCATGAGTTTGGTCACTCACTAAATCAACTGTTAACCAAGATTGATATTGCTGATGTTTCAGGTATCAATGGTGTACCTTGGGATGCAGTGGAGTTACCAAGCCAGTTCAATGAGAACTTTGCTTGGCAGGAAGAGGTGTTAAACTTCTTATCAAGTCATGTAAAAACAGGCAAGCCTTTACCAAAAGATAAATTAGATGCTGTTTTAGCTGCTAAGAATTTTGAATCAGCTATGGCAATGTTGCGTCAGATAGAATTTGCTCTATTCGACTTTAGAATTCATCTTGAATACGATCCTAATAAGGGTGGCAGAATTTTTGAAATTCTAAATGAGGTTAAAAAACAGGTTGCTGTGGTTCCTAACTTCAAAGACAGCCGTTTCCCTAATAACTTTACTCATATCTTTTCAGGTGGGTATGCAGCAGGTTACTACAGCTATAAATGGGCTGAGGTATTAGCCGCTGATGCTTTCTCTCTCTTTGAAGAAAAGGGTATATTTAATCGAGAAGTAGGAAAGAGCTTTGAAGAACTGATCTTAGCTTGTGGTGGAGCTTCAGATCCATTAAAGAATTTTGAAGAGTTCAGAGGCAGAAAGCCTAGTGTTGATGCTTTGTTAAAGCAAAGCGGTATTGAACAGTAAGTGAAATAAAAGAGCAGCAATGCTGCTCTTTTTAGACCGTTGTTAATAAAATATGATTGATGGAATTAAGACAATAGTTTTAACTCCATCTTTTTATTTATCTTCTTCTGTTGAAGTTGTTTCTGTTTCTCTTAGAAGCAGAAGGATCAGGCAGAATCAGCCCTCCAAAAGGCTCGCTGGGGGCACCTACAACTGATCTTGTTTCTTTGTTAACTTCAACAATTCTTACCTTGATAGGATCTCCTAAACGTTTTACAAGATTACCTTTAACAAAAGCTTCACCAGTATCTCCTGACAGGATAAGATCTTCTTTACTCTCAGATATAAATGAGAATGGTACAAAGATCATAGCTCCGTTTTCAGTTAGGATAACCTTTAGACCACCTCTAGAAATATCAAAGATCTCACCATTGAATACAGTCTTTTTTTCAATTTCTGGCTCTAAGAATTCAACATATAACCAGTCTCTTACATCGCGCTCTGCCATTCTGTTGGTACGACGAGCATCATTCATCTCTTTTAAGAGATCTTCATCAGGAAGAGTTGGTTTTACAGTATTAGCAATCAGAGACTTTATCAATCTGTGATTTACCATATCTCCGTATTTTCTAATAGGAGACGTCCAAGTTGCATAGTTTTCTACACCTAAAGCATAATGTGGACCTGGAGTAATACTAATCTCAGAGTATTCTTGAAGTTTTCTTATTCTGCTGTCTAGATAATCATTGTTGTTATCTACAGCAAATCTTCTAACCTTGTTGTACTCTTCAATGGTATCTAATTTGTCTTCATCAAAAGGGCATTTTTCTTTTTCAAGTAACTCTACGATGTCCTTTTTCTTCTGCATATCAAAGCCACAGTGGATATTAAAGATACCGCTGTTTAGCTTCTCTGCTAAGAAGTCACCTGCTGCTACGTTTGAAACAATCATAGCCTCTTCAACAATCTGGTTGGCAATACGTCTGTGGTTTACCTCAATATGATCTAATGCTCCGTTATCTTTTAGAACGAACTCATAATCAGGTCTGTTTTTGAAACTTGCAGCATGTGTTGAACGGTAATGATCTCTTACCTTAGTAAACTCAACTAATAAAGACAGAATTGGCTTAATTTCCTCTGATGGAGTAAATTTTGCGCCTGCAACTCCTTCTAAGTAATCTGAAATCTCGTTATAAATTAACTTACCGTGAGATTGGATCTTGGCTAGCTTAAATACAGTCTTATCTTTTAATAATTCGCCATCTTTAGTTATGGTCATGACGCCAACTAAAGCAGGTCTTGCCTCATCTGCTCTGAGAGAACACAGATTCTGAGAGAGAATCCTAGGTAACATAGGAATATCTCTACCAGGAAGATAAATTGAGAAAGCTCTGTGTGCTGCTAGATGATTTAAAGGTGTGTCCTCAGCAATATAGCCAGTAGGATCTGCAATTGCTGTATAAAGTTTGTAATTATCACCATCTTTTTCGATATACAAAGCATCATCCATATCTTCAGTATGCTCAGAGTCGATAGTAACAAAGGGAACTGCAGACATATCTTCTCTTGGAAGAGAATCTTCTAAAAACTTAAACTCAGCGTCTTCAGGTTCGGTTAAAGGTAAGTCATAACGTCTTAAACTTACTGACCAAGGAGCTTTTGGATCATTTTTCTTACAAATGAACTCATCTAATGATGCTCTAAAGAATTTCTTTTCTAAAGCATGAGAGGTTAGGTTACAGATAACCCAATCTCCATTTTCTAGTTTCTGTGATTTGTCTTTACGATGATCATCTGCCTGCATTCTGATATTGATGCTTGGATGATCTGGAACAATGTTTAATTTGCCTCCGACAAATAAAACCTTACCTACGAATCTTTTTAGGTATGCTTCAATTAGTTTTTCAGGAACTGCATGGCTCTTGCCATTACCATCCTCTTCAATGACTGCTCTGATTCTGTCTCCGTTAACGATATTCTTCATATCATTTGGAGTAATAAAGAAAGATTCTCTATCTACTTCTAGGAATCCAAAGCCTCTATCTGAGGCCTTAACAAAACCTTCTTTTTTTACTTTTTCTTTTTCAAATGTATTCTTTAACTGACGTAAAGCTGGATCGTCAAATAACATGCTTATCTCCAAAATTATTTTTCACCGCAAATTATACAATGAGGAGGGGCTGTTTTCTGATTTTTGAGAAAAAACAGGATAAAAGTGCAAGAGATCAATTAGAATATAGAAATGATTAAGTTGTGTACAACAAACAGTATGACCAAAGATAATAAAATCAATCCAAGATACATTTCATTGTTTTATGCCGTAACAAATTGTGCTTTAGGTTGTGCAATTGGTTTTTACTACGGTGATGTAACTTTTAGAACAATAGTTGTTGCAATAGCGATTATCATCTGTGGCGGTGGTATTCAGTCTTTATGTAATTACTCTATTGATTACTCTCGAGCATACAGAAAGCATCGACTTGATAAACAGAAAGGGTTTATGACTCCAATTATGATTGGAGAAATTTCTCTGACGCAATTAAGAAAGAGAATGGCTCTAGTTACTCTTTTGATCGCTGTCTTTGGTGCTCTCTCTATTTATCTTGCGATAGGTTCAAACATTCAGCTTTTATCCTGGTTTATATTTTTATGTGCCTTGTCTATCCTTTTAGCTCTTTTCTACACTACAAGTAGTATTTATCTATACAAAGGAATTGGTGCGATTGCAATCTTTGTTATCTTTGGCATGATTTCAATCTTGGGCTCTCAATTTATCATCGTGGCAGCATCTAGTGCTACTATCGATTTCTATCCTGATGCGTATTTATTGGCCATAAGTGCAGCTGCAAGTTCATTAATCATCTTGTATGTAAGAAGTATCAGAACTAATGTCAGAGAAAAAGCTAAAACCATAGGCCAAGTGATAAGTTATGAGATTTCTACAATTTACCTCATAGCATTAGTCTCTGTGAATATAGCCTGTTCAGTATTAGCCTGCATCACTTCTCACAGAGCTTTAGAATCTCTGTTTATAATCGCAGGCTTTATTCCCATGATTTACTTTGTATACACCATCTTAAGATATAAGAACAAATCGAACTTTTTGAAAAATCGGTTCAATGAATTGATGTTAAGCTGTTCATTTAATAATCTAATTTGGATAATCGTATTAGTAGCAGATTTTTGGATTTATTATTAAGAGATATTCAAGAGAAAATAGAAGTCTTAAAAGAGATACAACATGTTAAAAGATTGGTTAAGTGAAATTCGTTTAAAATCATTGCTCCTTGCTCTAACTAACTGTGCTTTAGGTTGTGCTTTAGGTTATTACTATGGCAATGTTACTGCTTATACCCTGTTTACAGGCTTTTTAATTGTAGCAACTGGTGTGTTGCTACAAATTTTAAGTAACTTTGCAGATGATTATGGTGATGCCTGTAAGAGTGCAGATGGTCCTAATCGCTTGGGACCTATAAGAGCTGTAATGTTAGGTTCAATTTCACTTACAGCTTTAAGAAAGTCTATGGCTACAGTAACTCTGCTTGCTACTATCTGTGGATCCTTAGCTCTATTTATGTCAGTAGGAAACAATATTGAGGTTTTATCCTGGTTTGTATTCTTAGGAGTAGCAGCTGTTCTTGCTGCTATTTTCTATACCATTGGCATGGCTTATGGATATAAAGGCTTTGGCGATATTGCAGTATTCATTTTCTTTGGTCTTGCTGCTGTAATCGGTTCACAAATCTTAGTTTTAGGTGCTAGTGATCAGGGTGTAGATCTTTTCCCTGATTCATTTTTATTAGGTTTAGCTTGTGGCGCTCAGTCTGTAATGGTACTGCATGTAGCTTCAATGAGAGATATTGTTGAGGATAGGCTCTCTGGAAAAAAGACCATTGCTGCAAGATTAGGTCCTAAGATGTCTGCTGTATACCTGATTGTGATGTTTGCGTTTTCCGCAATGGCATCATTAAGTGCATGTTTTTTCTCTCACAAGTTTTGGGAGTGCTTTATCGTACTTTTTGCGCTATTACCCCTAGCAGCAGCAACTTACAGAGCATCAATTCACTGTGAAGACGGTCTGGCTGTAGCTAAAGAGCGCAAATACACTTTAATTGGCTGTGCTTTCCATAATGTCGTTTGGATGATGCTATTAACTTTAGATTACTGGTTCTACTACTAGTTTTTCAATTTTTGGTTCTGCTTGTGCAGAACCTATCTCTTAAAACACCTTCCTCATAACCTAACATTGCAATTAGCTTTGGATATGAACCTGTAGGCTGTTTTAGGCTATCTCTTATAGAACATTCTAGTAAAGCAGATAAGTACAGGTAAGATCTCTAGTCGTCCTAAAATCATATCCACACTGAAAAGTAGACACAGAGGATTTGATACCTGACTGAAGTTAGAGGATGGGTTTAAAGTAGTTCCCATAGCAGGACCTACGTTTGATAGACAGGATACAGTTGCTGTAATGGAGTCTCCTAAATCTAAACCTAAAGAGCAAGCAACAATGCTCGATAGCATTGCAATAAAAATATATGACACAAGATAAGTAATTACAGATGATAAGGTTGCAGGATCAATAACCTTACGATTAAATCTTGGCTCGCTAACAATGTGAGGGTGTAAGAGTTTCTGTAACTGAGTGTTAAACATGGACAGACAGATCTGAATTCTGAAAGTCTTAATGCCTCCTGATGTTGAACCAGAACAACCACCAATAGCTAAAATACATAAGAACAAGCTAGAGGCAAAAGGATTCCATAAAGTGAAATCCTCTAAAGAATAACCTGTTGTAGATGTTACAGCTACTACGTTAAAGAATGAAATTCTAAAAGCCTTTTCAAGATCATAATCATTCATATAAATTAAAGAGATGGCAACAGCGGTTGCCACGATAACATTTAAAAGAATGAATCCTTTTACCTGCTGATCTTTAAAGAACTTGAAAAAGTTACCTGACAAGGATGACAGAATTAACAGGAATGGACAGCTTGAAATTAACATGAACACAATAGTTACATATTGAATGAAAGGTGTAGTTCCATTCATTGATGCATCGGTTGCAGTCATACCACCGGTTGAAACAGTACTCATCGCTGTGGTTATCGCTGTGAAGATATCAAAACCACCTACAACATAGAATAAAGTGCAAGTAACCAAAATAGCTACATACCAAACAAACAGGGAGATCACCATAGTTTTTAAGTGTGGAGTAAATTTTGCTGAATCATCAAAAGATTGAGACTCAGTTTTGAAAATACTCATACCGCCCATAGCTGAAATAGGCAGAATTACCACAGCTAAAGCAACGAACCCAACGCCTCCAATGTAATGTAAGATTGCTCTCCAAAGAATAATTGCTTGAGGTCGCTGCTCTAAATGTGTGATAACGGTTGAGCCCGTGGTTGAAAGGCCAGAGCAAGCTTCAAAAAGAGATTGAGAAAAACTCAAATCAGGTAACTGATAATAAAAAGGAATAGCTGCAATTAGAGACACTATAACCCATAAAGAGGTAGTAAAGAGAAAAAGAACTCTAATAGAAGGATTCTGACCTGCTTTTTTTCCTAAAGTATGACAGCAAAAAGATACAAAAAGACCAATAATTCCTGTCGCTACGAATGCTCCGATTCCATGGGTAGTGTTGCATAAAGCGTAGATAGCAGGAATAAATGCTACTATTCCAAATAAGAATAGAGCTGGAGCTAACAGTTTTGCTACTAGTCTAAAATCAATTACCACTTTGGTATCCAGAAAGAGAATGGTCGACAGAATCTTACAAGCTTACGCATCTGGCTGTTGTCATCTAGATACGCAATCAGCCTGTCTTTATCTTCAAATTTAAGTTGAGGTTCAATCTGAAGTAATTTCTTACCTCTTATTACCAAACCTAGAGTTACACCTTTTGGCAAATTGAGAGAATCAACTCTCTTGCCAATGATCTTACTTGTAAACTTTGAACCTTCTAAGATGAACTCAATCGCTTCAGACTTACCTTGTCTGAACAGATGTACATTTTCAACGCTTTCTTGTCTAATCAAAGACAGCAGTGCTGAAATAATAGAATCCTTTGGAAAGACTACAGTATCAATATCAGATTTATCATTAACAGTTAAATCTGCAAAGGAATCGCCTCTGATTAAAGCTAAAGTTTTAACGTTATGTACTTTTCTTAGTATCAAAGACGACATGATGTTGGTTTCGTCTTTTGGTGTTGCAGCTATATATAGATCGGTAGAATCGATGTTTTCTTCTTTCATGAAGTTCATATCGACAGGATCTGCGTTATAAACCTCAACCTCACTGTCATGAAGGTGTTGTGCGGTCTTTTTTGCTCTATCAGGATCGGATTCAACTAACTTTACACTGTATTTTTCAGACAGAGCGCGAGCTAGAGAATCTGCAATATGAGTGCCGCCTGCGATTGTTATGTTTCTATCGCCAATACTTAGTTTTCTCAATGCTGATAATTGAGATAAGGCTCTGTCACGTTCACAACAGAAAAATACTTCATCCCCGATTTGAAATGCTTCTTTTTTGAGGTCGGATAAATATTTTTTATCTCTATAAACAGCTAAAACACTGGCTTTACCATCATAAGATGAAAAAGATGAAATGCTCTTGCCTAAAAGTTTACCGCCTAATTCAACTTTTGTACTTGCAACAATAATTCTACTGTCACAGAAAGAGCCAATTTCATTGATACCAGGCAACTCAATCATAGACATAATGCTTTGAGTTGTAATGTACTCAGTCGCAATAATATGATCTATAGGAATACTGTTAGGACCAAAGAGAATACCTGCCTCTTGCAGGTATTCAGCACTACGAAGTCTGGCGATTTTTCTAGGAATTTTGAATAAGAACTGAGCAACACAACATGCTGTAATATTTGCTTCATCATCAGATGTGGTTGCAACTAAAAGTTCTGTATTGTCAGCTCCAGCTCTTCTTAATGTATCAGGAGAAGCTGGATTTCCGATTACTACTCTTAAATCAATACGGTTACCGATCTCTGCTAGAGCATCATAGGCAGTATCTGCAATGGTGACCGCGTGTCCTGCATTCACAAGATACTTAGCAAGTTCGATACTTACATCACCAGATCCAAGAATAATAATCTTCATTTGCTGTTACTTTGTAGTTGTTTATAATTTTATTTCTTTATAAATCTTGCGTAGAAAAAGCCATCAGAACCGTTTTCACCAGGTAATCTTTGATATGTTTCAACAGTCTTACCTTTCATCTCAAATGGCAATACTTGAGCATCACTATGTTTTGTTAAGAACTTTTCTACTTGTTCAATATTCTCTTTTTTGAGAATTGAACAGGTTGTATAAACTAAGATGCCACCCTTGTTTAATAAAGCAAAAGAGTTGTCTAAGATCTTTTCTTGTGTTTGTATAAGCACATCAATGTCTTTTTTACGTCTTAGCCATTTGATATCAGGATGTCTTCTTATCACACCTGTTCCTGAGCAAGGAGCATCCACTAGAATTCTGTCAAATGTACCTGAAATTTTATTAGGTTCATTTGCAATATCTGCTACTAAAAATTCAGGTGTTCTAGATAGTCTTTGTAGATTTACCTTAGCACTCTCTAGTCTCTTTTCATCAACATCAGTGCAAGTTAAAGCCACGTTAGGGCATAAATCTAGAATATGAGCGCTTTTACCACCTGGTGCTGAACAAGTGTCTAAAACTCTTTGACCTTCTTCAAGCTTTAAAAGAGGAGCTGCAAGCTGTGCTGCTAAATCTTGAACAGCAACATAACCTTTATCAAAGTAAGGTAGCTTCTCTACACCAACAGGAGAATCTAAAAGAATGGTACAAGGACTTTCTTCTACAGTTTTAGCATCAATAGAGAATGTCTCTAATGCTTTTAAGTAGTCTTGTGTTGAGATCTTAGAATTTTCAACTCTTAAGAACATAGGCGCATGTTCATTTGAGTATTTCATGATCTCTACAGCGTCATTTCCATAGTCTTTTAAAAGCTCTTCATAAAGCCATTTAGGAAATGATTGCTCAACACAGGGATCTGCACTGTGTGCAAGGTGAGCGCCTTCTCTTAGAAAACGTCTTAAAACAGCATTAACAAGACCTGTAAATTTCTTGCATCTGCAAAGTTCACAAGCACCAACTGTTGCTGCAACTACCGCATGAGCAGGGGCTCTTGTGAATAAAAGCTGATAGATAGCGCAGATAATTAGAGTTCTTGCGACATTAAATTGCTGATTGATTGAATGATCTAAAAGCTCATTTACAGTGGTAGACAGTAATCTTCTGTGTCTTAATGTTCCGTAAACAATTTCCTGGACAAAAGCTCTATCTCTGTCATCTAACTCTTTTGTGAATAGTGGCAGAGCTTCTGTTAGAGATTTACCTTCTTCAATAGCATTAACGCACAAGGCAGCAGCTGCTCTTGAAGCTGATCCTTGAGCTGCTGTTGTTTTTTTATTGGTGTTAGCGTGATGAGAAAATCTCTTTTTGTTATCACGTGAATCAGTATGTGGTTTAGTGCTATTTCTTGGTTTTAAAGCACTCTTTTGATTATCAGCCAAATTGTTTTCCTACACAAAATTCGTCTTTTCTAGATCTTGCAAGATCTGCTGCTTTTACAGGTCCTTTACCAGGAGCCTGAATGGTGATTAGTTTTACTATGCCTTGAGCACAAGCTACGTTGATACCATCTTTATCAACATTAACAATGCGACCTGGTTCTAACTCAGTTGTGCCATATTCAACACATGACATAAATACTTTGTATTTAATGCCATTAAGCTCAGTAGTAGCAACAGGCCAAGGATTTAAACCTCTAATAGTTCTGTCAACAACCTCGGCACTTTGGTTGAAGTTAATATGAGATTCTTCTTTAGAGATTTTCATTGCATATGTAACTGCGTCTTCATCCTGAGGAACTGCTTTTAAAGAACCATCAAAAATCTTAGGCAGAGCAATAAGTAAGGTCATTGCTCCTAAATCAGCTAATTTTGCAAACAAAGTAGCAGAAGTATCATTTTTTTCAATTTTCAATGTAGCTACGGAGTATACATCACCAGCATCAAGCTTTAGAGTTAACTTCATGATTGAAACACCAGTTTCTTCTTCTCCGTCAAGGAGAGCTCTTTGAATAGGAGCGGCTCCTCTGTATTTTGGAAGAATAGAACCGTGTACATTGATACAACCGCATTTAGGTGCATCAATAACTCTTTGTGGAAGAATGATACCGTAAGCTACAACGATGCAGAGATCGGCTTTTAGATCTTCAAATTTTTTAATTTCTTCTTCGTCTTTAAAATTCTCAGGAGTAAATACTTCAATGCCTGCTTCTAAAGCCAATGCCTTTACAGGAGAAGGTGTTAACTTATGACCTCTTCCTGCAGGTCTATCAGGCTGGGTATAGACAGCTACAGGTTTAATCCCTGCATCTAATAAAGCCTTCAAATGAACAGCTGCAAATTCAGGAGTTCCGGCAAAGATAATTCTCTTATCCAAGATTATTCTCCTTTAAGAGACTTTACATATTTCTCATATTTTTTATGAAGTCTGTCTCTTTTCATTCTAGATAACTTATCTACGAACAATTTGCCATGAAGATGGTCAATCTCATGTTGCAGACAGATTGCAAATAGACCATCCACATTGTCAAAAGTACAATGCTCGCCATTTAAATTTTGATATTCAACAGTACATCTTTCATATCTTTCTACCTTATCTTGATAGCCAGGAACTGAAAGACAACCTTCCTGTGATTCAACAATATCACCTTCAAGTTTGGTGACCTTTGGGTTGATTAAAACAATTTTATTTTTGCCCTGTGAACCGTCATCTTCAGGAATATCAATTACTACGATATTTTTGTTTTCAGCTATCTGAGGACCTGCTAGACCGATACCTTCATTTTTGTACATGGTCTCGAACATATCTTCAGATAATTGCTTTAAATTCTCGTCAAAAACAGTAATGTCACTGTTTGGTTTTCTTAAAATCTCATCAGGGTAAATAACTACGTCTCTAATTGCCATTTTTTTTCCTTTTGTCAGTTACTTTAATTTTACCATTAGTGGAGTAAATTTGCTTAAATTGTGAGATTATGACAGCTAAAAGAGGGACATATTTAAAGTAGAACAGGAAAATATCTTATGAGTATGCAAGCTGATGATGGACATTTAAAAGAAGGTTCTCCGTGTCCTTTGTGTGGTGAACCTTTAGTGATAAGACATTCGTCTCATGGCGATTTCTTAGGTTGTTCAAATTATCCTGAGTGCTCATTTTTAAAACCTATTGTTGCAACTCATACGGTGGTTTCTTTAGGAGAAGTTGGCGCTCCGTGTCCACGCTGTGGCGAACCTTTGCTAGTAAAAAAAGGGCGTTTTGGTATTTTTATTGGCTGTTCGAACTATCCTGAGTGCAACTATGTTCATAATCCTCAAGAGAGTATGAACATCAATTGTCCTATTTGCAAAAAAGGTAAGCTAACTCAAAGAACATCCCGTTCAGGCAGAATGTTCTATGCCTGTTCTAATTATCCAGATTGTAAATTCTCAGTTCCGGGTAAGCCGGTTGCTAAACCTTGCCCTGATTGTTCATTTCCAATTATGTATGAGAAGAAATTTAAAGCAGGCATCGGTCTTGTTTGTGGAAATGTTCTATGTGAAAGCAGAAAACGTCGCAAACACGTAATTGTTCGACCTAACTAGTGGGCTCGTGGTAAAATCTTTAGCACTGTTAACGAGGTAAATAATTATGTCAAAAGCATTTGTTGCTATTTTAATGGGATCAGATTCTGATCTTCCTTTACTAGAAAACACCATGTCAATTCTTAAGGACTTCGGCATTCCTTATGAGGCAAGAGTTGCTTCAGCTCACCGTACTCCTGATGTTGTAAGTGAGTATGTTAAAGAAGCTGAAAACAGAGGCTGTGCTGTATTTATTGGTGCTGCAGGACTCGCAGCTCACTTAGCAGGTGCAATTGCAGCTAGAACTACAAGACCTGTAATTGGTATTCCTTGTGATGGAGGCCCTCTATCTGGCGTTGATGCTTTATATTCAACTGTACAGATGCCAGGTGGTATTCCTGTTGCAACGGTTGCAGTAGGTAAAGCTGGTGCTAAGAATGCAGCTTATTTAGCAGCTCAGATCATCGCTTTAACTGATAAAGATATCGATGCCAAAGTAAAAGCAGATAGAGAAAAGGCAGCTAAAGCTGTTATGGATAAAGATGCTGCTTTACAGGAAAAATTAAAGAATATTTAAGTAAAGAACATCTAAATGAGAGCTGTTTTTTCAAAAAGCATCACTAAAGCAGCTGAAGTCATAAAGTCGGGGGGACTGGTTATTTGTCCTTCAGAAGGTGTTTATGGCATCAGTTGCTCTGTTTTTAATGAAGATGCTGTAAAAAAAGTGATTGCAGTCAAAGAGCGCGATGTTAGCAAAGGTCTAATTATTGTGGATAGTTCTTTGTCTTTATTATCAAGATATATCGATGATAAAAGAGTAGATGATTCTGCTCATAAGTTGATGTCGTCTATGTGGCCAGGCCCTCATACATTCATTCTGCCCATGAATGATGATTTTCACAGCATTGCTCTAAAAGATAACCATACTGTTGCTGTAAGAATTACTGCCTTTGAAACTTTAGCAAATCTTTGTAAAGAGAGCGGAGTTCCACTTGTATCTACAAGTGCAAATATCTCAGGCCATGAAGCAACTAGTGAAATTTCTTTATTAGATAAAAAACTGCTAAATAGGGTTCAGCTCGTGCTTGATCTTCCATGTGGAGGTCAGAATGCTCCTACTTCAATTTACGATACTTTAACCCATACCTTAGTTAGAAAAGGTCCCGGTTGGAAAGAATAATGGCAGATAAATATGTTTTATTTGGTAATCCTGTAGCTCATTCAATGTCTCCAGCATTACACGCTTTTTTTGCTAAAGAAACCAACCAAGATCTTGAATACGGTCGAGTCTTGGTTGAAGATGGCTGTTTCAATCAATGTGCTGATAAATTTTTTAAAAACGGTGGATTAGGCTGCAATATTACAGTGCCTTGTAAGCTGGATGCTTTTTCATATGCAGATAACTTAACAGAATACGCAAAAGCAGCAGGTGCAGTTAATACCCTAAAGAAGATGCCTGATGGTTCTATCTTAGGTGATAACACCGATGGCAGAGGTCTAGTTTATGATTTAAATAGATTAGGCTGTCCATTAAAAGATGCGCATGTCCTAATTATTGGAGCTGGTGGCGCAGCAAAAGGTATCTTAAAGCCAATCATCGAAAGTGGTATCAAGAAAATTACTATCGTAAATCGTACTGTATCAAAGGCTTTGGATCTTGCCGTTTTCTATCCAGGTATTGTTGATGGTACTTCTTATGAAAATTTAACTGGTTCATATGATGTGATTATCAATGCAACTTCACTATCTCTGAAAAATGAGTTACCTAATATTGCAGATTCAATCTTATCAAAAGCTTCTTTTGTATATGACTTAATGTACCGTCCTGATGGACATACTTGTTTTACAGATATAGTCTCTTCATTAGGTGTAAAAGCTTATGATGGCTTTGGTATGCTAGTAGGTCAAGCTATCTTAAGCTTTGAATTGTGGCGTAATGTTAAGCCTAATTTTGATACTGCAATTAAGAAGTTTAGATAATGCTTGAGCTTAAAATCGCTAGAAACTCTCCATTTGAAAAAGAAGCCATATTAGTAAAAGAGGCTTTAGCTTCACAGTGTGAATCAATTGCCTTAAATTCACATTTTGTTCTTCATGTAAATGAAGAAATTTACCTTTCTTTAGAGAATTCAGAAATTTCAGAGAAAGATTTTAAAATTGATGTTTTCAATGAAAAGCTTTTGTGGCGATTAAATCACAGTGGAAAAAACAGTGAAGCTGTTTGCCGTGCTGTCATCGGAAAACTCTCAAAACCAGTGGTATTTGATGCTACAGCAGGACTAGGTCGCGAGAGTTTAATCTTGCAGTCAGCAGGTGCTAGAGTATACATGTTTGAAAGAAATCCTGTGATTTGGCTTTTATTAGTTTCTGCAATAAAAAAAGCTCAAGTATCTCCTGATATATTATCTAAGCTTAAAAATGGTCTTCCAACTTTATGCAATTTTGGCAGTGTTAAAGATAATCTTACTAATGGAGTTCAGTTAGAAACTCCTGATGTTGTTTATTATGATCCGATGTTTCCTGAGAGATCTAAAAGTGCGCTTGTTAAAAAGGACATGCGTGTCTTTCACGAATTAGTAGGATTTGATTTGGATACTGTCGATTATGCTAATTATTTACTCTCTGTAGCTACACACCATTTGGTTGTAAAAAGACCTTCTAATGAACCACCGCTGGGGCTAAATGTAAGACGTAGTAGCTTTGTCGACGGTAAAGCTTGCCGATTTGATTGCTACTACTGTCAGCATTAAGAACAACGCCTTTACTTATCTAAGTCCTCAAAACCAGCTTTTAAAAAGAACTGATGGACATTGTTGTCTGTAAGTAGATAGTTGAAAACTTTGCTTGTTCTAAAAGAGGTAGAGTTAGTGTTGATGATGTAGTATTTGATTGGATCATAGTATTCATGAGGTACAAACCAATATGATCCAGTGGCCTTACCATCTCTCATAATCAAAGGTTTAGTAATAAAACCTGTTTGTACGTTACCACTATTTACCATAGCAAAAGCTTGAAACTCTTGTTCTGTTCTAAAAATCTTGTACTTTATGTAATTTGTTGGAAAATTTTTCTTTTTTACAATCTGAGAAGCCGCAAACCCTACAGGTGTTAGAGATGCTTTAGGAAGAGCTAGAGATTTTAGTTTTTTGTCTTTAATTGCTTTGATGTCATTCTTGAATAAAGTTTCATCTTTTGACCATAGAATCAAAGGTGCTTTTACTAGAGGTTTAATGTTATCCTGAGTGGTTTTCTCTGCTCTTAACATCAAGATTGCTAGTTTTTCATCTGAACTTACTACAATGGAACACTTACCAGAGTTATTTGCAATTCTTGAGGTGATGTCTTCAGCAGGCGCATAGTAAGTCTCAAACTTATTAGAGGCATCTTCTTTAGCGCTTTCTAACGCTGAATATACCTGAGGTACAGCGCATACGACAACGTCTGCACTAGCAGATGCTTGTTCAAAGGTAAAAAGAGAGGATGCAACTGTAATTAGTTGAATAAATTTCTTTCGCATAAGATAAGCCTTTTTGTAATTTCTTCATTAGAACCAGAGTGTCTTAATTTGTCCGCAAATCCTGGTTCACTTAACATAAGAGATAGATTTGATAGCAGATTGATATGAGATACACCGTCATCTGGTACTGCTATTAAAAAGAAAAGATCACATGGTTTGTTGTCACTAGCTCCACAGTTTAATGGAGTTTTTAGTGTAGCTACTGCTAAAGAGCTTCTGTTTACGTAATTGCCTCGTGTATGAGGGATCGCAATTCCATGAGCAATACCTGCTGGGTTCTTAGCTATTTTTTCATTGATTCCTTTTAATAAATCGTGCTTAGACTTGATTGCTTTGACCTCAAAGAGTCTGTCTGTCAACACCTGAATTACTTCATCAAGTGTATTTGCTTTTAATTTGTATATAACGCAATGTTCATCAATTGCGTAACGAACAGAGTTAAATTTCTCTTTTACAGCAGTTGATTTGTTATTAGAAAAATATGTAATTGCGTTCAAAATATTTTCAAAGAAGCTTCCATGTAATTTGTAATATGTTACGTAAACAATTAGCATGGATACGCTACATATACAAACAATCAGAATACATAAATAGATTGAGTACATCTGGTTGGTCAAATTTACATTTTTTACAAAGATGTCTGAAAAAGAAAATGATAGACCTGTAATAATCAGAATGAACAGATAACCGATTTTTGCTGCCACAGTTTGAATTGAAAAATTCATACACTCGATGCGGATACCAAATTTAAATTCACCATAATCAACACAGTCTGCTGTCATCACCGTTGTAGAAGCTAAAGACAAGGCAAAACCGCAGGCACTAATAGCTACAAGCATTCCAATTAAAGGTAATGTCAGTACTCCAAAGAAGACGAGCATAAACATCAATACAAATCCTGTCATTGGCATAATGATAGAAAAGATAAATACTATTTTTCTAGAAGTTGCCTTAACTAAATCTTTATAAAATGCAAGCGACATGAATGCTGTTATCATCCAAGGTATATGTACCTGCAAAAAGATTTCGTAATCTGTTGGAATTTTTGGTAAAAATAGGAAAAAGTAGCCAAATGAGCAAACAAATACGCTTAAAGTGATCTGCTGTAGAATAGTTACAGCAAAAGTTATAATGAGTTGATCATTTCCCCAAAAAGCCTTTTGTGCTTTTGCAAAAGCGATCTTTTTGCTAACAACTCCTTTTTCTGAGTAGCATAAAGAAAATATAAATGCAGTAAGCAATAAGAAAGCTGCAACATAAAAATAGCTTACATTGAAATTGTGCTCAGGTATGGTCTGGACAATCTTAGGTAAAATACTATTTGTATCAAAAATTGTTGAAAAGATGAGAAGAGTAATAGAAAAGCCAATTAAAGAGGAAATTATTGAGACAGAGGCGAATACTTCTCTGATTGTGTTATCTTTTCCAAATGATGTAAGTACAGCCCTGGTTGATAAGTCATAAAAAGAGAATGTTATGGTCCACAGACCAAAGCAAAGAACGCAATAGATTATTTCAAAGTTATCATTGCTCAAATGAGGCACATTGAACATCGCAATGGTAATAAGCGCATTTAATATTGCGCCTAAAAAAACAAATAATCTAAATTTATTTACCTTAAAGCTGGTGCCAACTGAGTCAATTAGTAAACCAATAAAAGGTTCTTTTATGATGTCCACTGCTTTTATAAATATAAGCATGGGTACAAGACAGCTTAAAGGTAGGGTTAATACTCTAGACAGATATAGAAAATAGAAAGATAGTACAAAGTAGTATACGGAATCTCTTGCTACTGATACTAAGCAATATGGAACAGAGATCTTGATGGCTTTTTCTTTTGTAAACATGCGTATTTATTTTTTTGCTGAAATTTCAACGCATATAATACAGTTTTTTTGTGATAAAGTTAAAAAAATCTATCACCGCTCACAATTGGTGTACGGTGACAGATCTTTTATTTAGGTAGATATAGCCTGTTTTATTATTCCACAGTTACAGACTTAGCTAAGTTTCTTGGCTGATCAACATCAGTGCCGTTGATTACAGCGCAATGATAAGCTAATAACTGTAGAGGAATTGTAAACAGAATTGGCTGTAAGATTTCAGGACAATCAGGTAGAGAGACCTTTCTTGTCTGGCTATCTTCTTTTAGATGAGCCTGTTCTGATACGAAAATGTATAGCAGAGCTCCACGAGCGCGAACCTCTTCAATATTGGATACTAATTTATCCATTAAGGAGTTATCAGGAGCTACAACTACTACAGGCATCTCTTTATCAATTAAAGCAATAGGACCATGCTTTAATTCTCCTGCTGCATAACCTTCAGCATGAATATAGCTAATTTCCTTTAATTTTAAGGCGCCTTCTAAAGCAATAGGGAACATCACACCTCTACCTAAGAATAAGCAGTGATGTTTTCCTGAGAACTGCTCTGATAATAAAGAAATCTCTTTATCACAATCTAAGAACTCTTGAGCTAAGGCAGGCAGTTTTCTGATATCTTCAATGATTTCATGGTTCTGCTCTTTACTGATGGTACCTTTTTGCTTACCAATTATTAGAGCTAAGATAAGTAAGCTTAGTAACTGAGTAGTAAATGCCTTAGTTGAAGCTACACCAATTTCAGCGCCTGCTTTAGTAAATAAAGTAAAGTCAGATTCACGTACTAATGAAGAGCCATTAACGTTACAGATACATAAGCTCTTTTTATAGTTCTGCTCTTTAGCTAATCTTAATGAAGCTAAAGTATCAGCAGTTTCTCCTGACTGTGAGATGGTTACAAACAGACTGTTCTTTCTTACTACAGCTTTTCTGTATCTGTACTCAGATGCAATTTCTACATTTGTAGAAATACCTGTTAAAGCTTCTAACCAGTATCTGCCAACTAAACCTGCGTGATATGAAGTACCGCAAGCGACAATCTGAATTGAGTCGATATCTTTAAAGGTATTCTCATCAATGCCAACAACAGTCTCTAAAGAGATATCATCTCCTCTTAATCTGCCTAAAAGGGTATTCTGCAGTGATTGTGGCTGCTCATAAATCTCTTTTTGCATGTAGTGTCTGTATGGACCTTTGGAAATGCTCTCTGCATCCATATCAGATTCAACGATGTCTTTATGTAGTTCATTACCATCTAGGTCATAGACCTTAATAGATTCTGTAGTTAATACAGCAATTTCACCTTCTTCTAGGAAGATGAATCTTCTAGTTACTGGTAATAGAGCTAAAGTATCTGAGGCAATAAAGTTCTCGCCAATACCTAAACCGATAATTAAAGGTGAACCTGAGCGCGCTGCATACAGGGTATTTGGGTCGTTCTTGTCGATTAAAGCCAGACCAAATGAACCTTTAACCTCATTTAAAGCACTCTTAAATGCTTCTAATAAAGATGAGCTCTTTTGCAAGTGGTAATGAATTAAGCAAACTAATACCTCTGTATCAGTCTGTGATTTGAATTTGTATCCTTGTGCAATTAACTGCTCTTTAATCTCAGCAAAGTTCTCAATAATTCCGTTATGAACTAAAGCTAAGTTATCACAGATGTGTGGATGAGCATTTACCTCTGATGGAATGCCATGAGTTGCCCATCTGGTGTGTGCAATACCAATAGAGCCAGGACAGCCTTTTTCTTTAACAGCTTCCTTTAAATTCTTTACTTTACCTGTAGTCTTAATGCAGTTTAAGGTATTGTTATCAATAGTACAGATGCCAGCACTGTCATAGCCTCTGTACTCTAGTCTTGATAAACCTTCCAGTAAAATTTGTGAAACGTTACGTTGTGCTACCGCACCTACAATTCCGCACATAATACAGTCCTATATTTGAAGTTAAGAGTCATTACCCTTAAAAAAAATCTTTACCAGTCTTACCTTTATTGTATCAGATCTAATTTTATTGTTACCTGTTGTTTACAGATAATGAATTCTTGAATGTTGAAAGAAGAAAAGAGCCCCTCGAAAGGAGGGACTTGAATGGTTCAATAATTTGATGAAAGAATAAAACTTTATTTATTCTTATGTGGTCGAGCGTATTTCTTAACTATCTTGGTCTCAGATCTTGTAAGAACAAGATCTTTCTCGTCCATTAGAGTGTGCTTGGTTACTGTAGTACCAGCAGCGATTGTTACTCCGTTTTTGATACTTACAGGGGCTACTAACTGTGAGTCTGAACCGATGAAGACATCGTCGCCAATTTCAGTCCTAAACTTATTAGCACCATCATAGTTGCAGGTAATGGTACCAGCACCAATGTTTACATCTTTACCGATTGTTGCATCACCTAAATATGATAAGTGTCCTGCCTTAGTGCCTAAACCTAGGTGAGACTTCTTGCATTCGACGAAGTTGCCAACATGAACTTCATCTTCTAAAGTATTACCAGGACGTAATCTTGCAAAAGGACCGATGGTTGCTTTTCTCTTAATTACAGAGTCTTCCATAACTGTGTATGGAGAAATAATTGAACCTTCACCAATAGAGCAGTTCTTGATAACACAACCAGCGCCAATAACTACGTTATTGCCAAGCTCAACGTTACCTTCAAAGATACAGTTGATATCGATGAAAACATCTTCACCACACTTTAGTGATCCTCTTAAATCAAATCTTGAAGGATCAGCTAAAGTTACACCATCTTCTAAAAGTTTCAGAGCTGCATTCTTTTGGTAAAGTCTTTCAACGAAGGCTAATTGAGGCTTTGAATTTACACCGGATAAGATTTCAAAATCAGGGGCAACCAAAATGCCCACATCTTTACCAGCAGATGTCAACATTCCTGATAAATCAGTTAAGTAATACTCGCCCTGCTTATTATTGTTTTTGATCTTTGGCAAGTATTCTTTTAAAGTCTTACCTTTGCAAACAATCATGCCGGTATTAACTTCTTTAATCTTGCGCTCTTCATCAGTAGCATCTTTTTCTTCAACGATTTTCTGAAGATTTCCTTGCTCATTTCTGATAATTCTGCCGTAGCCAAAAGGATTATCAGCAAAAGCTGTAAGAACTGACATCTCTCTTCCATGTAAAGACGCAATCAGATCCTGTAATAGAGGTGCTGGCGTTAAAGGTGTATCACCATAAAGAACTAAGACATCAGATTCATCTTTAATGTCACCCATAGCGCAGAATACAGCATGACCGGTTCCTAACTGTTCTTTTTGCAGATCAATCTTAACAAGTTTTTTAAGATCATCAGAAAGACCATTTACCATCTGCTCTACTAGTTCAGCCATGTGACCTACAACCACATGAATTGATTCAGGATTTAGAGATGCTGCTGTATCAATTACATGTTCTAACATTGGCTTGTTTGCTACTTTGTGTAGAACTTTAGGCAATTTTGAGTGCATTCTTTTGCCTTTGCCAGCAGCAAGAATGATGACTTCTAATGACATAGATTAAATCCTATTTTTCTTTTTGTTCTTGATGAATGAATAAACAATGATGGCTATTCCTAATAAGATAAATGGAATAGATAAAAGCTGGCCAACATTAAATATTTCATTGGTTGAGTAATCTGCTTGCTCTTCTTTGAAAGGCTCGATTGCAAAACGAGCGACAAAAGCAAGGGTAAATAATAATCCGAAAATTAAACCATTTGGTCTGCGTTTTGAATACAGATAAACAGCTAGCAATAAGATAAAGATTGCTAAATATGCTGCAGCTTCATAAAGCTGAGCTGGATGTCTTGGGAAAGACTCTCCTAGACGTAAGAACACTACGCCATAATCAGAATTAGTTGGAATTCCTAAGATTTCTGAATTAAAGAAATTACCAATTCTAATCATTGAGCAAACAAGTGCTGTAGGGACACAAATCATGTCTGCTAATTCTAAGAAGTTATATTTCCATTTAGTTTTATGCATGAAATATAAAACAGCTAAAATTACACCCACTGTGCCACCATGGCTTGCTAAACCACCTTCCCAAATTTTGATGATCTCAATTGGGTGTGCAAAATAGAAATCAGGTTCATAGATTAGGCAGTGAGCTAGTCTTGCTCCAATTACGGTTCCTATAAATACATATACAAGCAGACGGTCTAGATCTTCAGTGTTATATTTTTTCTTTTTAAAGAAGAGCTGCATAATAATGTAGCCAATAATAAAACCGAATGAGAAAAGAATTCCATACCATCTAATGGATAATGGTCCTATAGAAAATGCTATAGGATCTAGAGTTGAGATAAACATTTTTGGCCTATGTTTGGTAAAATCTAATCTGTAAAACTTACTATATTTTAGAATAATTATGCTTAATATTACATCTGCAGAAACTCTTTTTTCAGGAATAGGTATATCTATTGTTATCTTAGGTTTCTTTTGTTGCCTATCAAAAAGCCGAATTCGTTTCGGAATTTTATCTGTTCTTTTAGGAAATTTCTTCTTATGGAGTGCAATTGTTTTCCCTAAGAAAGCAACTGACTTTATGTATCAATATGGTGTTGATTCCAGCTTATTTGGTAAAAATGAGCTTTACCATGGATTAGCTGCAGGTGTTGTAATCTTTGCTATTTGGTACTTTATAAGAAGTGCTGTAGTTTCTCTATTGTTTAAAGTAATCAAGCAAAAAACAGTAGAAAAAAGTAAAAACGAGCAGACTCAAGAGCAAAATATTGAAGAAAATACTTCTAAAGGTTCACTTTCAGAAGCAGAATTAGATTTAAAAGAACTTAAGACAGAAAATAAAGAAGAGAGAAAAAACTCTGAAAAAATAGAACCTGTCTTCGGTAATGAAGAGAAAGCTAATCCTCATTTATTTGATAACTTAAAGTTAAATCGTTAATTCTATGCTGTTAGTTTTATCTTCAATTGAAGATGCTTTTGCTTTAAGTCATAACTTAGATACGAGCTACTTTGATAAAGTTAAGAACTTTAGTGAGAATAGGGCTAAAACTTATCTAGCAGGAAGAGCTCTATTGCAGTCAGTTTTACATCACTTCTATTCTATAGAAAGTCTTCCCAACATCAAAAAGACAGAAAAAGGAAAGCCTTTTTTTGATGACGTTGCTTCAAATCCTTGTAGAAAACTCCCTTTTTTTAACATTTCTCATAGCAGAAAAGCAATTGGTGTTGCGGTTTCTTCTTACGATTTGGGGATCGATCTTGAGTTTGTAAAAAAGAGAGTACGCTTTGAAGAATTAAAAGAAAAAGTTTTATCTTCAGGGGAAATCGATTTACTAAAAGCTCTTGATGAAGAATCTCAATTAAAAGAATTTACTGCTTTTTGGACAATAAGAGAGAGCCTTTTAAAGCTCTCTGGATTTGGATTGGCTCATTTAGAAAAAGTAAAAGTAGATGTTGCAAATGCAAAAATTTCCTATGAAGCACTATTCTCTGAAGGTATCAACAATAGAGTTTTAAATACTGTAAATTTATCTCAATACGCAAGTTTATTAGATGAAAACGCTTATCTTTCATACAGCCTGTATCAAGGAGAAGAAAGCTCTATTTATAAACTAGATAAAGACAAGTTTATCAAGCTTGCATCTCCTAAAATAAATTACATATACTCCGTCAATTAAAGAATACTAGAGTTATACATAGCCAATTCTGACGCTTTGAGCTCCTGCTCTGTCTCTAATTCCTTCTACAAGATCATCTCTTGGTACAAAACGGAATTTATCATCTCTGATGCACAGTAATTTATTATCAATAATGATATTTAAAGTACATCCTTTGATTATAGAATCAGGATCCTCAGTCTGCCTTAACTCGCGGTTCACTTCTTTTACATCTACTCTGTTTCTCATTAAGACCTCATCAATGAACATGATGTTGTCGTCAAAGAGTTTGCTGGTGAAGTTTAAAGTGATCTTACGGGCCTTTAGCACGCGCAATGACTCAAGAGTATGAATTTCTTTAACTCTTAATTTCATCATGCCTTCATCAGTCATAGAGAGGTATCCTGTAACAATTAGGATTAAAGGAGCGTTGATATCATCTGCATTAGCTGATTTTTTCTTTTTACGATTTTCGTTCATCTTCTTTTCAATATCTGCATAGATTTCAGCATTCTTGCCAAAGAGCATGATATCGAAAGTACCTGTTCCGTCATCCAATGTCATGGTGTAGAACTTATTACCATCTTTTGATGATATTCTTTGAAAAGCGTTATTAACTACAGCACCTACAGTAATTAAATTAGGGCTGTCAGGTGCTCCTGGGATCATGTTATTTAAAGTAACGTCACCACAGTACTGGATGAGCTCCATTCTGTAAGCATCAATAGGGTGACCTGATAAATAAAGTCCTAAGAGTTGCTTTTCGTTATAAAGTCTTACTTTATCGGACCAATCCATGCAGTTTACATAGTTAGGCTTTACGTTTTGATCGTTCATTTGAGCGAACAAGTCAAGCTGTCCTGTAGACATGTCATTAGCCTTTTGGGCAGCATATTTTAGAGCAGTTGGAATTGAAGCTAACATCTTAGCTCTATTAGGTCCAATACTATCTAGAGCTCCACTCTTTACCAAAGCCTCTAAGGTTCCTTTTGATATGAAGTTAGTCCCTACTCTATACACAAAATCAAAGAAATCTGTAAATGGACCGTTTTGCTCTCTTTCTTCAACGATATGATCTACAAGCTTTTCACCAATACCTTTAATAGCAGAGAATCCGTAAACAACATTACCTTTAAGATCAACTCCAAAATGGAATTTACCAATATTTACATCTGGAGGATTTACATCTACTCCCAAGCGGTGGCATTCACCGATATAAGCGATGAGTTTTTCTGTTTTCATGCAGTCAGCGGTCATCATGGCTGCTAAGAATTCAGCTGGATAATGAACCTTAAGATATAGTGTCCACCAGGCAACTAGAGCATATGCTGCAGAATGGGACTTATTAAAGCCGTAGGCTGCGAACATCTCTACCTGATCGAAAATTTGGGTCATGATCTTAAGATCTTTACCTTTCTTTAAGGCGCCCTTATTGAACACATCTCTTTGTGCAGCCATTTCGGCAGGGATCTTTTTACCCATGGCACGTCTTAAAATATCCGCACCACCTAGAGAGTAACCCGCTAAAACCTGAGCAATCTGCATAACCTGCTCTTGGTAAACGATAACTCCGTAGGTTGAGTCTAGAATTGGTTTTAGATCTAAATCCTGAGCTTCTGGTAGAGGGTAACTTACAGGCTCTGTTCCATGTTTTCTGTTAACGAAATGATCTACCATGCCACTATTTAAAGGACCTGGTCTGTACAGAGCCACCAAAGCTACTAAGTCTTCAAAACGGTCAGGCTGCATCTTACCAATTAGCTTTCTCATACCGGTAGATTCAAGCTGGAATACAGCTGTAGTTTCAGTTTCCTGAATCATCTTGTATGAAGCTTCATCCTCATAAGGAATTGCAGCAATGTTAATTGGTGGTTTTCCTTCACGAGCTAACTTAGCATCGATCATTTGTTTTGCATCATCGATGATAGTTAAGGTTGTAAGACCTAAGAAGTCGAACTTAACTAAGCCTGCGTGCTCTACATCCTTTTTGTCGTACTGAGTGATAGGGTTACCATCAGAATCAAGCATTAGAGGTGCAAATTCAGCAATTCTAGTAGGAGAAATAACCACACCTGCTGCATGCTTTCCAATACTTCTAATTACGCCTTCCAATCTAATGGAAACGTCAATTAACTCAATGGACTCTTTATCATCATTTAGTTTTGCCTGATTATAGAAGTTTAAGAAATCAGGAGATGCAGATGGTACTTCTTTACCATTTTTTACATATCCAAAGCAGTCCTTAAATCCTGTACCTGGTGCGTCAGGAATTAAAGATGCGACTCTTCTAACCTGTCCTAAAGGTACACCAATAGCTCTACCTACACCTTGGATAGCTGCTTTTGGAGCTAGAGTACCGAAGGCTGCAATCTGAGATACCGCATTTCGACCATAGTGATCTACCACGTGTTGTAAAGTCTTGTATCTGTTTCTCTGACAGAAGTCCACGTCGAAGTCAGGCATTGAAACACGTTCTGGGTTTAAGAATCTTTCGAACAGCAGATCAAAACGTAATGGGTCAAAGTCTGTAATTGTAAGGGCATAAGCTACAAGTGAACCACCACCAGAGCCACGACCTGGCCCTACAGGTACACCATGGGCTTTAGACCATTGAATAAATTCCATCACGATAAGGAAGTAGCCAGGGAAATCCATCGTGATGATAACGTTAAGCTCTGTCTCTAGACGCTTTTCGTATATAGGCCTTTTTTCTTCTCGCACTTTAGGATCAGGAAATAAGAACTCAAGTCTTTTCTCCAAACCTTCGTGTGCTTTCATACGCAGACAGTCTGCTGTTGATAATTCACCAGTGTCATATCTAGGAAGTCTTGGGTGGTCAAGCTCAATTTCAACATTACAACGTTCTGCAATTACACGTGTATTAGTTAATGCCTCAGGAATATCAGCAAATAACTCTGCCATTTCTTGAGGTGATCTTAAATACTGTTCAGGAGAATAACGTCTAGCATTCTCGCGGTTGCCTTTTTGCACAGCTTGCTGGATTGATACACGAATATCGTGAACGTAGTAGTCGGTTAGACCATCTTTAGGTACTTCATTTGGACCTAATAAGAATCTTGTATCATTAGTAGCTACAGGAACAAAACCATACTTTAGACAAGAGTTTAAGGCGAAATTTTCAAAATCAGTTTCACCTTCACGGTTGGTTCTGGTGATTTCAAAACAGAATCTGTCACCGTAGTATTTTTGGTAGTGCTCTAATCTGTCCTGAAGCTTTTTCTTATTATCTTCTTTTACAAATTGGGCTAAATCGCTTCTAAATCCGTTTAATATGATAAGACCTTCAGAGTATTTCCAAAGATCTTCAACTTTAGCTGCAACAACAGCAATATCAGGACTTGCAGTGTGGATCCAAGCATCAGATAAGATATCGTAAAGGTTCTGCTTGCCTTGTCTGTCCATAGCAAGCAAGGTAACAGTAAAATATCTGTCAGGATCTCCTGGTTTTGTGTCTTCTTTTACCTGAAGATCTGCTCCCATAATTGGTTTAATACCGGCACCGTAACAAGCATTATAGAATCTAACAAAGCCTGCCATATTGTTAAAGTCTGTTACGGCTATTGCTGGAATTCCTAATTTAGCTGCTTTTTTTACGATGTCGCCTACGTTCTGCAAGCCATCATTGATTGAGTAGCATGAACGAACGTGAAGTGGAATATATGAGAGGTTATTGTCTGTCATGAGCTTGATCTAATAAAAAAACTAGACTCATTTTACCATAAAAATACATTCTCGGAGAAACAAAAAAGCCCCGCTAAAGCGAGGCTTACGATGCTTAATTAATGATTACTTCATTGCTTTGTAAGCATTGATTAAACCGTTAGTTGAGCTGTCGTGGGAAGTGATCTTCTCATTGTTCTCTAACTCAGGGATAATCTTCATGGCTAGTTGCTTACCTAACTCAACACCGAACTGATCGAATGAGTAGATATTTAAAATAGAGCCCTGAACGAAGATCTTGTGCTCATACATAGCAACTAACATACCTAAGGTGCGAGGAGTAATTTCTTTTACTAAGATAGAGTTTGTAGGTCTGTTTCCTTCGAAGATCTTGAATGGAACAACATCCTTGTACTCGCTCTCTTTCTTGCCCTTAGCTTCAAATTCAGCGATAACCTGCTCTTTGGTCTTACCAAATGCTAAAGCTTCAGTCTGAGCGAAGAAGTTAGAAATTAACTTAACGTGGTGATCACCAATTGGGTTGTGGCTGATTGCAGGAACAATGAAGTCACAAGGAATTACCTTAGTGCCCTGATGGATTAACTGGTAGAAAGCATGCTGACCGTTGGTACCAGGCTCACCCCAAATGATAGGACCTGTCTGGTAATTTACTTTGTTGCCATTTCTGTCAACATACTTACCATTTGATTCCATGTTTCCCTGCTGGAAGTAAGCTGGGAATCTGCTCATGTACTGGTCGTATGGAAGAATTGCTTCTGTCTCATACTTGTAGAAATCGTTATACCAAATACCTACTAAAGCTAAGATAACTGATAAGTTCTTCTCTAATGGAGTCTCTCTGAAGTAGGTATCGTACTCAAAGCCACCCTTTAAGAACTGCTCAAAGTTATCAAAACCACATGCAAGAGCAATTGATAAACCGATTGCAGACCATGATGAATAACGGCCACCAACCCAGTCCCAGAACTCAAACATGTTAGCAGGATCAATACCAAACTCTACACAGCCCTTCTCGTTAGTTGATAGAGCAACGAAGTGTTTAGCAATGAATTTCTCGTCTTTAGCTGTCTTTAAGAACCAGTTACGTGCTGTGTGAGCATTGGTCATGGTCTCAAGAGTAGTAAAGGTCTTTGATGCGATTAAGAATAAAGTGGTCTCTGGATTGCACTTTTTAAATACTTCAGCAATATGTGAAGCATCGATGTTTGATACGAAGTGAACGTTTAATCTAGTGTGATATGGAGTTAAAGCTTCAGTAATCATAACCGGGCCTAAGTCTGAACCACCGATACCGATGTTAACTACATCAGTGATTTCTTTACCGGTGTAACCTTTCCATTCACCTGAAATAACTTTCTCACAGAAAGCCTTCATCTTATCTAAAACTGCTTTTACGCCTGGCATTACATCTTTGCCATCAACGTATACAGGCTTACCGGAGAAGTTACGTAATGCTGTATGAAGAACTGCACGCCCCTCAGTACGGTTAATGATTTCGCCTGAGAACATTGCTTCAATGTTTTCTTGAAGTTTTGTTTCTTTTGCTAACTCTAATAATAGGTTTAATGTTGTTTCATCAATGATGTTCTTTGAGAAATCAGCAACAATATCGCCCTTTGCCAAGGTTAGTGAGTATTTGTCAAAACGGTTTGGATCCTGCTTGAACAGATCTTTTAAAGTACGATTCTTGGTAGATTCAAAGTGAGCTGTTAATTTTTTCCAAGCTTCAGTTTGAGTTGGGTTGATACCGTAAAACATGAAGATGTCTCCTGATAGCAGATTTTTAGTAAATGATCTTTAGTATATAAAGGTGTAATTGGTCTTATGATACATCTTTTTACTAAGTAATCTAATTTGTACGTTCTTTAATCTAAATCTAGTTTTTTAAACTAAATTAAAACCAAGAACTTCAATATAGTGTTAGAGTTCTGAAAACTTCAAAGCTGCACAACACTCTACAAAGCAAAATTTCTGTATTGACAGTAATTTTTACATCCAATACCTATTATACAATAATTATTGAGTGCTAAATCACACAATTCTATGCACAAAAATAACCAATTTTGGATGTTTAAGTCGTTTCTTTTGTTAAAAAATTTCCTTTTTTAATTACATGATGCCGGTGTCAGAACGTCTTCTGGTTAGATCTGGTGAAAAACTAGGCGCTAAACGTTTAGCCAGTTCATGCACTACTTTGATTTTTTTATCTTTAGATTTGCTCTTTAAATTACATAAAGCAACTCTAAAGTTAGACCATGGAAGATCCTTGATTACAACAACATCATTTTTAAAAGGTGAAATTTCATAAACCAATCGTGGTACTACTGATACACCAAAGCCTAAAGCTGTAAGTGACACAATTGCTTCATGACCTGATACCTCAGAATAGATATGAGGAGTGATCTCCTGAGAAGTGAAATACTTCTCAACTTCATATCTTAACTGTCCTTTTTCAGGCATTACAAAAGGAGTTAATGAAAGATCAGGATCAGATAAGTCAGTAATTACAGAGAATCTTGGTTTTTTAGGAGCTATAAGAATAAGAGGGAATGTCACCAAATCTACATATTGGATCTCTGGTGGCACATCATTAGGTAAGGCGCTGATTACAAAGTCATACTTTGTGTCATCTAATTTATGCAATGCGTCAGCAGGATCACCTGTTTCTAACTTTATCTCAAGATTAGGAGCTGTAAGATGCAGTTCATTTAGTAAGCGTGGAATGAACAGATATGATGCTGTAACCGAGCAATAAATTTTTATTACTCCTGTTACGGCACCTACGCCTGAATCTAATTCACTTTCTAATTCAGAATAAGAGTTTAGAGTCTTTTTAGCAAAAGCTTCAAATTTTCGGCCAGCTTCTGTAATAAAGATCCCTTTCTTATCACGAATACATAACTTTGCATTAAGTTCTCTTTCTAACTTATTTAAAGTACGACTTAAGGTAGAAGGGCTTACATTGCATAATGTAGCAGTTCTAGTTAAGTTTGAAGTTTCGCATAGTCTTAAAAATGCAGCTGCGTCTTTTAAATCGATCACTCTTTATAGTCCTTAAAATTTTATATTGCATTTTTTGCAATATAAAAGAAATTATATTCCTTTTTATAAAATTGTGCTATTATAAAAATCAGTTACCACACAGGTAAGATTTTTTTGGTTAATTTAATTTTTACGAAGGTTATAAAATGGCCAACTTTAATTATTTCAATACATTGAATTTACGTCAGAAGTTAGCTCAGTTGGGTTGCTGTGAGTTAATGGAGCGTAGCGAGTTCGCTGATGGTTGCAACTTCTTAAAGGGTAAGAAAGTTGTTATCGTAGGTTGCGGCGCACAGGGCTTAAATCAGGGCTTAAACCTGAGAGATTCTGGTCTAGATGTTAGCTACGCTTTACGTCAGGCTGCTATTGATGAGAAGAGAGCTTCTTACAAGAGAGCTACTGAGAACGGTTTTAAAGTTGGCACTTATGAGCAGGTTATTCCTACAGCTGATTTAGTAATCAACTTAACTCCAGATAAGCAGCACGAGAACGTAGTTAACTCAGTTCAGCCTTTAATGAAGGCAGGTGCAGCATTAGGTTACTCACACGGTTTCAACATCGTTGAGTTAGGTATGCAGGTTCGTAAGGACTTAACCGTAATCATGGTAGCTCCTAAGGCTCCTGGTACTGAGGTTCGTGAAGAGTATCGTCGTGGTTTCGGTGTTCCAATGCTATTAGCTGTTCATCCAGAGAACGATCCTAACGGCGAAGGCTGGGCATTTGCTAAGGCTTGGGCTTCAGGCTTAGGTGGTGATAGAGCAGGTTGCTTACGCTCATCATTCGTAGCTGAAGTTAAGTCAGACTTAATGGGCGAGCAAACCATTCTTTGCGGTGTTTTACAGGCTGCAACTGTAATGTGCTACGACCACGCTGTAGCTTTAGGTGCTGACAAGGCTTACGCTTGCAAGTTATTGCAGTATGGTTGGGAGACTATCTGTGAGGCTCTAAAGCAGGGTGGTATCACCAATATGATGGATCGTCTATCAAACCCTGCAAAGATCAAGGCTTTCTACTTAGCTGAAGAAATCAAGTCAATCTTAAAAGACCTATACTTAAAGCACATGGATGACATCGAGAGCGGTGAATTCTCACGCATCATGATGGAAGACTGGGCTAACGGCGATGTTAAGTTACACACCTGGAGAGAGAACTACGCTAAGAGCGCATTCGAGAATGCTCCTGCTTGTGATACTAAGATCTCTGAGCAAGAGTACTTCGATAAGGGTACTTTACTAGTTGCTTTCGCTAAGGCTGGTATTGAATTAGCATTCGACACTATGACTCATTCAGGTATCTACCCAGAGTCAGCTTACTACGAGTCATTACACGAGTTACCTTTAATCGCTAACACCATCGCTCGTCGTCGTTTATACGAGATGAATGTTGTTATTTCTGATACTGCTGAGTACGGTAACTACTTATTCGCTAATGCAGCAATTCCTTTATTAAAGGATTTCATGGCAAAGCAGAAGTTAGACGTATTTGGTGATACCTTAAAGGGTGACAACGCAGTTGATAACGTTGAGTTAATCAAGATCAACGATCAGATCCGCAACCACCCTATCGAGGTTGTAGGTCGCAAGCTACGTGCTTACATGTCAGACATGAAGGAAGTTTCTGTTGGTAACAACTAATAGAAGTTTTCTAAATTGATTTTAAGGCCCCAAAACGAAAGTTTGGGGCCTTTTAATTGGATTAAAGTTAATAGGATAAAAGGATAAGTTTGCTAAAGTTGTAACGTAAAGAAAGTTAGAGAATGCTCTCTAATTGTTTTAATGCTTCATCAATATCTGATTTGTATTGTTCTTCAGAAGTTTTTGCTTGAGTTCCTAATGGGTAGTACTCGGTATCCTCAGCAGGTAGCTCTTTTAAGAAACGGCTAGGATGAATAGCATCTGGTACACCGTTTCTTTGGGTAACTTCTCTAGCTAGCAGTAAGGTTAATTCCTGTCTTGCTCTTGTAATACCAACATAAGCTAAACGTCTTTCCTCATCTACGTTATCTACGCCTTGGTTTTCTTCTGTAGGTAAAGAGTTCTTATGTGGTAGTGAGCCTTCTTCCATACCAACTAAGAATACATATGGGAATTCAAGACCTTTAGATGCATGTAAGGTCATCATCTGCACAGCATCATTGTCTTGATCATCACTCTTTCTATCCATCATTTCTCTTAGGCCTAATTTATCTACGGCTTCAAGAAAACTTAATGGGGTATCACCTTTTTTACCGGCGATAAGATCTGATATCCAGGATAATAGGATATTAACATTCTTAATCTTAATTTCAGTTGCAACTTTACTGTCGGTATTGGCTTTTATATAAGCGTTATAGCCAATTAACTCGGTTAGCTCATTGGCTAATTCTTTGTCTTTGCCATTGAGAATGTACTGACGTAATTTAGTAAGTAAAATTACGAACTCTCCTAAGGATTTTTTCTGTCTTGGAATTAGATCTTTGGTGACATTGGGATTTAAGGCACTTTCGTAAAGGGACTTACCAATTGCTTTAGCCTGTGAGAATAAGGCATTGATAGTTTCATGACCAATACCTCTTCTTGGAATGTTAATCACTCTTAGCAAGGCCATGTCATCGTAAGGGTTACATATAACACGACACCAACTTAACATATCCTTAATTTCTACTTGCTCAAAAAAGCTACTTCCCCCTGAGATAAAGCAAGGAATTCTAGCTTCTCTAAAGGCCTTTTCTAAAGGTCGTGACTGAGAATTACTTCTGTATAAAACAGCATATTCCTTCCATTGAGAATGTGTTCTAAACTGATGAGCCAAGATTAACTGCACAACTCTGTCAGCCTCATCGTTTTGAGTTCGTAATTCCATGATTTGAACTTTCTTTCCAACATTTGATTTTGTATACAAAGTCTTGTTGAAAATATGTTCGTTATTTGAAATTAACTTATTTGCACAGTTAAGTATGTGCTGTGTAGAACGATAGTTTTGCTCAAGCTTGATCACCTTTAAGTCAGGAAAGTCATTACTTAAAACTTTAATGTTCTCAGGACGTGCTCCACGCCAAGCATAGATTGACTGATCGTCATCACCTACAACTGTGAATCTCTTGTTTTTAGAGGTCAGGTATTTTAATAACTGATACTGTGTTTCGTTAGTATCCTGATACTCATCTACAAGGATGTATTTATAGTAAGAGCTCCATTTATCTCTTACGGCTTGATTGTCTCGAAGTAATAGCGTGGTTTTAAAGATTAAATCCTCAAAATCAGCAGCATTGCAGGCAGATAGATATGCCTGATAAGCCTCATATACCTGAACTCTAATTGTTCTTACAGCAATATCCTCAGGTCTTAAAAGACTAGTCTTCCAGGTACTGATATCTGTTGCTATTTCTTCAACAACAGTCTTCTCTGAATTATCAACTAAGATCTGTGGAAACTTTTCTCTGACAATATCTTTAATCAGCTTAAAACTATCGTACTGATCAAAGAGGGTAAAGTTTCTGCCTAATCCTAGAGCTACTGACTCCTCTTTTAAGATGTTTAACCCTAAAGAGTGGAATGTAGAAATAGTGATTAAAGAAGATCTTTCAGAGCCTAATTCTTGTTTTACCCTGTCTCTCATTTCAGCAGCAGCTTTGTTAGTAAAGGTTACAGCGCAGATCTGCTGTGGAGCAATGAAATGTTTATTGATGAGACTGACGATTTTAGTTGTGATCACACGGGTCTTGCCTGATCCAGCACCTGCCAGAACCAGACAAGGTCCGTTTACATAATCGACAGCTTCCTGTTGAGCTTGATTTAATTGCATCCTAGATTCCGATGCACTTTACAAAGCTTAGAGGAACACCATTTTTATCAATAGTGTTGCAGATAAAATCACCGTTTGGTTGAACATCGATATCTATGTTCTGGAAAGAAAGTCCTTCTACATAGTCTCTGTCTGCTTTGTTACAAAGTACAATGATAGGAATACCTATGGATTTAACCTCGGAGGATAACTTGTCTAGCAGAGCTAAAGTTTCCTGTTGAGAGTATGCACATAAATCTAACATAGCTACAAAGTTGGTATTTCCTTGAATGGTCTGAGATTCAATACCATCGATAAGCTGTTTTTCAATATCACTATCTTTTAGTTCTAAGAACTTAACTAACTGCCATTGAGATGCGTCAAATGGTTGCTGCTGCTCTGCTACAAGATTTGAAATGTATTTCCACTGAACTCTGTTACCGGCATAGACGATTGATGATAGTTTTGTCTTTATGATTTGACTTACAAAACGTCTTAAAACCTGAGGTCTAGCGCTAAAAGAATACAGCGCACTTGATAACTCAAGAGTATTTAAATCCTCAGGTGCGCAAATATATTTGTATGCAGTTGGAGCACAAATATCTTCAAATTGATAAGAGAGGATCTTATCTAAATTAGATAATCTCTCTTTTAGCATGCCTTTATCACTGTACAAAGCTTCGTTGATGTCTTTGAAAGGGTGAGCTAGGTTTAGACATTTAAAAGATATACCCAATTGATGTAGGTAAGTGCAAATCTTAGCGGTAGCTTCACGACCTGCTTCATCATTATCAAGAGAAATATAGAAAGTGTGTTCTTCAGTTGAATCTTTGATGCATTCTATGAGCGGCCTTACATTACCAGCTCCACCTAAAGCTATAGCTCTATAGCCTAGCGTTTCTAAACTTAAAGCATCAAACTCACCTTCAGTTATAAAGATAGTACCTTTTTGCTCTAATGCTTCATGATTGTAGATGTCAAAGATACCTTTTTTCTTATATCTTTCATTAGAGCTGTTTGCACTAAGATCAGTATTTCTTACACAGTAACCATGGATTCCGTAAGGAATGATGGCTGCTTTCCAGTATGATTTCTGACCTGTGATCTTGTTAATTTCAGCTTGAAAGTTTTCATCAAAGCCTAATTTAAATCTGTGAATTACAGAATCAGATAAGCCCCTGTCTCTAAAATAAGAGGTCTTTTCTACATTAGAAGCACATTGATTTACATAATCAGTAAAGTCATTAGCTGATTCTGATGCGTATGCAAATGGAGATACTTGAGAATCACCAAATCTGTGAGAGATATTCTGCTGCTCATTGAAGGCAAATTGATTCTGAGCAGAGGAGAATTGGTTTTGATTGTTTAAGTTCTGCTGACCAAAGCTGTTTTGCTGTTGACCAAATGAATTGTTGCCAAATGTTTGTGTATTGGAATTTGAAGGAGCATTTCCTCGCAGATTAAAAGGCTTTAACTTAGCCTCATCGAATGGTGAAATGGTATTAAATCCTCTTTGAGGTTGTGTTTGCTGTTGCTGTAAATTCTGATCGAACTGATCGTTATTATGGTTTTCATTAAAACCAAAAGGAACACGAACCTCTTTTTGAGAAGAGTGAGAAGCTAAGAAATTGTTATTTTCAATTTCAAATGTAGGTGTTCTAATTTCAGGTTGCTTTTGATTGTTATAGTTCTTTAAAACATCAATAAAGCCTAAAGGCACCTTACCTATGTATAGTTCATGTGCCTTGATAAACTGATGAGAAAAATCACTGATATTAAAATCGATGCCGATCAGATCAAAGATATTATAGACAGCATTGCAGTTAAAGCACTTAACCGTATAGTTAGATGCGTCGTAACTCATGCTTGGAATATGAGCTGTGTCAGTTGGATTTAAACAAAAAAAGTTGGAATTAACGTTAATTCCTTTACTTTTTAGATAATCAGGCAGTTTACTTAATAAAAACTGCTTTTGCTTCTCAAATTCTTGCTCTTGCATTCTTAAATCCGTATCAATCAATATCAGTTCTTTGAGGTGATCTTATTTATGATCCATGAAGAAATTAAAAGACCTGCAGATGCAGTTACACTCATTGAAGCACCAAATGCAGGTAGATCTCCACTTAGATAGTCTTCTTTTGAAGAGTATATAGGCTTTTCGTTAGAAAAAGTGCAGCTAATATTGAACTTTTTGCTATTAGATTGAAATCCGTAATCCTTTCTCAAGCGCGCTCTCAGTTTTGAAATTAAAGCATCACCATTAGCGGTATTGATATCACCAATCTTCAGTTTTGATGGATCACGTCTGCCTCCAGCTCCACCTGCTTCAATGAAAGTAGCGTTGTGTCTGAACAGGTAGTTGCAAACATATGCTTTAGCATCGATATCATCGATACAGTCACATACATAATCAGTTTTCCCTTCTAACACACCATCAATATTCTCAGGTGTCAGTTTAGTTTCGATTACTTCAATGTCTAAAAGAGGATTGATCTCTAAAAGTCTGTCAGCTAATACTCTTGCTTTGCCTAAACCAACAGTCTTTGAGGTGGTATGAAGTTGTCTGTTTGAATTGGTGAGCTCGATAATATCATTATCGATGAGGGTAAGAGAGCCAATGGCGGTTCTGCACAGAGCTTCTGTTGCCCATGAACCGATACCACCGACACCGATAACGGTTACGTGTGAGCTTTGTAATTTCTCAAAACCATCGTTTCCGTACAGTGCTCTGATACCTCTAAAAGCCAATCTTTTATCAAAATTCATATCGTATTATCCTCGCCAAAATTTATATATATTTTAGCTATCTTTCTTGCAGGAATAAATAATTTTGCTATAATGACCGGCATATTCTGATGGTTCACGATGATCCCGTAGCTCAGGTGGATAGAGTATCGGTTTCCGAAGCCGGTGGTCATGAGTTCGACTCTCATCGGGATCACATCAAAAAAATTAATATTGCGAAAGTGGCGAAATTGGTAGACGCGCAAGCTTCAGGTGTTTGTACCGCAAGGCGTGAGGGTTCGAGTCCCTCCTTTCGCACCAACAAAACAGGCAGTCAAGTGACTGCTTTTTTTGTGTCCTATTAGTGGTTCTTTACAATAAAACGGAGAAAAAATGAATAAATCCGTACCTGCTAAGTTTGGGATTCTAAATCGTTTTTTAAATGTTGTTGAACGATTAGGAAATAAGCTGCCACACATTACAATGTTGTTTATCTATGCGCTTATTTTCACCATGCTTCTGTCATTGGCTTTATCTTATGTGGATTTTGACTATATTCATCCAAATACTCATGAAAAGATCAAAATCATTAACATGTTTACTCCTGATAACCTCTTAACTTTAGTAATTAACTCAGTTAAGAACTTTATGGGATTCCCTCCATTAGGCATCACAATCGTAGCAACATTAGGTATTGGTATTGCTGAAGGCTCCGGTTTCGTTAAAGTTTTAATTAGAAAGTTCCTATCTATCACTCCTAAGAAATTCTTAACTCCTACAGTAATTTTTGTATCAATTGTTTGCCATATCGTATCAGACAGTGCATACACCATTTTAATGCCGGTTTCAGCTTTAATCTTCTATGCCTCAGGTAGACATCCTTTAGCTGGTATTGCTTGTTCATTTGCAGGTTTAGCAGGTGGCTTTACAGCTTCATATACTCCTTCTATCATTGACCCTATCATGCAGGGCTTTACTGAAGCAGCTTCACACTCAATTGATCCAAATTACAGCGTGAATGTTTTATGTAACTACTTCTATGCTTTAGGTGGAACTTTCTTCATTATTGGCGCTATTTGGTTTGTAACTGATAAAGTTGTTGAACCTCGTTTATGGGCAACTATGCCTCTAGATGAGTCTACAAAGACAGATAAAACTTTAGTAATCGAAGATGTAACTCCTTTAGAGAACAAAGCTTACTACGCTGCTTTAGCTACAATAGTTGCTCTATTAGCTCTTTTATTTATTCTATGTTACCCAGATAACTCATTATTCAGAGCTCCAGATGGTTCATTGACCTCTCCAAAAGCTCCTGTAATGCAGGGCTTAGTTCCATTACTCTTTATCTTCTTTTCTGTTCCTGGCCTTGTATATGGTTATGTTGCAGGTACCTTTAAGAAGTCCAGAGATGTGATCGCATCAATGGAAAACATTATGAAGATGCTTTTATCATTCATTGTTTTCTGTTTCTTCGCAGGTCAGTTCTTATATGTATTTGGTGCTTCAAATATTGGTTCACTGTTAGCAATTTCAGGTGCTGAATTCTTAAAGAATTTAGGTATGCCATCAGGTATTACTCTGTTTGGTATCATTATTCTTACAGCAATGCTAAACGTGTTAATCACTTCAGCTACTTCAAAATGGGCTATTTTATCAACTATTTTTGTTCCAATGCTGATGATGTTAGGTATTTCACCTGAACTTACACAGGCAGCTTTTAGAGTTTCAGACTCAGCTGTAAACGTATGTACTCCTTTATTCCCATTCTATCCATTGCTGATTTTATACTGCCAGAGATATTGTAAGAAGTCAGGTGTTGGAACCTTAAGCTCAATGATGTTACCTTACACATTTGCTCTTCTGATTGTCCTAACAGCAGTGTTATACGCTTACTGGATGATTGGAATACCTTTAGGCTTTAATAGTGGATTTGATTACCCATCAACCATGTATCCACAACCTTAATATGTAAAAGCTGCAGTCTATATGACTGCAGTTTTGTTATGGGGATTTAAAATGAATAATAAAGATGAATTATTAAGAAGATTTCTTCGCTATGTAGCAATCACATCACAATCAAATGCTTCTGTCGAGTCTGTTCCAAGTACTAAAGGTCAGACTGAATTAGCAAATTTATTAGCAAAAGATCTAGAAGAGTTAGGTTTAACTGACATAAGTGTTGATGAGCATTCTATTGTTTATGGTACTCTACATGGTAATGCAGAAGGTCCTGTTGTAGGCTTTGTCTCACATCTAGATACTGTTGATGTTTCTTTAAATTCTGATATTCATCCTCAAGTTATTCACTATGAGGGTGGCGATGTTTTATTAAATAAAGAGCGCGAGATCTATATTAGAGTAAGTGAACATCCTGAACTTCAAAATTATGTAGGTCAGGATATTATTTTCTCAGATGGAACCTCTGTTTTAGGTGCTGATAATAAATCTGCAATGGCAAACATCATGACAGCATTAACTGTTTTGCATAATGATAAGACCATTAAACACCCAACCTTAAAAGTTGCTTTTGTGCCTGATGAGGAGATTGGTCTTAAAGGCTCAAAACTTATGGATTTGAACAAATTCAAAGTTGATTATGCATACACTATCGACAGTTGCTCTTTAGGTGAAGTAGTTTATGAAACCTTTAACGCAGGCTCTGTTTTAATCAAGATTAAAGGTGTTTCAGCTCATCCAATGTCATCAAAGGGCGTTTTAGTAAATCCTCTTTTAGTGGCTCATGATTTCATTGGCATGTTTGATAGACATCAGACTCCTGAATGGACTGCTGATAAAGAAGGCTACTGGTGGTTTACCGGTATTGAAGCAGATCCTCTTTACTGCACTCTAAAAATGAATATCAGAGATCATGATAAAGATCGTTATGAGTGGAGAAAAGAAGAGGTTGCATCTAACATTGAGAAGTTGAAGAAACTTCATCCTAAGGCTGAAATTAGCTACAAGATTAGTGATACCTATGAGAACATTGCTAACAATGTAACTAAAGAGGATAAACCAGTAGCTCTAATTTATAAGGCTTTTGATGAGTTAGGAATTAAAGCAAAAACTTATGCAATGAGAGGTGGTACTGATGGTTCTGCTTTATCAGTTCGTGGTGTAGTAACTCCTAACTACTTTACAGGAGCTCATAACTTCCACTCTTATGCAGAGTTCTTACCATTAAATGCTTTTGAAAAATCTCTTAATGTGACCTTAAAGTTAATTGATCTTTCATGCAATAAGTAATTGAAGATCATAATTCAGAGGCTTATGCCTCTGAATTATGCTACTTCAAAGGACCTATCAATTTCATATAGCAGTTTTTGCAATCAAACTCTAATCTAAATTTTGCTTTGCCGATGACGAGGAAAAGATCTTGAGCTTTTACCTTGTGGCGCTTAGGACAGAGGTTAAAGCAATATCTCAGACAGTGCTTTGAAATCAGCACGCATTCTTCATCATGAACGCGCTCTGTCTCATAAGCAGGCTCTATATCTTTTGCACCATGTTTTTTATAAAAATCTAAAGCCTTTTCGTTATAGATATTGGCCATAAATCCTAAATGCTGCTCCTTTTCAGGTAACATTGGGGCATTTTCAAAGTTATGAACTATCTCTTTTCTCTTTTCAGTCTTTAACTTATTTAGTTTCTCAATAAGTTGTCGTCTAAGATTGTTTAAAACACTTTGCGGCACAAAATAACTAAAAGATAGTTTTATCTCAAGCTGATTTAGTGTATAGACACTATCTCCCAAGCGTCCTAGCTTTGAGGTGATGTTAGCTTTTAGTTTATCAAGATCATTTGCTGTTTGCTTATCCTCAAGAGCTATTTCAACACTTGCCTCAGTATTTGTTTCATCCTTACCAAAGAGTACGATTCCTTTGTCATTTTCTCGGTAGGTAAGATTTAAACTTAATTTTCTACAAGACGATTTACCTGCCATAGCCTTTTCAAATTCAGCATCTTTGTTTCTATAAAAAACAGTTCCAGCTTTAATAAAAGGGATCTCCTGGAAGATTTCTGCTGTATTTGGAGCTTTTAGAGTACTGATCCTAAAACCGTTTAATACTCCCTGATTGTCATAGTAATTTAAGGAGTCACCATTGTGGATAACAGTGTTTTTTAATAATGAAAAGGTAAGATCTCTATTCTTTTGTTTTTCTAACTTACCTATCTTTTGACCGACAAAGCCTGGTGCATCAAAGTTTGCATAGTTATCTTTCTTTTCATGGAAGTTGTATTCAGTAAAGCCTCGGTTAAAGCTTTTGGCTACATCTGGTACAAAATTGGTGGTAGTAGTACCGAATGATGATCTTACAACATCATCTCTTTTAGCAATGATTCTATCAATCTTATGTCTGTAATAAGCAACGACGTTTCTTACATAGCTTTCGTCTTTTAATCTGCCTTCAATCTTAAAAGAGCTGATACCAGCATCAATTAGCTCTTCAAGATTTTGACTTTGATTAAAATCTTTTAGAGATAATAGATACTTATCTTTTGCAAGCACATTGCCTTTAGTGTCATATAAACTTTGTGCTACACGGCATAACTGAGCACATTCGCCACGGTTAGCACTGCGGCCAGTAATTGCTGCACTTAAATAACAGCGCCCACTGATACCTACGCATAAAGCTCCGTGAATAAAAGCTTCTAATTTTACGGTAGTGTTTTCTCTTATCTTTTTTATATCATTTAAAGATAATTCTCTAGCTAAAACTACCTGTGAAAATCCTGCTTTTTCTAAGAATTGAACCTTTTGTGGTGTTGAATTGTCCTGCTGTGTACTTGCGTGAATTTCAAGAGGTGGCAGAGGTCCGTTAATCAGACCTAAATCTTGAATAATAAGAGCATCGACACCTGCATCGTATAATTTGAAAGTAAGTTCACGTGCTTTTTCTAATTCTTGATCATCAAGAATAGTGTTGATGGTTACATGGATCTTGGCACCGAAAAGATGTGCATAGTCACAAAGTTCTTTAATATCTTCTAATGTATTTGCAGCATTGACTCTAGCTCCAAATGAAGGACCGCCGATGTAGACAGCATCAGCGCCACTTTCAATTGCAGCAAAACCACATTCTTTATTTTTAGCAGGTGCAAGTAATTCTATTCTTTTCATGAAATTATTAGAGGTTAACCATAACTTAAAAGGTGACAGTGCATTCTACAAAAAATTGAGTTAATTGCTACTCAAAACTTTGATTAAATCGTCAGTTGAACATACCTTTGCATAGATATTGTTGATAATTGTAAGCTCAGCATTGTGTAATTCCATAGTACCGGCAGCACAAGCATCTTCTAATACTACGACATTAAAACTTTCATCTGACAGTGAGCGTACAGTAGAAGCTACGCATTGATCGGTAAAGATTCCTGCACAAACTACGGTCTTAATCCCAAGATTGTTTAAAATTAATCTTAAGTTGGTTCCAGTAAGTGCGCTATCAGTTGTTTTGGTAACAACGATTTCATCATTAACCGGAGCTATATCATCGATGATTTGGCTGTCATCATCATCTAAAGTAATTAGTATGTTATTCCAACCTGACATCTTTTGGGATAACGATCTGTCTCTACCATCTTTTAGATGGCAAGCTATTCTTGCAAAGATTACATCTTGTTTATTCTTACGGAAAAGTGCTTCGATTTTCTTTACATTAGGAAGGACTGTTTCATTAAGTCTTTTAGAAAACGCATTCCATCTTGGATCTTTATCAGCTAACTTTGTATATACCCTTTGCAGATCGATAACTAATAAAGCTGTATTAGCTTTTTCAAGCTTAAGTTCTGTGTTATCAGAAGGACAAACTTGGTAATAAAATGAGCAAAATGTCTTCTCCATGGTTCATACCTTCATTAGTGATTGTAAGTTGAGTCTTAGCCTTGTTGAAGTCTATTTTAACAGATAAAAAACGCCTCTAATCACACGATTAAAGGCGCTTTAAAATCTTGTTTTTACTAAACTGCCACTAGAGATTATCTAGTAGCAGCTAATATTAGTAAGCTGACAGTTTCTGAAGATCTGCTTCAGTGGTGTCATCTCCTATAGTAATAAGTTCAGTACCGGTTAATTTAGCAAATAGAGCAATATCTTCTCTTGTAAGAGCTGTTGAAACTACGCTGTGGTGAGCACCACCAGCATAACACCAGCCCTCAGTGCCGATTCTGAAGTTTGGCTTATGACGGTACATGATTCTAGCTACAGGTAAGTTAGGCATTGGTTTAGGCTGTTTTACAAGCTCAATATCAGCACAGATGATTCTGAAATGATCACCCATATCGACCATAGTTACCTGAATACCGTCACCTTCAACTCCATCAAAGATTAAACGAGCAGGATCTTCTTTACCGCCAATACCTAATGGTAATACGTCGATCTCTGGCTTGTTCTTAGCAAAGTTTACTGGAACTTCTAGCATGTGTGATGCTAACTCTAATTCTTCACCAGAGGTTAGATCATAAGTGTAGTCCTCAATGAAACCTGTAGCGCCCTTACGTCCTTCTGACATCTTCATTAGAACAGCTGAGAAAGCTGAAATCTTGTAGTCACCTTCAGGACCAAAGCCAATACCCTTGCCCATTAGGTTCTGGGCTGCAATACCAGGTAACTGCTTTAAGCCATGTAAATCTTGGAATGTATCAGCAAATGCACCTAAGTTATTTGCCTTTAAGAACTTCTCTATACCAACTTCGTACTTAGCCTGCTCACGAACAGCCTTGATATTCTTGGTCTTCATGGTGTACTTAGATGTGTACTCTTCCATCTTCTTATCGATTTCTTGTTCGTTAACTTTATTGATTACATCAACTAAATCACCAATAGCAAAGTAATTGCACTCCCAACCATATTTAATCTGTGACTCTACACGATCACCATCAGTTACAGCAACTTCACGCATGTTGTTACCAAATGAAGCTACTTTTAAGTGTTTAGAGAAGTTGATAGCTTTTGCTACATCGATGAACTTAGAAATACGCTCAATAACATCGTTATGCTCATAGAAACCAGCTACTACCTGATGAGGAATTCTTAATCTTGCAACGATAAAGCCAAACTCTCTATCTCCGTGAGCAGCCTGATTTAAGTTCATGAAATCCATATCAATGGAATCATATGGTAATTTCTCATTAGCCTGAGTGTGTAAGTGTAATAGAGGCTTTCTTAATTCCTGAAGACCTTTGATCCACATTTTTGCTGGAGAGAAAGTATGCATCCAGGTCATAACACCGATACACTCATCATCACAGCTTGCCTTTCTCATGTCTTCAATACAGGTTTCTGAGTTAACAACTGTAGGTAATAGCTCGACTGTAACTTTTCCTTCAAATTTTTTGTTAAAGAATGCCGTCATCTTAGCAGCATCTTCTGCTACGTGTTTTAAGCACTCTTCACCATATAGATCCTGAGAACCAACAACAAAATATAGCTTGTTCATAATTTCTTCCTTATGTCTAAATGAATTTTAAAAAGCCCCGTTTAAAACGTGGCATTAGTTATTTGATTACGTGTATTGCCTGACGGTCTGCAAAGATTGCTACGAACATTAGGAATACCACACCCTGAATTAACTGCATTAACTGAGTGCTAAAGCCAATCATGGTTAAGCCACTGCTTAGAACTACGTAGAGTAATGAACCTACGACGAAGTTGTAGAAGCGAACCATAGCACCGCCAGAGATAGGCATACCACCTAAAACTAAAGCAATTAGGATCTGAGTTTCTAACTGGTTACCACCTGATGAGGTTACAGAGCCAACTTTGATGCAGCTGATAAAGGCGGCAAAGCCTGTAATTGCACCTGATAAAACGTATACGAAGAACTTAACTCTATCAGTACGGATACCTGAGAACATAGCAGCCTTCTCACCAGCACCGATAGCCTTTAAGTGGGTACCGAACTTGGTGAATGAGAAGAAGAACATACCGATAACAACTACGATTGCAGTGCAAGTGATCTTGAATGAAGTGCTATCCATATAGATAAGCTCAGGAGCACCAGCTACAGGCGCATTAGTGGTTAAGTACTTAATTAGGCCACGGAATAAGAACATAGTGCAGATTGTTACAATGAATGATTTAATCTTTCTGCGTACGTAGAAATATCCGTTGATAGCACCAATGGCAGCACCAGTGAGAATACCACCTATGATTGCAATGGTAAGTCCATACTCTGAGAGTACACATATCACAATTGCTGACAGACCCAAGATTGAACCTTGAGAGAAATCAAGACCTCCCATAGTCATGATGAAGAATACGCCCATTGAAGCGATCATAATGACGTAAACTTGAGACATAGCCAAAGGCAAATGACTTAACAGTCTGCCATGAGTTAAAAAGTTGAATAAGAAAAATACAATGATAAGACCAACGATAGGTAACAGAGTACGAACTAGTCTCATTGTATGGAGCTTTTTAAGCTCCTGCTCTTTATTCTTTAAAGCAACTGAATCTGACATAACGTAACTCCTTAAACCATCATTGAAATTAAGCTGTTTTCATTAAGTTCTTTAGAACGAGGTAGCTCACCTTTAATAGCGCCATCTTTCATAATAATAATGCGGTCGCACATTCCGATTAACTCCATCAATTCCTCAGAAATCATGATGATTGATTTTCCTTCTTTTCTCATCTTGTCCATAAGTTGATAGATATCCTGCTTAACCTTGATATCAATACCACGGGTAGGACTATCTAACACAACTATGTCAGAACCTTTTCCGATCCATCTTGCAAGAACTACTTTCTGCTTGTTTCCTCCAGATAGTTCTGAAACGAACTGATCTGTATTAACCATTTTTACAGACATTTCTTTAGCAAAAGCTTTAGCAAAAGCTTTTATCTTTGCCCAGTTCAAGAAAGGTGTCTTTTCTAAATTGAGCTTATCTAAAGAAGGCAGTGCGATGTTGTCCTGAATACTCTGATTCATAACAACAGACTCATTGTCACGATCTTTAGAGGTATAAGCGATTGAATGGTCAATAGCTGTTGGAATATCGTTAATATGTGTTCCATCAGCAAGGACTACTTCACCTTCTCTGTCGTAGCTTGCACCAAAAATTGCTTTACCAATTTCGTGCATGCCTGATTCTGACAGACCACCAAATCCTAGAATTTCACCTTTATGTAAATCAAAACTTACATTTTGAATTAGGTGTGGAACAGAAACATTCTTAACTGACAGAACAACCTCGTCTGAAACCTTTTCATCATAGTCAGAACGGTAATAAGCTCCAGTTACCTCTCTTCCAACCATGAGTTTCTTTAAATCATCTTCTGTTACATCTTTACTCTTTATTGTATCGATGTATTCACCATCTCTTAAAATGGTGATTGTGTCCGATTTATCTAGAATTTCAGGCAAATCGTGAGAAATGAAAATTACAGTATTTCCTTCGTTACGAATTCTGTTCATGTGTTTGTAAAGTTCTTCACGACCTTCCTGAGATAGTGCAGTGGTGGTCTCATCGATAACTACGATCTTAGGATGGAAGTAAGTTGCTTTTACAATTTCGATTAACTTTCTGTCTTCGAACTTGTAATCATCAACTAAAGTTGAAGCTTTTATATGGGTAAAGCCATACTGCTTTAATAAAGCGTTCGCTTCATTATTCATTGCTTTGGTATTTCTAATCCCGTATTTTATGAACCTCTCTTCATGGCCTAAGAAGATGTTCTCAGCTACGGTTAATCCTGATAGTGTTCCTAATTCTTGAACAATAATTGAAACGCCATGGTTATTTGCATCAACCTGATTCTTTGGATGGATCTCTTCACCATCTAGGATGAAATGACCTGATTCCATAGGGTAAATACCGGTTAACATATTTGTTAAGGTTGATTTACCAGAACCATTCTCACCAATTAAGGCATGAACTTCGCCTTTATTGATATTGAAAGAAACATTGTTTAAAGCTCTGTTGATACCAAAGTGCTTGGTGATGTTCTTTACTTGTAATCTGATATCGCTCATTTTTATTCTCCTTACTTAACAATTTCACCTTTGGTTACTTTGGTTGTTAAAGTGATGATAATGAGCAGTGCAAGACCAGTGATAACGTCCTGAATTGCAGTTGGAGCACCTAGTGAAATGAATCCAAAGAAGATAATGTTTACGATGAACTCTCCTAGGATAATTGCCTGTAGAGGAATACCATATTTCATGAAAGCCAAACCGAAGAAGCAACCCATGGTAGGAACGAAGTTTCGGCTCATTGATGCCATTCCAGTTACAGCAACCATTGATGAACCGTAGCTTATGGTTAAAACAGCCATAGCGCCGAAGAAAGCTCCTGATAGGATAAATGCTAGAACTTTGAATTTATCTACATTGATACCCATGTTTTTTGCAACAAACTCATCAGAGCCGATTGCATAAGTATAAGTACCAAATTTTGTGTAGTTTAAGATGCCGTAAGCAATAATAAAGGTGATGACAGCTAGTACGATGTTTCCTGGCATTTGACCAAGAGCGCGTAATGATGATGGTAAGGTTTGTTCTACACCGCCTGCCATATAGTTAGCGATAGACTCGTAGATTAATGCTAAACCGGCGGTTACGATCATTGAAGGAATTCTTAATTTGACATAGAAAAAGCCGTTGCACAATCCAACCAGTGCACCTGTAGCGATACTGCCTGCAACTAGTCCAAAATAACCCAGTTCAAAAGTTGTTGCTAATTGGCAACCTACAATTGCTGACAGGATAATGTTAGCGCCGATAGAAAAATCGAACAGTCCCATATCCATCACAAAGTAGAAACCAATTGCACCTACAGTCGCAATTAAACTTGCCTGGAAGTAACTCAATAGGTTATTTGCAGATCCGAAATTATCAGGGGTTAAGATCTTAAAAACTAACCATGAAAGGATTACTAGTGTTATAAGTACTATGTAACCTTTCGTTGCACCGGAGAGATTTTTAATTCCAGTCATAATCATGTCCTTATGAATGTGCATCTTTCAATGAAAATTGAAAGGAACTGTTTGTCATTGATGTGGCTTTTTTGCCTAATGCTATGTGCGTTATATAAGCTTCTATTCAACGCGTCTTTTTATAACTATTTGAAAAAACGTGTATTTATATAACATTGAATTTAAAATCCTCATAAGAGGACTTTTTATCTATCTAAATCATAAGTCTAAATATTATTGAATTCACGTAAACGTTTGCGATAATTGTAACTTGCGCACGTTTTTTTATAAAAAATGAATATTTTTTTTGATAATGCTCTCAATTTTTAGAGAGAATTTTGTGATAAGAAATTCTATAAAATCGCATATATAACGGTAATGTATAAATGTCAAGCAATTTGTAATCTACATGGAAAACGCTAACTTTTACACAATATGAAATCTGATTTATTAAGCACACTTTTGAAAATAGTGAAAATAATTTTTGAAAATTTACTAAAAATTTCAAAAAATTTTCAAATGAAATTTTTAACAAAATATTTAACCTATTGAAAAGACACTATAAATATTTAAAATGAAAATATTGAAACTAATATAATTATGAAAATTGTGATCAGCGCATACGTTTACGTTAAAAAACTCTCTATCATATATATATGAGTTCAACGAGGTCATACAGAATTCTCGAGTCTCAGACAAGATTATCTTGCCTAACAATTACATAAGGAATTGATTATGAAATTTACTTTAAAGAAGTTTGCTAAGGTATTTGCTTGCACGGCAGTAGCTGCTGGTATTGCATCTTTTGCTAATACAGCATCTGCCATTGAAAACAGCGACATTAAGATAGGTGTTTCAATTTGGTCATCAACTGATGTTTTAGGTTCTGATTGTAAGCGTGTACTTGACGAAGCTGCAAAAGCTTTAGGCGTAAAAGTACAGTACGTTGACCAGGCTCACGTATCTGAGAAGGTTACTGCTTCTGTAGAACAGCTAGTTGCTGCAGGTTGCCAAGGTATCATTATTTGTAACTCATCTGATACTGAGATGACATCTGCAATCAAGACTGCAAATGACAATGAAGTATATTTAGCTCAATTCTTCAGAATTATATCTAAGGATGCAAGTCCATCAATCTATAAGTTTGCTGAGAAGTCACCATACTACATCGGTGCCGTTCATGAGAATGAGCCTGATAACGGTGAGCACTTAGTTAACATTCTGTTAGATAAAGGATGCAGAAACATCGGTCTAATCGGTTGGGAGCAGGGTGATGCTACTTGGTTAGGCAGATGGGCTGGTTACAAAGCCGGCGTTGAGAAGTGGAATAAGACTCATCCTGATGATCAGGCTAAGTTAACAGAGCCTCAGTATGCAGGTACCTCTTCAGAAGGTGGTTCAAAGGCTGCTGAAGCTTTAATGGCTGCAAATCCTAAGCTAGATGCTTTAATCCCAGCTGGTGGTGGCGGTGATCCTTTACAGGGTGCTATTGCTGCTGTAGAGAGAGCCGGCAAGACAGGCAAAATTGCTGTTGTATCAACTGACTTCTTACCTGATTTAGGTGAAAGATTAAAGAACGGTTCTATGGCAGGTCAGTCTGGTGGTCACTATTGTGATCCTCTAATTGCTTTCATGACTGTATACAATGCAATCAAAGGCAACTACAAAGACTTTGAAGGCAAGTTCGAAGATATCACCTTCCCTTATCTGTTCGTAGCTTCACCTGATGATTATCAGGGGTACGAGAAGTACTTCGTAAAGCAGTTACCATTTACAGATCAGGAATTAGTCGATATGTCTAACTTATCTCTAGAAGGTCTAAAAGAAGCTGCTACTAAGATTTCTATTGAAGATGCTGCTGCACGTTTTGGCAAGTAATCTTACAAAATAGGTAATCATAAATAGAAAAATAGGGGATTGTTTAATAGACAATCCTCTTTTTTGATCTCTTTACAAAATTCAGCAAGATTTAACAGAAAAATTACAATCCAAATTTATGTAGTTAACATTCCATTTTTATATTTACCTCATCGATTAGAACTATTGAGGTTTATATGAATAAGAAAATTGTTACAGTTTTAAGTTTAGCTTTAGCTACAGCTATCGTTGGTAATGCAAATGCGACAGAAGATGTTTATAACAGAGCAGCTGTAGGCAATATGACAGTTACTGGTGGTGCATCACGTATTCACGGTGATATGAACAAAATGTACGAGAGCCAGATTAAGTTAGCAAAAAAAGAGCACGCAAAGAACGTAATCCTTTTAATCGGAGATGGTATGGGCGATAGCGAAATTACTGCAGCTCGTAACTTTGCTTATGGTGCTGGTGGTTATTTCCCAGGCATCGATGCTCTACCTTTCTCAGGTCAGTACACTCACTATTCTTTAAACAAAAAGACTCACTTACCAGATTATGTAACAGATTCAGCAGCATCTGGTACTGCATGGTCAACAGGTACTAAGTCATATAACGGAGCTATTGGTGTTGACGTTGATGGTAAGCCTGTTACCTCAATTATTGAATTGGCTAAAAAGAAAGGTTTAGCAACAGGCGATATCACTACATCAGAAATTCAGGATGCAACCCCCGCAGCTCAGATTGCTCATGTAACACAAAGAAAATGCTATGGTCCTAAAGCAACTGCTGAAAAATGCCCAACTAACCTATTAGAAAACGGTGGTTTAGGTTCAATTTCAGAACAGTTAATCAAGACCCGTGCAGATGTTACTTTAGGTGGTGGTATGACCACATTTGAAGAGCAGGCAACTTATGGTAAGTATAAAGGTAAGACCTTATTAGAGCAGGCTAAGGCAGAAGGTTATAAGATTGTAACTAACGCTGACGAGTTACAGTCAGTTGAAAAAGCAGATCAGAAAACTCCTGTATTAGGCTTATTTGCTCCAGGTAATATGCCTGTAAGATTAAAGGGGCCTCAGGCTACATTCCATGGCAATTTAGATAAGCCTGCTGTAAAGTGTGAAGTAAACAAAGAACGTACTGCTTCAATTCCTAAGTTAGCAGATATGACTAAGAAGACTATCGATCTGTTAAAAACCAACAAGAATGGTTTCTTCTTACAGGTTGAGGGAGCTTCAATCGATAAGCAGGCTCATAAGAACAATCCTTGCGGTCAGTTCGGTGAGACCATGGATTTAGATGAGGCTGTTCAGGTAGCTTTAGACTTTGCTAAGAAAGATGGTAATACTCTTGTTATCGTAACAGCTGATCACGCTCACGCAACCCAGATTGTTTACCCAGATGCAAAGGCTCCAGGCTTTACACAGGCTGTTATCACCGCTGATGGTGCTCCTATGACCGTTTCATATGGTAACTCTGAAGATGTAAATGATGCAGGTCATACTGGTTCTCAGTTAAGAGTAGCAGCTTACGGTCCAGGTGCTCTAAATATCATGGGTCTAACAGATCAGACTGATTTATTCAGAACTATCACCAAAGTTTTACAGTTAAAGAAGTAATAAAATCTTCCTAATTGCATACTTGAGCGCTACCTTGTGTAGCGCTTTTTTTGATCCTGCAATCTGACTCTTTGACTAAGTAAATCATACTTACTTCTCCAGAGTGTCTTTGAGTTTTCTCAATCAACTATCACCTATAGCTTACATTTATACTTTCGGTTCATCAAAAATTGATTAAGGTAATGACTTTTATAAGGAAGGAAAGATGTCAGACACCAAAAGCTGTAGTGATGCTTTAAGACTTAAAACTTACAAGTTGGCATAAAATCAGACCTCATCAAAATTAGATTTGACGAGGTCTTAAAAGCTTAAAACAAATGTTTTAAGAGAAGATTGATTAACCTAATTTAATATTAAAGAGCTGGGTAATCATAATTAACAGAATTAAAACAGGAATGATGTATCTTACAAGGATCTTGAAAGGTACAAGCCATAAGAACTTTACTTTTCCGTAAGATGTTAACTCTGACCATAGCTGCCTTGTAGTCATCTTCCAACCTACGAATAGAGCTGCGCCCATACCTGTTAAAGGTAAAATTAGCTTAGCTGTAAAGTAGTCTAAGAAATCAAAGAAGTTCATGCCAAAGAAAATTGGATCTGACCATGGACCCATTGATAAAGATGCACCACAACCAATGATAAAGGCTGCAAGAGATACAATAGCAGCTGCCTTATGTCTTGAAAGGTTAGCTCTTTCAGCAATGAATGCGGTTGAAACTTCGTGTAAGAAAATGCATGAAGTAATAGCTGCCATGAATAGAATTACATAGAAAGCTGTAGGGATTAGCCATCCAAAGAAAGGTACAGACTGCAATGCTGAATCAAATACGTTAGGTAATGAAATGAATACCAAGCCCGCACCAACTGATGGCTCCATACCTTGTACTGAGAACACAGCAGGGAAGATAATCATACCAGCCATTACGGCTACTAGAGTGTCAATTAAACCAACTGATAAAGCAGTTCTATTTAGGTGTACGTCACGTCT